>NZ_JBEZXS010000066.1:0-31277 GCF_040638185.1 Streptomyces sp. NPDC026672
GCGGACCACGTCGACGGAATCGTCTGTGTCAGGCCCTGCGACGGGTGACCGGCCTTCGCGTTGGAGTCCCATCGGTTGATGGCCCGCGGGTTCCAGCCACTCTCACGCGTGATCAGCGTGTTCATGCCGGCGAGCCACTGCGCCACGGTGCCAGGGGGCGGCACGTGAGCGGCTGCCATGGCTGCACGGATGATCGACGCCCGGTTGCCCGTCGGGATAGCCCCGCCGATGTCGCCTCCACCCGAGAAGGTGACTGCTTCGGTGAGCTTGCCCTTGAGGGAGTCGACTAGCTTCGCCGGATACATGGCCAGGGTCCGGGCCATGTCGGACCCACTGAGATTCCTCGTGACACCGTCCAGGATGGGCTTCACCAGGCGCGTCCACGCCTTCGAAGGGTCGGCAAGGAGGCTTGCTCCCGCCTCGGCCCAGTCGACGCCCTTTGAGACTGCGCCGGAAATCTTCCCCGCTGTCCAGTCGAATGCATTGCCCAGAGCGCCGACGATTCCGCCTCCGGCGAACTTAGGCAGGGCACCATTCCGGTTGATGTAATCCATCGTCCCGACGCCCAGTTTCGCCACACTGTCCCGACGGACGATGTACTCCCCGCCCATGGCGAGCAGTGGCACGCTGTCAACGCCAGGGGTGCCGCCAGTAATCGGCCCGCCCCGGGCGAATTTCTTCGGCGCCTGGAGGAGCTTCGGAGCATTCGGAAGAGGATCGAGGCCGACGTACTTGGACACCTTGTCCCACAGAGCCTTGAGGCCGCGCGTGTACGATGCGTCGATGAGCCAATTCACGGGAGCGATGGCGATACGCGCGACGTCGTCCCATGACGATTTGATCCGCCTCTTTGCGTCGGAGAAGGAATCTGCGACGAGATCCACGCCGTCGCGAATATTCTTGAACACTGGCTTCAGGGTGTGATCATACAGCCATTCCGCCACGTCCCCGATATCTTCCAAGTGGGGTTTGATGGCCTTTTCGTACAGC
The DNA here is from genome assembly GCF_040638185.1 of Streptomyces sp. NPDC026672. Taxonomy (NCBI): domain Bacteria; kingdom Bacillati; phylum Actinomycetota; class Actinomycetes; order Kitasatosporales; family Streptomycetaceae; genus Streptomyces; species Streptomyces sp. NPDC026672. Next base: position 991 of record NZ_JBEZXS010000066.1, read on the forward strand.
CACTTGAAGGCGCCGCCGACGTCCTTGACGATTCCCATGACCAAGTCGAACTGCTTTTTCACTATGTTCTTCCACCACCAGACGATCAAAGCGCCGATGAAGCCGAACACAGGTGAGAAAATGCCGCTCCAGAGCCACATTACGGCGTCGGCCAGGCCACGGAAAATGGCCACAACGAAATCTATGTGGGGCTTTATGATCTTCTGCCAGAGCCAGACTACGACCCCACCGAACCATGTGAAGAAGGGTTCGAGGACGTTCGACCACGCCCACGACGTGGCGTCGGTTATCCACCGCCAAGCGGTCTGGATTGCGTTTCGGAACCCGTCGAACTTGTTCCACGCATAGACCACAAGCGCGACGAGCGCGAGAATCGCTAGCCCGATCAACACCAGTGGATTGGCGCTCATCACGAGGTTGAGCGCTACTTGTGCGAGGGTCCACAGCTTTACGGCGGTAATGATTCCGTACAGTAGGAGGATGAACCAGGGTGCCTTATCGGCGACGATCCCGATTCCCTCTGCCACGCCCCCGATGAGCTTAAGGAGCGGCCCCGAGAGTGGGCTTAGGGCTGATCCGACGCTGAGCACCGCGCCCGCAATCTTCCCGATGGTGTCGGCGATTATCGGTCCGTGCTCGTCGGCGTACTTCAGGAAGCCTTCGAATTCCGGGCTCCCTTGGAGGTTCTTCCCCCAGTTCGCGAACTTCCCCGACGACCGGACCATTCGGTCCGCTATATCGTCTATGGATGGGAGGAACGCGTCGACGACTCCAGCCGCACCAGCGATGACATTGCCGAAGGTCTTGCCGAACCCGACGACGGCCGGCGTCACGGACTTGTCGATATCCCGTCTGAAGCGGGACCAGAAGGGCTCTTTGACCTCCCGGGACGCAGCGTCCTGGAGTTCTTCGACGCCATCCACGGCCCCCCGCACAAGGGGCGTCAGCCCCGGGAGCGCGCTCTTTGCGGCGTTCACGCTCCGCGTGAACAGCGGGACGACGTCGGGAGCCAGGGATGCGGCCCAGTTCTTGAAGGCGGCCGTGATGCCCTTCGGGCCTGCAATGGAGTCGAAGAGGGCTCTTTGCTCGGGAGTGAGCTTCGCGAGTGCCTTCCTGTACTCGTCGGCCTTGCTGACTGCCTGCGTCGTAGTGTCGACGCTCGACAGCCGCGCTGCCTGAACGCCGCGCTCAGCCGACGCAATGGACTCCGCAGCCTGAACCTGAGACTCGCGCGCCTTCTGCTCTGCGTCGGCAACGGCCCGCGTCTGGTCGGCCACACGGCGGTTCGCGTCGGACAGCCTGTCCTTCGCCTGCTTGACGACGTCGGTCCCGTCGACGCCGGCCTTCCGGGCATCCGCCTCCTGCTTCTTCAGGTCGGCGACGGACTTCCGCTGCTCCTTGGCGTTCTGAACGGCTTGGTCGTATGCAAGCTGCGCACGCTGAACCTGGAGGTCGGTTGCCTTGCCGACCGACGCGTCCGACCGGGCCTGGTTGAGTTCTTGCTGTGCTTCCTGCACTCGCAGGGTGGCGTCCCGCTCGGAGAGCGCGCCGTCAATCAGCTTGTCCTGCAAGTCGGCGAGTTGCTGTGTGGCGTCCCGTCGCGCCTGCGTCAGGTCCAACTCCGCGTCCCGTGCGGCACGCTTGGCGTCGGACAGGGCACGCTCGGAGTCCTGTACCTGACGGTTCGCTGCCGCTACGGAGCTTGCTGCCTGCCGGTGAGCGGAGGACAGGGAGGCTTGCGCGTTGGCCAGCGTCAGGGCCTGTTGCGCGGCCTTGACGGAGGAAGCCGCGGAGTTGTCCGTCGCAGTAGCCGACTGCTTCTCCGCTGCGGACTTCGCCTGAATTGCTGCTGTCACGCTCTTTATGGCAGGGACAGCCGCTAGCGCCAGTGCGCCGACCCCTGCGCCGGCAGCAACAGCAGCGGAAGCAATTGCGCCGATGCCTGCGGCTGCCACGGGAACCACGGGAATTGCAGCGACACCGCCAAGGGCAATGCCGAGAAATCGAAGGGCTGCCATGGCTTTACTGGTGTCGACGTCGACGCGGATATTGACGTCATCACGATCGGTGGCGTTTATCTGCCGTTGAACCTCTGCCAACGCAGCACGCGCAACGGCAGTGTCCGTCTGGACTTGGATACTCGGATTCGATGCAGCCAAACGCGCCAAACGGGCGTCAAGGTCACTGATCTCCGCAAGCGCTGCACCGGCATCGAGGTCAATCCCCAGAGTTCTTCCGGAGAGCGCCTGAATCCTCGAACGCAAACGATCGATGTCAGCGTTGATGCCTGTGTCACCCAAGCGAACATTGGCCCTTGGCAGCGCGCGGAACGCCACCTCCAATTGCCGCTGAATGGCACGGCCCATAGCCCCGCCGGCCTGCTCCCCTTCACGGGTTGCGGCCACTCGCGCACGTCGCCCACCTGTGACGACAGCGTCAGGGATATCCACGGTGAGGTGACGCGAGATGGCGTCACCCATCCTCCTACCGGCTTCCTCGCCCACTCTGTCAGCGGCCGGCAGTACGACGGTCTTCAGCTTGTCGTGGAATGCAGGAGCGATAGGGACTACGTCGACGGCAGCGGTACCAACAATGTCTATATCAGCCGGCATCGTTCACCGCCGTTGGGTCCACCAAAACGGGCGTTGGCGTGGTGAAGAACGTCATGTCGTCCGCGTGATCCCTTAGGCCCAGGAGTTCGGCTATGAGATGCAGCCGGTGCGCGGCGCGTTCCGTCTCCGGGGAGTCGTCACAACGAGCGACATGGATAGCCTGTGCCAGCCATGCCCGGCACGCCTCGCTACAGAATTCAGAAACCTCCAGCGCGCCCGAATCCGTCAGCGCCGGCAGCGGCGCGAATTGACAGTCAGGGCGGAGGCACCGAATTGAATCTTCGGTCATATGGAATTCCAAACAGAGAGGCCCTTGCGCGTCCGCAAGGGCCTGGAGAGTGGTCTATGTGGTTGTGGTGCTCGTCGACGTCAGGCGGCGCTCCTGACGTCCGGGAAGATGCCCGGTATGAGCTCCCTCGGATTCGTACGCGCGTCGAGGAGTTCCGATAGGCGCAGGAGCTCAGCGGCTTCCGCGACGTCCCTGTCCCGTGACGCTGCACGCGCTCTCTCGGTCCACTTGAAGCACGCCGCTGAGCACCACTGGGAAAGCCGCGGAGCCTGGCCTAGCTTCGGCCGGCGCATACCACGCTCGAAGTTGCAGCCTTTTCGCCGGCAGGGGTGAGCGGTGTGGGGTTCCATGGATTCCTCCTGAAATGCAAGTAGCCCCGGGAGGACTCCTCCGGGGCTCTGCGGAAGTTGTGGTGTGCCTACGCCGTCAGATCGGCCACAAGTGCGCTTAGGTCTGTGAGTGTCGACGGGACGCCCTGGAAGCGCTCACCCGTCATTGCGATGTACCGTCCGTCGCCGTACACCTCAACGGCGTAGCCGCCCGCACGTCGGATACGGCGTCCGTGGCGGACGGTCGCATAGCCGAACACATGCAGGCCCTCGCCGGAGGGCGACACCTCTGTGTACGTGGATCCTGCCTGTCGCAGGATCTCCGCGGCCCACGGCTTGGGGTTACCGTCGGCGCACAAGGCGTGGTCGAGATCGAGGCACACAATCCCGTCACCGTTGAGGACGAATCCCAGACCAACGCCGGCCGTCGAAGCGGCGGCGTCCTTGTGCGTACTCCAGGTCCGCGGGTCCGTCGAGGAGGCCAGCATGCCGTCGACCGTCAGCGGGACCTTCGCCGCGGAGCGACGCACCCACCTGTCGCGGGTCGTCAGCTCCAGCGGGATGACCCGCCGCTTCTCGGCACGGTGGAGCGCAACTCGGCATCGACCGGAGCATGTCCGCGCGTCCGCTCGCGCAGTGATGGGCATGTCGCCCCCACAGTGCGCGCACGCTCGCTCGGTTCTCATCATGACTCCAGTATAGATGCGGCGTGTAACACTTACAAGCCTCTGACCTGCGGAATCAATATCTGCCAGAACAGCCGGCGAGTAACACTTAGCGGCCAGGCAGGCGCTCAGATACCCCCTAGGAAGCCCTGTGCGGCCGTCTCCCGGCCTCTCAGCCGCAGGGGTCTAGCCGTTACATTTCAGATCCCCAGACCCGTACAGACAGCGAGGCCCAGCACCTTGTCGGTCGACCTATCCGCCCCGGAGGGGGTCACCCCCCTGGTGCACGTCCTGCTAGGCTGCTGGCGCTGAGACCGGCACGGTCAATGCCGCCACCCAGGGTGACCAAACTGGGACGGCCCCACGACAGGGGTCTTCGCATCGGGTCCTCAACGTGGACGCGAGTGCGGACACACGACCTCTTCCGTGTGCGGGCTTCGTAAGGCGACACCTTCAACGGGTTGTCGCGACGCAATCGACCCTGCTTCATGGTCTCCTCGTAGGGACCTCAACGACATGCACCGCAACGGTGCAGCGCGCTCGAAGCCCGGCGCGTACCGACAGGACATCTGTCGTCGTTGGGGTTGCACACGCCTCCTCCACGCGACAGGTACACACCGTTGCTTAGGAGTACGTGTCGTGTGGTCCGTGCTGGGCGAACTAGCCCTAGCTGCGCCGTGGTTGCTCGGCTTGCTGCTGTTCGCAATCTTCCTGATCGTCCTCGTGTCCCTGCCGCTCAGCTTGCGGGGATCAGACGCCAGCGACAGGCCCGAGATCATTCGGGCCCTTGCCGACTTCTGGAGGTTCTGGCGCAGGTGACTCGACGTCAGCCCTGCCCGATGGCCGACACATGGTCCAGCCGCACCGTGTGCACCTTCGTGGACACGGTGATCTGGAGGAAGTCGGGGTACACGATGCCGCCCGGCGGGAAGGTCGGCGTCGCTGTCGTGTACGCCAGCGTCCCCGTGAGGGTCTGGCCCCCGATCAGGTTGACGACCGCTGTCTGACCGTTCAGCGCCACGGCGTGGCTCCTGATGGCGTATTCAGTGCTCGGGGTCATCAGTTGTTCTCCACGCTGTAGGTGTTGGTAGCGAACGGATTACGTCCGTCCGTCGGGGCGGGGCGTCGCTCGTCGTCGGGGCTGCCGTGGCGCTGGCGGTACAGGTCCGCGCCGGCCGCGACGCTTCCCGCGGTGTGCCCGGAGACGTCGACTCCACGGTCACCGCCGGAGCGGATCGCAGGAGCGACGAGGCCAAGCTCCGCGGCGAATGCCTGCGCGTCGGCTTCGAGCTCATCGGCGGAAAATCCCTGAAGCCTGGCGCTCTGCTCCGGCGTCAGGCCCACGGCAAGGCCCGCGCGTAGCTGGGCGAGCTCGGTCCGAGCCTGTGCGAGCGCGTGCTCAGTGGTGAGGTCACTCATGGTTCTTCCTTAGAAGTAGGAGCGCGCGGGGGCCTCGTCGGCAACCGTGGCGTTGGGCTTGGGGGCGGCCGGCGTGGGTCCCGCGTAGTCCAGTTGCGGCGTCTGGGAGTGCGGGTAGATCTCGGCAGGACGTCCGGGGCGCTCTGGACGCACGCGAGGCTCGTAGTAGTCCGCGGGCTGCCCACTGTCGTTGAGTGAGATGGGTGTCGTCAGGACTGCGACGTCACCCGCCAACTCGTCCTCAGATCCAGGAACATAGGCGTCATCACGCGACGCGAGCCACCGCAGGTACTCCTGCGTGACCCTCTTGGAGACATCGCGCAGGACCCTCCGGACGCCTTCGGGAGCCTCGTCGGGGCTGAGCGTGCGCACGTGTCCGAAGCCCGCACGCAGCCACTCGCGACCCCGCCAGTCACCGCCGTGCGCAGGTGTGCCGGGCACCTGCGGACCCCGAAGGAGCGCCCACTGAGCCGCACGCAGGTTGCTCACGTCGTCGACGAGGGTCCGCAGCCGGCTCCACGCCGCTACGACGTCCGCTCCCGCCTCGATGGCAGCTTCCGCAGTGCTGACGTCGCCGACGATCCCGAAGGCGCTCCTAGCGTCGCTCAGCAGCGCCTCCAGGCGCGTCCCGAGGTACGTCAGGGCGTCTTCCGTGTGCCTGTCCACGGCGTCGTACACCGCGAACTCCGCCCGCCTGACGGCAATCTGCCGCGCCTGTCGGTCGACGAGGACGGCGTCCGCGTCGTCGTACGCCTTCGCAGCACGCTTACCGATATCCTTCGGCCACGCGACGCCGGAGAGGAAGTCCTCTGCGGCCTTCGTAATGACTGCCTCCCGCGCGGCGTCGGGAGATTCTGCGTGGGGTGCTTCTGCCAGGAGCTCCTTCGCGGCGTCCAGGCGATTATCCGCGGCCTCAATCTCCGGCACGGCTCGTCGAGCGGCAGCAAGTTCGGGGTTACTCATTCAGTCCTCCGTGTCAGGAAATGACAAAGACCCCTGCCGTTCGGCAAGGGCCCTGAAGTGAGCCGCTCTCGCGGCATATCTGGCTCGCATCTGACGCCGCACGTGGTCGGCGTTCTGTGCGTAAGTCTCCCGGCGTCTAGCTCTCCAGCACTGAAGACAATGAGGGCGCGTGCCGCCGCGTCCCATGGGGTCGCCGGGGAAGTGGTTCAGATCGTTGGGCAGGGTCTCGTAACACGTCATGCAGGTGCGTGTCTCCCTGCCCGGCACATCGAGCATGCGCATCGGCTCTCCGTCCGTTGGGTCATCGACCTATCGACCGAATTCGGGGAAAAAGGAAGGACTCCCGCCCGCGGAGTAGCGGCGTGGAGCAACACGACCCAGAGGAGGAAAGCCGGTGCTCAACACGCTCCCTGCGGAACACGGACGGGAGTCCTTCAGCGTGACGCCGGAGGAGAGTGGACGTCACGCGGATCGCGGACCTTCAACGGCTATTGCGGGGCCGGAGATACCGCGACGCGACGAGGAGGGGGAGCCTGAGAACTCCCCCTCCACTAGTACGTGTAACCCGTGACATCAGGCCGCTTCGTCGCCCCGCTGCCGGCGCTTGCGCTCACGCGCACGGTCCCGCTCCCACGCAGCCGCGCACACGTCGCTGCACGTCTTCCGCCAACGGCGCCTCTGGTCCCCGGGACGGCGCTGTTCGAACTCCGCGGCGCACTGAACACACGGACCACGCCAGACCTTCAGAGCGCCGACGACAGTTACGGTGCCGCCCTCCACTGGCCACGTCGCACGGGGCTCTGCCTCCGCCTGACGAGCGGCCCACGCCGCAGCTATCTCCGGGTCCACCCGAACCGTGACCGCACCGACAACGGGCGGCTCTATGTCCATCGCACGGCCCGCCGACCGTCGACGAGGACGCTCCGGGTCGTCGGCGTCATACATGCCGTCGTGCCAGGCGTCCCAGTGTCGTTCCCCGAACTCCTCTGGACTCTCGTCGTCGTAGGGGTCGTGTCCCTCAAGCCCGCGCCACGGCGCCGGACGGCCAGGGCTGACGTACGCCCCGCTCTCCTCCAGCTCCGCCACGAAAGCATCCGCCTCCAGGTCTTCGTACGAGCGCCGGGTAGGACGTCGAGCCGACCCGCTGAAGTCGTTCATCTCAGTTCCCCATTCGTCGGTGAGCCGCGAAGCGGCTGACACATGTGTTATGGGGCGCCCGGCATCGGATGCTCGGGAGCAGAGATCAACTACTCTGTGTAACAACTGCGGGTTTCAATGGCTCACCAGCCGCAACCTGCGGGAAGCCCTCAGCGGGCCCGTGAGCGTTTCCAGGCTCCCTGGTCACCCAGGAGCCGAGATAGGACGCCAGAAGGGCACACAGGCCCCTTCTCGGGCGTCCTCCTCCGCACGCCTCCCCATCGACGTCCGTCAGCCTCCCCGTCGGGCGGGGCTCTCGACGTCCTCCAGGGCGGTTCGACACCAAAGTGCCAAACTTTTGGGTGTTTTCCATTCCCTCTAACACGCGTTAAGGAGAGTTAGAAGTAGGGGTCAAGTTTGGCACTTTGGATAAAAGTGCTGGTCAGAGCGTCGCGGAGGAGGGTCGGATTCGACGTGACGAGCGGCGACGCAAAGGCCCCGTACTCCACATATCCGGCAAAAGCCACGGAATGTTTCCCTCCGATTCCGAGCATGCCGTCCCGGACGCAACGGAGCCCCGCGCCGACCGGAGTCAGTGCGGGGCATCCCCGTTACAATGCGTTACTTCGCTTTCGCCTCCTCCGCGGCCATCTTGCGACGCAGGTAGCCGACGTTCCACGCCAGGTCTTCCGGGGCCTCGTCGAGGGCTCCGCGGATGGTGGTCAGCGCCCACAGTGCACGGTCGGCAATGCGCCGGTTGTAGACGTCGCCGTCCGGCACCGTCAGGGCCTCGTACACGGCCTCAAGTAGAGCGCGGAGGTCGCGCGCTTCGGCGCTCATGCGGCAGCGCCCAGGGGGAGGACGCGGGAAGTACCGCGCATCCCGTCGAGGCACCCGGCGTGGACCGGGACCCACGTCGAACCGTCCTCGACGATCTCCAGGTCTTCCATGTCGTTCCACTCACCGCACCACGCGCACCCGGACTCTTCGCGGCACTCGCTGCACCAGACCTCTCCGTCCTCGTCGACGAAGGGCCGCGTGTGGCGCAGGACGAGGCCGCACGGGCACTCGGTCACCTCCGCAAGCGGCTCGTGAACGTCCATGCCCGCCGCGAGGGCTTCACCGAGAAGCACGAGGGTGGACGCGTCCCGGAGCGACGTAACGTCGCCCGTGAGGTAGAGGGCGCTGTAGTCGGTGACAGTGTGGTCCGCGTCCGTCGCCCACACAGCCGGCCGACCCAGTTCGACGGCAACGCTGTGGGCGAGAGCGCGGAGGGACTTGACGTCCGCGGCGGTGGCAACGGGTCCGATGCAAAGAACTCGGGCGGTGGCGTACATTGGTCTCTCCTCATTCCAGTGAGTGAGGTAGAGAGCCCCGTGATCTGTCCAGGATGCTGCGGGGCTCTCCACTTGTTTCGTGGTCTAGGCGTGCGGCTGAGCTGTGATCCAACGGGGGGCGACGCGCTCCCATACGGGCGTCCTGTCGCCTCGATGCTTGGCCGGCAAGGCTCGTAGTCTCTCCACTGTCAGCGCCAGTAGGAGCCGCCTCGTGGCCAGGTCGGCGGAGTCCCATGCCTCCGCCAATTCCTCCGGTTCCAGAAGCGGTGTCAGGTCGGCGTCATGCGAAAGATCTTCGATCTCTGCTCGGAGGGACGCTAGCTGTCCGTCCAACGCCGCTTTCAGCGTCTGGTAGCGGCGTTCCCCGTCGTCCCCGGGGAACGCCCCGGTGACGTAGTAGGCCGTATCCAACTTGTCTCGACGATCGGCGATACCTTCAATGGCTGCCTTGGCTTCCTGGAGGCGTAGCCGACGTGACGGATCCTGGTGTCCGTACCACTCGCGTGCAATTTTCATCAGGACGTCAACGTCGTATGGGTCATCCGGATCCAGCGCTGTTACCCAGGATTGCCACTTATGGGTGACCGCCTCGTCAGCGTCCGCGGAGTCGATATACATACCTCGGCACGCTTCCGGTCCGCTCTCGGAGCGGCGAAGGCACCGATATTGTTTGCCGCTACGCACCATGGGGCCTTCACAGCGTCCGCACTTGAGGATGCCAGTCAGGAGCGATTGTGCCTGGCGGGATCCCCGGCGCTTCCCGGCTGTGCCCGCGTTCGTGAACCCTGGCGTGAGTTCCCGCGTACGCGACTTCAGGACGGCAATGATTCGGAGCCGCTCCTCCGGCGTCACCACGCCCTCACCGACCCTCACAGGGGTGCCGTCAAGTCCGAGAACGATATCCCCTGTCACCCGCCAATACTCGCGCCCGGTGACAGGGTCCTCCACACGCTCCTTCCGGTGCATGAGCCCCGCCGTCCCCGGGGTACGCGCCCACGCAGCAACGGTAGTCGCCCGCCACCTCTTCCCACGTCGAGTGAGGTTCCCCTCCGTGGTCATCCACATGGCGACGCTGACGGCCGATTCGCCGGCAAGGAGGCGATCCGCCATCTCCCGGGCGATCGGGTATTCGTCCGGGTGGCGGATGAGTTGCGCCGCACGACGACGGGAGTCGTCGGGGTAGAGACGCTGAGACTTCAGTCCGTAGGGTGCCGGTCCGCCTGGCCAGTGCCCAAGGGGTCGGTGCGCCTCCTTGCCGATGCGCGTGCGTACCCCGATGTTTATTGCCTCGGAGCGGGCTTGCTCTGCCGCCACGGCGAAGATGATGCGATGGTTCGGGTTGCGGGAGTCCAGCCCGTCTACGTGTGCCCGGAGAGCTGCGCCGATCCGCTCGAAGTCGTCGAGGACGATGCCGACATGGCCCATCCCCCGTCGGCTCAGTCGGTCCAGCTTGTACACCCAGAGAGCCCCCGTCTCACGGGCAAGCACTGCGGCAATGGCGGCGTCGAACTCTTCACGCTTGACTCCGCGCTTCGACGCGCTGACCTCCTCTCGCCACACCTTACGGACGGTTTTGCCCTCTGCTTCAATCGCTTTGCGAAGAACATCCTCGTGGGCGTCCAGCGTCGCCTTGTCGTCCATCAGCGTGGAGCGCCGAAGGAAGATATCGGCTAGCCCCGACGGGTCCGCCGTCGTCGTTGTCATGTGTAGAACCGTAGTTGAACAGACTCGTGGACGACAATCTGCGGCGGTTCAACGCGCAGGTGCCCTCGATCATCCAGTGGGACGACCACGAGGTGCGCAACAACTGGTACCCGGGCGAGGTCGTCGCCGACTCGGACGCCCGCTACACCGAGAAGGACGTGGACGTGCTCGCGGCGCGCGCCCGGCGGGCGTTCGGCGAGTACTTCCCCCTCTCCACGCTGCGGCCCGGCGCGAAGGAGCGCCGCGTCCAGCGCGTCCTGCACCAGGGCCCGCTGCTCGACGTGTTCGTCCTGGACATGCGGACGTACCGCAACGCCAACTCGCCCGACGACCAGCGGACCGACCCGCAGGGCATCCTCGGGCGCGAGCAGCTGGAATGGCTCAAGCGGGAGCTCGCGCGCTCGCGCGCCGTGTGGAAGGTGATCGCCGCCGACATGCCGCTCGGCCTGGTCGTGCCGGACACCACCGAGGGCCGGCCGAACATCGAGGCGGTGGCGCAGGGCGATCCGGGCGCGCCGCTCGGCCGTGAGCTCCAGATCGCCGAGCTGCTGCGGTTCGTCAAGCACCGGAGGATCACCGGCACGGTGTGGCTGACCGCCGACGTGCACCACACCTCGGCCCAGCACTACCAGCCGTCGCGGGCCGCGTTCACCGACTTCGAGCCGTTCTGGGAGTTCGTCTCCGGCCCGCTGAACGCCGGTGCCTTCCCGGCCAGCGCGCTCGACGGCACGTTCGGTCCCGAGCGGGTGTTCGTGAAGGCGCCGACCGCCTCCAACGTCTCGCCCGCCGAGGGCTACCAGTTCTTCGGCGAGGTCGACATCGACGGCGACAGCGGGGAACTGACGGTCCGTCTGCGGGAGCAGGACGGCGGCGTGCTGTTCACCAAGACCCTCCGGCCCGGCCGGGTCGGCCAGTAGGCGCGGCGGGAGCGGACGGGCCGTCCGCTCCCGTACCCTGGGCCTCGTGCCGCGCACCGGCGTCATCCCCCGGTGCGCGGCGTCGGCTGTTGTGCCGGCGGCCTGCCGTGAGCAACGTCTTCGCAGGTCAGGGCGATTGTCAGTGGTCGCCTCTACGGTTTTTCCATGACGCGAACCCTCCAGGCCGTGGCCTATCGGCGACCCTCAGCGCTGGAGTCCGCAGCGGGCGGACACCAGCTCGGACTCGAGACCTCCCGGGGTGCGACACCCACGGGCGTCGAGGACCATCCGCGGTTCTTCGCGGGCTTCCTGACGGCCCCTCAGGTGGCGGCGGCCGGGCTGCTCGCGGTCGCGGACGTGGCGGCGGCGCGGTACCACCAGCCGCAGCTGCGTGCCTCGCTGGACCCGGTGGTGACGGGCAACGGCGACCGGCTGCGCTTCGAGTCGTTCTCCGGCTGCGGCGGGGTGTACGCGCGTCTTGACGTCCTGGGACCGGGCCTGGACGGCGGGGAGGTGGGGCACGGCACGACGAACGTCGACGTCAACAACCCGCTGCGTGAGGCCCTTTCACGGATCGGCGGGGGCGATCCGCTCCATCTGCGGGTCGGTCCGGAGGAGTTGGCGGTCACGACGCTGGACGGGCCGGTGGTGGAGAAGAAGGTGCCGCTGCCCGACCGGTGGCTGCGCGGTTTCGCGGAGGCCCAGGTCGTCGCGGCCGGGTTCGATCTGCGGGCCGAGCTGCCCGCGGACGAGGCGGTGCGGTTCCTGCGCTCCCTGCCCCGGTCGGGCGGGGGACAGCGGGGCGCGGGCGGGCCGCGCTGGGTGGTGCCGGCGGGCCGGGGGCTGCGGCCGACGACACGGGCGGTGCCGGGCGCGGTGTGTCTGCCGGGACCGGAGCGGCTGGCCGCGCTCCAGCGGGTGCTGCGGCACGCGAGCGCCCTGCGCGTGTACGGCCCCGCGGTCACCGCCGCCCGGGACACGTCCGGCGGGACGGCCGCGGCCTGGGAGGTGGTCCTGCCCGGCATGCGGCTGACGCTGACGCTGTCGCCCGACGCCTCGCGCGGCTTCTCCGGCGAGGGCGGTGTCCTGGAGGCGCTGTCGACCGACGAGGCGGCCGGGGACGCGGAGTTGATCGCGGTCCTGCTGGCGTGGGAGCCGCGGGTGGACGTGGCCGACCTCGCGGCGGCCTCGGGCCTGACCCCGGAGCGGGTGCGGGCGGCGCTGATCCGCCTCGGCACGTCGGGACGCGTGGGGTACGACACGGCGGAGGCGGCCTACTTCCACCGGGAGCTGCCCTACGACGCCGCAGGTGTGGAGCGGCACAATCCCCGGCTGGGTTCGGCCCGTGCGCTGGTGGAGGCGGGCGCCGTGCGGCTGGAGGGCCCGATGGGGACGGTGACCGCGCAGGACGGTCATGTGCACCGGGTGCGGGACGACGGCACGGCGCTGAGCTGCAGCTGTCTGTGGTGGGCGCGTTACCGGGGCGGGCGCGGGCCGTGCAAGCACGCGCTGGCGGTGCGGATGGTGCGCAGGGGCTCGGCCGTGGGGGCCGAGCCGGCGGGGATCGACGGGGGTGCGCGATGAGCGAACTGATGGAGGCGGTACGGGCGGGGCGCACGGACTCGGCGCTGCGGCTGGTGGCGGCGCTGCCGGACGGCGAACGGCGGGCGTTCCTGCCGGAGTTGCGGGAGCTGCGCAAGGAGATGCGGTCGGGCCGCTGGGACGAGTACCGCCGGGTCGGGCCCGCGCTGCACGCGGTCGGGGCGGCCTGCCACACGGGGGCCGCGGCCGCCGCCGGCTGGCTGGCGGCGTCGGATCTGCGCTGGCGGCAGGCGTCCCCCGCGGCACTGCTGCGGGCGGTGGAGGGGCGGGACGCCGGCTGGCTGGCCGACGTGGCGCACCGGCTGGCCGCGCGGCCGGTGTCGGCGGACGTGCCCTTCGAGCTGATGTCGGGCCTGGTGCGCCGCGCGGGGTGCGCGGTCCCGGTGACGGACGCCTATGTCGTCGGCTGGATGCGGCATGTCAGGGCGCCGTGGGGGCGTGACTCCTCCGTGCTGGACGGGCTGCGCGGGGAGCCGGATCTCGCCCCGCTCGTGGCGGGGCTGTTCGAGTTGACGGACCTCGGCGAGGTCCGCTGGCTGTTCGGCTCGGGTCCGGGGTCGTGGCAGAACGCCCTGGTCCAGCTCACGCGGGAGGGCGCGCTCGACCGGGGGACCGTGCTCGACGCCTGTGTGGCCCGGCTGGTGCGGGGCGGCGGCCCGAGCGACCACCGGGTGTTCCTGCCCCTGCTGGAACTGCTCGACCTCACCCACGCGGAGCGCGTGGCGCACATCGCCGACTGGGCCGCCCTGGCCCGTGACGCAGCCTCGCCCGTCGCCGCGCACGCCCAGTCGGTGCTGGCCGGCCTGGCCCTGGACGGGGACCTGACACCGCGCCGGCTCGCCGAGGTGTCCGACGGTGTCCTGTTCCGTCCCGAGAAGAAGCTGGTGCGCGCCCAGTTGGTGCTGCTGGGCAAGGTGCTGGTCCGTGACCGTTCCGCCGCCCCCGAGCTGCTGCCCGCCGTGGGCCGGGCGTTCGGGCACGAGGACGGCCAGATGCAGGAGCGGGCGGTGAAGCTGCTGGAGCGGCACGCGAAGCACCTCGCCCCCGACGACGCGGCCCGTGACGAACTCGCCTTCGCCGTGGAGCAGTTGGGCCCGGCATTGCGCTCCCGCGCGGGAAGCGCCCTGGGCATCCAGGTGACGGAGGCGGACCTCGGGGTCGAGGAGGAGGTGCTGCCGCCCGCCCCGGAGCCCGCCCGGCTGGCCCAGGCGCCACGCTCATCTGCCGAACTCGCCGAGGAGACGGGGGCGTTGCTGGCCTCGGGCGGTGACGTCGCCGTGTTCGAGCGGGTGCTCGACGGTCTGGTGCGCCAGGCCCACCGGGACGTACCGGCCCTGCTGGAGGCGCTCGCCCCGGTGGTCGAGCGCCGCTGGTGGGCGAGCGAGGCCGGCGGGACGTACACGGAGAGGTACTTCGACGGCGCCCACCACGATCTCCACGGCACCGAGGACGCCGTGGACCTGCTGCTGGCGACGCTCCGCGGCCGGGTGCGGACGTCCACGCTGCACGCGTCGGTGACGCGGCACGCGCCGATCGGGCAGGCGTGTGCGCACCGGGGACTGGCCGCGGCCTTCGACGCCCGGATCAGGGAGGTGGCCCACCGGCTGCGCACCGATCCGCTGCCCCTGCTGCTCTCCACACCCACGTGGAGCACCGGGCTGCTGGAGCCGGGCGAGCTGGTGGACCGGCTCGACGTCTACCGGCGGCTGGGCACCCGGGTGTCGCGGGCCGACTTCGCGCAGGCGCTGCTGCGGGTGCGGCGGGACGACCGTCCGGCGGCGCTCGCCGCGGCGGAGCGGGCGGACGCCCTGGGCACCCGGGAGGGTGAGCGGCTCGCGGGGTGGCTGCGTGCCGGGGAGCCCGCCCCGCCGTCGGCGGCACGGTCGGTGGTGGGGACGCGGCTGGTCGTGGAGTTCGGTGAGGTCCCGGACCTCCAGGAGGACTTCCTCGCCGACTTCGCGCGGCTGGGCCGGCCGGTGGGGGCCCTCGCCGGGAGCCGCCCCTGCGGGCACTGGAGCCATGCGCTGTGGCAGCACTGGCTGGCCGTGCTCCCGGACCGGCGTGAGCTGGTCGCCGTGCGGCTGCTGTTCGACCTGGCGCGGGCGGCCGAGGACGACGGCAGGGGCGCGGTCGGGGTGCTGCCGCAGCTCGCCGAGTCCGGTGGGGCGGCGGGCGAGTGCGTGCATCTGTGCCTGGGGTACGGGCTGGGCGCCCGGCACGCGGAGGACCGGCTCGCCGCGGTGGACGCGCTGCTGGTGCTCGCCGCGCGCGGACAGCTCGACCCGGCGCGGCTAGGGGCGGACCTCGGGCAGTTGGTCCGGCGCGGGGCGGTCAAGCCGGTGCGGCTGGCCGAGTCCGTGCGCACGGCGGCCGCGACGGGAGCACACACGACGGTGTGGGAACTGCTCAGACACACGCTGCCGGTGCTGCTCGCCGACCTCGCGACCGGGGGCCCGGCCGTCTCTCCCCCTGCGGCGCGGGGACTCGGGGACCTGCTGGCGGTGGCCGCGGACTGCGCCGAGCGGTCCGGGGCGCGCGGGGAGCTGCCGCACCTGTCCTCGGCCGCCGGGCGGCGGGGCTCGTCACGGCTGGTGACCGAGGCCCGGCGGCTGCGGGAGGCGCTGGCCGAGCCGGTCGCCGCGTGAGCCGGCGGTCGCGTTTTCCGTCAGGATCCGGGCGGTAAGCGGGAGATAAAGAACTACAAAAGGTGCAGAAGCGCGCTTTACCCATCAGTCACAGAGCGTTCGTGATCACGCAACACCGTTCCTTCACAGTGGCTGTATGACTCGAGACATGTCTGATGTGACCCGGGCGAGAAACGGACGTCCCGTGCACCACTGGCGGCGGGACGTCGTGGAACTGGCGGCGCTGTTCACGGCCGTCGCGGTGGCGGACGCGGTCGCCAACGTGATCGGCCACGGGCCCGACGGCCCGGCGCTGCTGATGCTCTCGGCGGCGGTGCTGGTGGCGACGGCGGGGTTCCACATCTGGTGGGCACGGCGCCACGGGCACGCACCGCCCGCGGGTGATACCAGTGCCCGGCCGCCCGCCGACGCGGGCCGGGCCGGGCTGTCCGAGGAGACCGCGGCGGCGCCCGGGCCCGCGGCCGGGGCGAGCACGCTGTGGCGGATGCGGACGACGGTGAAGGACGAGCCCGGCTCGCTCGCCGCGCTGTGCACCGCGCTCGCCGGCCGGCGGGTGGACATCCTGAGCCTCCAGACCCACCCCCTGGCCGACGGCACGGTGGACGAGTTCCTGTTGCGGGCCCCGGCCGCTCTGACGGCGTCGGAGCTGACCCGGGCGGTGGCGCTGGCCGGCGGTGCGAGCACCTGGACCGAGCGGGCCGACGCGCACGACCTGGTGGACGCCCCGACGCGCATCCTGGGCCTGGCGGCGCGCACGGCGGTGGACACGGCGGAACTCCCGCTGGCGCTGCGCCAGTTGCTGGGGCGCTGCACGATCCGTTCGCTGCCCGCCTCTACGATCGGCGACGGGCAGGGCCCCGACGCGGTGCCGGCGGACGGCGCGCTGGAGGACACCGTGATGCGGCTGCGGGCGCCCGAGGGTGGGGTGATCAGCGTGGAGCGGCCGTATCTGCCGTTCACGCCGACCGAGTTCGCGCGGGCGCGGGCCCTGGTCGAGCTCGACACGCGGCTCGGTCCGCGCATCCCGCACAGCGAGGACGTGCTGACGCTGTCCGAGGGCGACGCGATCGCCGTGCGGCGGGCCGACACGCACGACGTGGCGGCGGCGAAGGCGATGCACGAGCGGTGCTCGGCGCGCACGCTCGGGATGCGCTACCACGGGCCGGTCGGCGACGCGGACCGCTATCTGAACCATCTGCTGAGCCCGCGCTTCGGGCGGACGTTGGCCGTGCAGTCGGCGTCGGGACGGATCGTGGGCCTCGGGCACCTGCTGTGGGACGGCGACGAGACCGAGGTCGCGCTGCTCGTCGAGGACGAGTGGCAGCGGCGGGGCATCGGCGGTGAGCTGCTGCGCCGGCTGGTGGCGATGGCCGTGGAGGCGGGCTGCGAGAGCGTGTACGCGGTGACGCAGGCGTCCAACACGGGCATGGTCGCGGCGATGCGTGGCCTGGACCTCCCGCTGGACTACCAGATCGAGGAGGGCACCCTGGTCATCACGGCCCGGCTGGACGCGACGCCGGTGACCTCCCGCCTCCCGTACGACAACGCGCCCCACCACGACTGACCGACCGGCGGACGGCAGCGAACGGCCCGGCGGAATCCCGCCGGGCCGTTCGCCGTGCGAGGGGCGAGCCCCCTGCCCGAGTCCCGCCCCCGCACGCTCACCCCACCGCGGCCCGCGCCTGCCCCGGCGACGCCGTCCCGGTCCCCTCCGGGGCGCCCAACGCCCGGTCCAGGTCCGCCCACAGGTCCGCCACGTCCTCCAGGCCCACCGACAGGCGCAGCAGCCGGTCGCCGACCCCCGAGCCGTGGCGGTCCGTCTCGTCGACGATGCGGTGGCTGATGGACGCCGGGTGCTGGATCAGGGTGTCGACGCTGCCCAGGCTGACGGCCGGGGTGATCAGCCGGACCCGGGAGATCACCTCGTGCGGGTCGCCGCGCACCTCGAAGGCGATCATCGCGCCGCCGAGCCGCGGATAGCGGACCTCGGCGACCCGCGGGTCCGCGGCGAGCCTGCGGGCCAGTTCGGCGGCGTTCGCGGAGGCCGCCCGGACCCGCACGGGCAGCGTGGACAGGCCCCGCAGCAGCAGATAGCCGGCGAGCGGGTGCAGCACACCGCCCGTGGCGAACCGGATCTGCCGCAGCTGCCGCGCGAACTCCTCGTCGCAGGCCACCACGCCGGCCAGCACGTCCCCGTGTCCGCCCAGGTACTTGGTCGCGCTGTGCAGCACGATCCGCGCGCCGTCCTCGGCGGGGCGTTGCAGCACGGGTGTGGCGAACGTGTTGTCGACGAGCAGCGGCACGGACCCGCACGCGTGGGCGACGGCCCGCAGGTCGAGTTCGGCGAGCGTCGGGTTGGCCGGGGTCTCCACGATCACCAGCCCGGTGTCGGGCCGCAGCGCGTCCCTGATCCCCGCGGGGTCGGTCCAGGTCACCTCCGTGCCGAGCAGCCCGGCGGTCAGCAGGTGGTCGCTGGAGCCGTACAGGGGCCGTACGGCGACGACGTGCCGCAGGCCCGCCGCCGACCGGGCCAGCAGCACCGCGGTGAGCGCGGCCATGCCGCTGGCGAACGCGACCGCCGACTCCGTGCGCTCCAGCCGGGCGAGGGCCGTCTCGAACCGGGCGACGGTCGGGTTGCCCACCCGGCCGTAGACGGGCGGTCCGTCGGGCACCGCGCCGGTCGCGGCGAACGCGTCGACGCGGGTGGCCTCGCCCCGGCTGTCGTAGGAGGGATAGGTGGTGGACAGGTCGATCGGCGCGGCGTGCAGGCCCTGCCGGGCGAGGTCCTCGCGGCCGGCGTGCACGGCCTCGGTGGCGAGGGCGTGCGCGGGGGCGTGGTCGTCGCCGGGACGGGAGCCGGGCGACCCGGTGCTCGCTGAATCCTTGGAGTCCATGACCGTAGGGTGAACATCGAACGGGATGTACGGGACGAGGTCCGTGTTACGTTCGGGGTATGGCCGAATCCGTCGTACTGGATCCGGTGGATCTGCACCTGCTGCGGCTGTTGCAGAACGACGCCCGGACCACCTACCGCGACCTCGCCGCCCAGGTGGGGGTCGCGCCGTCGACCTGTCTGGACCGGGTGACGCGGCTGCGCCGCTCCGGAGTGATCCTCGGGCACCAGCTGCGCCTCGACCCGGCCAAGCTGGGCCGGGGCCTGGAGGCACTGCTGTCCGTCCAGGTCAGGCCGCACCGCAGGGAGTTGGTCGGGCCGTTCGTCGAACGGATCCGCGCGCTGCCCGAGTCACGGACGGTGTTCCACCTCACCGGCCCCGACGACTACCTCGTGCACGTCGCCGTGGCCGACATGGCGGACCTCCAGCGCCTGGTCCTCGACGAGTTCACGTCCCGTCGCGAAGTCGCCCGGGTGGAGACCCGGTTGATCTTCCAGCAGTGGGACTGCGGGCCCCTGCTGCCCCCGGCCACGCCCACAGCTGAATCGGGAGTGCGCGGATGACGCGGGCCGGTCCGCCGTATGAGGATGGCCGCATGTCTGAGACCAAGAGCCCGCTGCCCCGCGAAGTCGCCGACGCGTACGTCGACGAGCTCATCGCCCTCGATCCGGTCGTCGGCACCTACCTGGGTGTGAAGGAGAGTTCGAGCCGGTTGCCCGACTTCTCGCCCGCCGGTGAGGAGGCCAGGGCCGAGCTGGCCCGGACCACGCTCGCCCGGCTCGACGAGGCGGAGCGGCGACCGGGTGCGGACAGCGACGTGGAGCGGCGCTGCGCCCGGCTGCTGCGGGAGCGGCTGACCGCCCAGCTCGCCGTGCACGAGGCCGACGAGGCGCTGCGCGCGGTCGGCAACATGCACACGCCCGGGCACTCGGTCCGTGACGTGTTCACGGTGACGCCGACGCGGACGGAGGAGGACTGGGCGGCGATCGCCGAGCGGCTGCGCGCGGTCCCGGCCGCGCTGGCCGGTTACCGCGCGTCCCTGGCCCTGGGCCTGGACCGCAAGCTCCACGCGGGTCCGCGGCCGACCGCGACCTTCGTCGAGCAGCTCACCGAGTGGGCGGACACGGGTTCGGGCCGCGGCTGGTTCGAGGACTTCGCGTCCGCCGGTCCCGAGGCGCTGCGCGCCGAGCTGGACGAGGCCGCCCGGGGGGCGACCGCGGCCGTGGCGGAGCTGCGGGACTGGATGCGGGACGTGTACGCGCCGGCGGTGGAGGGTTCCCCGAACCCCGTGGGCCGGGAGCGTTATGCCCGCTGGGCGCGCTACTTCAACGGCACCGACCTGGACCTGGACGAGGCGTACGCGTACGGCTGGTCCGAGTTCCACCGGCTGCTCGGCGAGATGCGGCAGGAGGCGGAGAAGGTCCTGCCGGGCGCGGAGACGCCCTGGGTGGCGCTCGCGCACCTCGACGAGCACGGGAAGCACATCGAGGGCGTCGAGGAGGTCCGGGTCTGGCTCCAGTCCCTGATGGACCGGGCGATCGAGGAGCTGGACGGCACGCACTTCGAACTGGCCGAGCGGGTGCGGCGGGTGGAGGCGATGATCGCGCCGCCCGGCGGCGCCGCGGCCCCCTACTACACGGCCCCGTCGGAGGACTTCTCGCGCCCCGGCCGGACCTGGCTGCCGACGATGGGGCAGACCCGGTTCCCGGCGTACGACCTGGTGTCGACCTGGTACCACGAGGGGGTGCCCGGTCATCACCTCCAGCTCGCGCAGTGGGCGCACGTCGCCAAGGACCTCTCCCGCTACCAGGCGACGATCGGCGGGGTGAGCGCCAACGCCGAAGGCTGGGCGCTGTACGCGGAGCGGCTGATGGACGAGCTGGGCTACCTCACGGACCCGGAGCACCGGCTCGGCTATCTGGACGCGCAGATGATGCGGGCGGCCCGGGTGATCGTCGACATCGGCATGCACCTGGAGCTGGAGATCCCGGCGGACTCGCCGTTCCACCCCGGTGAGCGCTGGACCCCGGACCTGGCGCAGGAGTTCTTCGCCGCGCACAGCAGCCGGCCGGCGGACTTCGTGGAGAGCGAGCTGACCCGGTACCTGACCATCCCGGGTCAGGCCATCGGCTACAAGCTCGGGGAGCGGGCCTGGCTGCGGGGCCGGGCCAACGCCCGCGCGCGGCACGGCGCCGCGTTCGACCTCAAGTCCTGGCACATGGCGGCCCTTTCGCAGGGGTCGCTCGGCCTGGACGACCTGGTGGACGAGCTGTCGGCGCTCTGACCCGGCCGGGTGCCGCCCGCGCGTCACCGCGGGCGGGCGGCACCGGCGCGGGTGTCAGTCCGTGAGCCTGCGCAGCTGCACGAGGCCGAGCCAGGTCTCCGGGCCCGGTCGGGCGTAGGCGGCGCGGACGGCGTAGGGGCCGGGTGCCAGCGGGACGCGCACGTGTCCGCCGCGGTCGGCCTCCTCGCCGGGCCAGGCCGAGTCGAACAGGACGACCGGGCCGGGCACGTTCCAGCGGACCTCGCGCTCCCACACGGCCGAGACGAGGGCGGCGGGGACCTCGGCGAGCAGTTCGGCCTCGGAGTTCGCGGCGCTCCAGCGCACGAAGGTGCCGTGGTCGGGGAGGTAGGCGGTGGAGGCGGGTTCGTCACCGAGGACGAGGGCCGCGCTGTCGCCGACGGGAAGCAGTCCGACGTATCCGTCGACCTCGCACGCCCGGTCGTAGTCCGTGGCCATGTCCTCGCCGTCGGCCCCCGCCCAGAACGGCAGGACCGTCTCCGGGACCACCACGAGCGGGCCACCGCCCGACTCCACCCACTCCACCGCGCCTGGTTCCGCGTTTCGCGCCATGGGCAGAACCTACACGCCCCGCGACCTGCCCGGATGCGGGGTTCCCCGCCTCGTCCGGTACGCCCCCGAGTGCCCGGATCAACAGCCGCAGTTTCCCGCCACGGGAGCGGTGAGGGGGTCGGTGTCACGGCTGCGGGTCCCCTGCGCGGTCTCGTAGGGGAAGCCCTCGCGCGCCCAGTACTCGAAGCCGCCGAGCATCTCCTTGACCCGGTGGCCGAGTTCGGCCAGGGCGAGGGCGGCGCGGGTGGCGCCGTTGCAGCCTGGGCCCCAGCAGTACGTCACCACGGGCACGGAGCGGTCGAGCAGTGCCCCGGCCCGCTCGGCGACGTGCGCGGTCGGCAGGTGCAGGGCGCCGGGTACGTGGCCCTGGTCCCAGGCTTCGGTCGAGCGGACGTCGAGGACGACGAAGCCGGGGTCGCCGCCGGCGGCGAGCGCGGCGGCCACGTCGGAGACGTCGGTGCGGAAGGCGAGGTCCGCGCGGAAGTGGGCGGCGGCGACGGCCGGTTCGGCCGGGGCGACGCGCAGGACGGGGTGGTGGGTGCTGCTGGTCATGGCCGGTCCTCCGTGACGGCGCCGGGCACGGGAGGCGCGGCGCGTTTCCATGACCGTGAATCTACGACCCGTACCGACCGTGTTGAAGGCGCCTTCCACTGCGGGCTCTTGCCCGGGCCGTGGAATCCCTGGTATCCCTCGCCCATGACCGTGTTTTCCCCGGATGCCGTCGATTGGCGCATCCTCGACGTCCTCCAGCGGGAGGGCCGGGCCAGTTTCGCCGAGCTGGCGCGGGCGGTGTCGATGTCGCCGAGCGCGGTGACCGAGCGGGTGCGCCGCCTGGAGGAGGCGGGGGTGATCCAGGGGTACGCGGCGGTGGTGGACCCGGAGCGGCTGGGGCTGCCGATCCTGGCGTTCGTGCGGCTGCGGTACCCGCACGGCAACTACAAGCCGTTCCACGACCTGGTGGCCGCGACGCCCGAGATCCTGGAGGCGCACCACGTGACGGGCGACGACTGCTTCGTCATCAAGGTCGCCGCCCGCTCGATGCGGCACCTGGAGGAGGTCTCCGGTCGGATCGGGGCCCTCGGTTCGGTGACGACGAGCGTCGTGTACTCCTCCCCGCTCCCCCACCGCCCACTGGGCACCACGGGCGGCTAGCCGACGCCCCGGTGCCGTACCGCGGAGCCCGAGCGGTGTTTCACCAGCTCCAGTTGGGCGTGGACGCGGCGGCGCAGGTCGGCGACGTGGCTGACGATGCCGACGCTGCGGTCCCGTTCGCGGAGCGCGTCGAGGACGTCGAGGACCTCGTCGAGGGTCTGGTCGTCGAGGCTGCCGAAGCCCTCGTCGATGAAGAGCGTGTCGAGGCGCACCCCGCCGGCCTCGTCGGTGACGACGTCCGCGAGGCCGAGGGCGAGTGCGAGGGACGCGAAGAACGTCTCGCCGCCGGACAGGGTCGACGTGTCCCGTTCGCGGCCGGTCCAGGCGTCCACGACGTGCAGTCCGAGCCCGCTGCGACCGCGGCCGGTGCGGTCGTCGGAGTGGACGAGGGTGTAGCGGCCGGCGGACATGAGGCGCAGCCGGGCGGTCGCGGCGGCGGCGACCTGTTCGAGGCGGGCGGCCAGGACATAGGACTCCAGGCGCATCCTGCGTTCGTTGTCCGCCGAGGTGCCCGCGGTGAGGGCGGCGAGGCGGGCCACCCGCTCGTACTCCTCGCGCAGCGGGGCGAGGCGTCGTACGCCGTCGGCCGCCTGCGTGGAGAGCCGGTCGAGTTCGGCGCAGCAGCGGGCGGCACGGTCGCGTGCGGAGGCGGCGTCGCGCAGCCGCTGGGCCGCCTGCGCCGCGTGGCGTTCGGCCGTGTCGGGGTCGGCGGGGGGCCGCTGGGCGGCCGCCGCGGTGTCGGGTTCGGCGAGCGCCGCGCGGACGGCGGCCTCCTCCGACTGCCAGGCGTCCAGGCGCCGTTGGAGGTCGCGGTGGGCGGCGTCGTCGAGGAGGGCGGCGGCCGCGTCCCGGGGGGTGCCGAAGCCGGCGCGGTAGGCGGCGTCGGCGAGGCGGGCGTCGGCGTCCTTGAGGCGCTGGGCGGCGTCCTCGGCGGCGCGCGCGGCGTCGGCGGCGTCGGTGAGCAGGGCGACGTGCCGCTCCAGTTGGGCGGCGCGCGCGGCGACCCCGCCCGCGCTGCCCCGGGCCCGCGCCAACTCCTCCTCCAGGGCGGCCCGTTCGCCCTCCAGGGCGTCACGTCTTGTGACGCGGGCGGCGGCGCGTACGGCGGCCTGCTGCCGGGCGGCGAGACGGCGTTCGCGTTCGTGCTCGCCGCCGCGCAGCTCCTCGCGGGCGGCGTGCAGCGCGGAGGCGTCGCGGCGGGCCGAGGCGTGGCGCAGCTCCAGCTCCTCGGCCTCGGCGGCGAGCCGGGCGGTGGGGGTGTCGCCGGCCTCGGCGGTGGCGGCGGCCAGGGCCTCGCGGACGACGCCGAGGCGCCGCTCGTCCTCGGCCCGCCGGTCCTCTGCGTGCTGGTGGGCGGCCTGGGCGCGTTCCTCGGCCGCCCGGTCGACGTGTCCCTCGACCTTGCGGGCGGGCGCGGGGTGTTCGGTGGCGCCGCAGACGGCGCAGGGTTCGCCGTCGGTGAGGTGGGCGGCGAGCTCGGCCGCGATGCCGCTGAGGCGCTGTTCCTTGAGGTCGAGCCAGTGGGCGCGGGCGGTGAGGGCGCGCTCCTCGGAGGCGCGGGCCCGGGTGCGGGCCTCCTCGGTGTCGCCGGCCAGCTGGTCGCGCAGCCGGGCGGCGTCGAGGCGACGGCGTGCGGGGTCGCGCTGGACGGCGAGCTGTTCGGCGCGGGTGGCGGCCTCCTGCGCGGACTCGACGCGGGACTGGAGCGCCGTACGGGTGGTGTCCCAGTCGGCGAGCCAGGTCTCGGCCTCGCGCAGCGCGTCCTCGTCGGCGCGTTCCTGCCGGTCCAGCGCGGTCCGTTCGGCCACGAGCGCGGCGAGCCGCTGTTCGGCGCGGCGCGCGGACTCCAGGGCGCCCAGTTCCTCGGCGGCGCGGCGGGCGGCGGCGGCGAGGCCGGCCGGGCCGGCGTCGGCGAGGGGGG
The DNA here is from genome assembly GCF_040638185.1 of Streptomyces sp. NPDC026672. Taxonomy (NCBI): domain Bacteria; kingdom Bacillati; phylum Actinomycetota; class Actinomycetes; order Kitasatosporales; family Streptomycetaceae; genus Streptomyces; species Streptomyces sp. NPDC026672. The sequence continues at coordinate 25,431 of NZ_JBEZXS010000066.1, forward strand.
CGGGCAGCGGGCCGCGCGCGCGGGCGTCGGCGGCGGCCGTCCTGGTGTGCTCGGCCTCGGCGGCCTCCCGCAGCTCCAGGGCCGGCGCGACGGCCTCGGCCTTGCGGGCGCGCTCCATGCGGGCCCGCGCCTCCTGGTGGGCGCCGGACCGCTCCTCCAGGAGCGCGGCCCGCTCCCGCGCCTGTGTGAACCGCCGTTGCAGCCGGGCCAGTTCGCGTACGTCGGCCAGGGCACGGTCGGCGGCGGCGTGGGCGGACTCGGCGGCGGTGAGGCGGCAGTGGGCGAGGGTGAGGCGTTCGCGGGCGGTGCTGCGGGCGACGGCGGCGGCGCCGAGGACGGCTTCGGCCAGGCCGGGGTCGCCGGGGGCCAGTTCCGGCACCTCCATGGCGTCGCCCGCCTCCTGCTCCATGCGGTGGGCGTCGGCCAGCAGCGCGGCGTCCCCCTCCCGCACCAGGGACTCGGTCGTGCGCCGGCGTTCGGCGAGCCGCTTCTCGACGTCGGCGAAGCGCCGGGTGTCGAAGAGGCGGCCGAGGAGCCTGCCGCGGGCCTCGGCGTCGGCGCGCAGGAAGCGCGCGAACTCGCCCTGGGGCAGCAGGACGACCTGGCAGAACTGTTCGCGGCTCATGCCGAGCAGCTGGGTGATCTCCTCGCCGGTCTCCTGGTGGGAGCGGCTGAGGTCCTTCCAGGTACCGGCGGTCGCCCGGTACTCGCGCAGCCAGGTCTGGGCCTTGTCGACCGTGGTTCCGGGCCGCCCGTTCTTCTTCGGGCGCTCCCACGGGGGCTGCCGGGTGATCTCCAGCCGGCGTCCGGCGACGGTCAGTTCGAGGCGCACCTCGGTGCGGGTGCCCGGGTCGGCGTGGTCGCTGCGCAGTCCGGGGCCCTGGGCGGTCTGCCGGGCTCCGGGCACCGAGCCGTACAGCGCGTAGCAGACGGCGTCCAGGACGGACGTCTTGCCGGCGCCGGTCGGGCCGTGCAGCAGGAAGAGGCCGGCGGCGGAGAGGGCGTCGAAGTCGACCGTCTGCGTGTCGCCGAAGGGGCCGAAGGCGGTGAGGTCCAGGCGGTGCAGTCTCACCGGGCGCCCTCCCGGACCGCGTCGTCCGCGCGCGCGGCGTCGAACGCCTCGCGCAGCACGGTCAGTTCGCGCTCGTCGGGTCCCGCGCCGCGGACGTGGGCGACGAAGTCCCGCGCGATCTCCTCGTCGCTGCGGCCGGCGAGGCGCCGGGCGTAGGACAGGCCGGGTTCGTCCGGGGTGTGCTCGGGGGCGAAGACGAGGCTGAGCGTGTGCGGGAAGCGGGCGGTGAGGCGGGCCATGGGGTCGGCGGGGCGGACCGCGTCGGTGAGGGTCGCCTCGACCCAGGCGTCCTCGTGGCGGGTCAGCTCGGGGTCGGCGAGCAGGTCCTCCAGGGTGCCCCGGACGCGGGCGAGGGGGCGTGGCACGGGGCAGTCGACGCGCTCGGCGGTGACGGCGCCGTCGGCGGCGAGGTCGACCAGCCACATGCCCTTGCGGTGGCCGGCCTCGGAGAAGGAGTACGGCAGCGGGGAGCCGGAGTAGCGCACGCGCGGGGTGAGGGTCTGGCAGCCGTGCAGATGGCCGAGCGCGACGTAGTCGACGCCGTCGAAGACGCCGGCCGGGACGGAGTCGACGCCGCCGACGGTGATGTCCCGTTCGCTGTCGCTGGGCTCGCCGCCGGTGACGAAGGCGTGGGCGAGGACGACGGAGCGGGTGCCGGGGGCGCGGGCGGCGAGGTCGGCGCGGACTCGGTCCATGGCGGCGGCGAGCACGCTCTCGTGGCTCGCCCTCTCGGTGCCGAACTCGTCCTTCACCAGGGCGGGTTCGAGGTAGGGCAGGCCGTAGAGGGCGACGTCGCCGTGGGCGTCGGCCAGGACGACGGGGGTGCCGGCCGCGGCGGGTTCGGTGCGCAGGTGGATGCCGGCGCGTCCGATGAGGCCGGCGCCGACCCCGAGGCGGCGGGCCGAGTCGTGGTTGCCGGAGATCATCACCGTGGGCACCCCGAGGTCGGCGAGGCGGTGCAGGGCGTCGTCGAACAGCTCGACCGCGGCAAGCGGGGGCACCGCGCGGTCGTACACGTCTCCCGACACGACCACCGCGTCGACCTCGCGCTCGCGCGCGGTCGTGACGAGGTGACCGATGAACTCGGCCTGGGCACCGAGCATGTTCACCCGGTGGAACGCCCGGCCGAGGTGCCAGTCCGACGTGTGCAGAAGTCTCATGATCCCCGAGACTAACGGCCGGGTCCGACATCACGGGCGGTCACTCCCGTATCGGTCCGTCACGGGCCCCGCGATACCCGCCCGGTGCACGCACCTCGTCCCGGTTCATACCGTTTGGCCCCGTCCGTCAGGCGTCGCCGTACGCCTCCCCGCCCAGTTCGAACACCGCCGTCCCGGCGGTGGCGTCGGCAAGCCAAGCGCGGAAGGCGTCCACGTCGGCGTCCGGCAGGCCGATCTCGATGGTGACCGCCTCGTCGTAGCGGACGTCCCTGACCTCGCGGCCGGTGGCGCGCAGGTCGTTCTGGACCTTGCCCGCGCGCTGGTGGTCGACGGTGACCGTGGCGAGCCGGAAGCGGCGCCGGGTGAGGGTGCCGACCGCGTCCAGGGCCTCGCCGACCGCTCCCCCGTACGCCCTGATGAGGCCGCCCGCGCCGAGCTTGACCCCGCCGTAGTAGCGGGTGACGACCGCGACGACGTACCGCATGTCGCGGCGGAGCAGCATCTGGAGCATGGGGACGCCGGCGGTGCCGCCCGGTTCGCCGTCGTCACTGGCCTTCTGGACCGCCGCGTCGGCGCCGATGACGTAGGCCCAGCAGTTGTGCGTGGCGTCGGCGTGCTCCTTGCGGACGGCGGCGACGAAGTCCTGGGCCTCCCGCTCGGTGGCCGCCGGGGCGAGCGCGCACAGGAAGCGGGAGCGGTTGACCTCGGTCTCGTGCACACCCGCGCGGGCGACGGTGCGGTACTCGTCCTGCATCCGGCCAGCCTAGGCGGCACCCTGGGGTCGCCCGCCGGCGAGGTGCGGGTCACCATGTGGGGAACGCGCACCGGCCGTCGCCCGAAGGACCGTCGTGACCCGAGAACGCAGCACTGTATGACCGGCACTCCGGCCCCGGGCGCGCGTGGGGGCTCACGGCTGCGGGCGTGGCTGCTGGAGGGGCTGAGCGAGCAGACGGCCCGCCATCCCGGCCCGCACCGCACGCCGCACCCGGAGCAGAAGGGCCACCGCTGGTGGCGGGTGATGTGCCTGACCGGTGTGGACTACTTCTCGACGCTCGGCTATCAGCCGGGCATCGCGGCCCTCGCCGCCGGACTGCTGTCGCCCCTGGCCACGCTGGTGCTGATCGGGCTGACGCTGCTGGGCGCGCTGCCGGTGTACCGCCGGGTGGCGCACGAGAGCCCGCACGGCGAGGGCTCGATCGCCATGCTGGAGCGGCTGCTCTCGTGGTGGTCGGGGAAGCTGTTCGTCCTGGTGCTGCTGGGGTTCGCGGCGACCGACTTCATGATCACGATCACGCTGTCGGCGGCGGACGCGGCGGCCCACGTGGTGGAGAACCCGTTCGCGCCTGGCTGGACGGACGGCGGCAACACCTGGATCACGCTGGTGCTGGTGGGGCTGCTCGGCGGGGTGTTCCTCAAGGGCTTCCGGGAGGCCATCGGGATCGCGGTGGTGCTGGTGGCGACGTATCTGACGCTGAACCTCGTGGTGCTCGCGGCGGCCGCCCGGCAGGTGGTCGCGCATCCGGTGGACGTGGCGGACTGGACGCGCGCGCTGAGCGCGGACCACTCCTCGCCGCTGGCGATGGTCGGCGTGGCGCTGCTGGTGTTCCCGAAGCTGGCGCTCGGCATGTCCGGGTTCGAGACCGGGGTGGCGGTGATGCCGCAGGTCAAGGGCGATCCCCGGGACACCTGGGAGAAGCCGGCGGGCCGGATCCGGGAGACCCGGCGGCTGCTGACCACGGCCGCGCTGGTCATGAGCTGCTTCCTGCTGCTGTCGAGCCTGGCGACGACGCTGCTCGTCCCGCAGCGGGACTTCGCGAGCGGGGGCCCGGCGAACGGGCGGGCGCTGGCCTATCTGGCGCACGCGTACCTGGGGTCGGTCTTCGGGACGGTGTACGACCTGTCGACCATCACGATCCTGTGGTTCGCGGGGGCGTCGGCGCTGGCCGGTCTGCTGAACCTCGTGCCGCGTTATCTGCCGCGCTACGGGATGGCGCCGGAGTGGACGCGGGCGGTGCGGCCGCTGGTCCTGGTGTTCCTGGTGACCGCCGTGCTGATCACGCTGTGGTTCCACGCGAGCGTGGACGCGCAGAGCGGGGCGTACGCGACGGGTGTGCTGGTGCTGATGCTGTCGGCGGCGTTCGCGTCGACGGTGGCCGTGCACCGGCGGGGGCGGCGGCGGGCGACGGCCGGTTTCGCGGCGATCACGGCGGTGTTCGCGTACACGCTGGTCGCGAACGTGGTGGAACGGCCGGACGGCATCAAGATCGCGTCCATCTTCATCGTGGCCATCGTGGTGACGTCGGTGGGTTCCCGGGTGCACCGGGCCTTCGAGCTGCGGGCGGCGGAGGTCGTGCTGGACGAGGAGGCGCGGCGGATCGTGGACGACGCGGCGCGCTCGGGCCCACTGCGGCTGATCGCGAGCCCGCCGGACCGGCGGAGCGCGGGCGGGTACCGGGCCAAGGAGGCGGATCAGCGCCGGCACACGTACATCCCGCGCGGCGCCGGGCCCGTGCTGTTCCTGGAGGTGTCCGTGCGGGACTCCTCCGACTTCACGGCGGACGTCACGGTGCACGGCGTGCGGCGGGAGGGCGTGCGGCTGCTGCGGGCGGCGGGGCCGACGGTGCCGAACACGATCGCGGCGCTGCTGCTGGCGCTGCGCGACCGGACCGGGAGCGTTCCGCACGCGTACTTCGACTGGACCGAGGGCAACCCGGTCGGCAACCTGGTCCGCTTCCTGGTCTTCGGGGTGGGCGAGGTGGCCCCGGTCACCCAGGAGGTCCTGCGCCGCGCGGAACCGGACCGGAGTCGCCGGCCGTGGGTGCACGTGGGCTAGGCCGCGCCGGGTGACCTTCAGGGCTTCTTGCCGCGGGGGACCGTCATGGACGTGAGGAGGGCGGTGCCGGGGGCGAGGGCGATCCAGCCGGGGCCGTGCCAGTCGAGTACGGCGATGGCGGAGGTGGGGAACTTCGCGCGGACCGCGTCCAGGGCGTCGTCGAGGGCGTCCCCCGCGAGGTCGAGCACCAGCTCCTCCAGGCCGGGGTTGTGGCCGACCAGCAGCAGGGTCTCCACCTCGGCGGGCACCTCGCGCACGACGTCGAGGAGCTCGTCCGGGCCTGCCCCGTAGAGCCGCGGGTCGTGCCGTACGGGTGGCGGGGTGCCCCACTCGGCGGAGGCGAGCTCCCAGGTCTGGCGGGCGCGTACGGCGGTGGAGCACAGGGCGAGGTCGGGCAGGCAGTCGGCCTCGGCCAGCGCGCGGCCCGCGGCGGGGGCGTCCCGGCGTCCGCGCGGGGCGAGGGGCCGCCGGTGGTCCGCGACGCCCTCGGGCCAGGCGGACTTGGCGTGCCGCAGCACGACCAGCCGCCGCAGCGGCCCGCCTCCGGCACGGGCGCTCACGCCGAACTCCCCGGGTCCCGACCCGAACGATCACACCACACGCAACCAACCCCCTCTGCCACACCACCGTACGACTCCACCAGACAACACAGCAGCCCCACCGCGGGACGGACGATCACGCCAGGCCCCCCCCGGGGGGGTGCCTCTATGTCTTTCGTCAAGCGAGGCGTGGGGTTCTGGGTTCGTAGAAGGTGCCGTCGCGGAGCATCGCGAACAGCACGT
>NZ_JBEZXS010000067.1:0-31174 GCF_040638185.1 Streptomyces sp. NPDC026672
GTGCGGTGAAGATTCGACACCTCCACCACACACGGAGGCCTTCGCCATGATCAAGCCCGGCCAGCGTTAACAACGCTCGTGATCAATACACCTAGGCGCCCTCGTCCGGGGTGTTGAGCCGGCCGGACTTGATGTAGCGGGCGAGGTTTAGGTGGTCGCCGTGCTGCTCGCGCAGCCCCTCCGCCCACAGGACGCTCTGGGTGCCCTCGTGCTTGACCATGCCGGGGCTGACGCCGATGCGGAAGCCGCCCGGGAGTGGCTTGCCGTCCCGGTGGGGCAGGAAGTCGAGCGGGGACGGCCCGTCGGAGGCGTACACCGCGCAGTCGGACAGCACCGCCACCGGGTACTGCCCGGTGGCCCGCGCGGTGGTGAGCATCTTGCGGTGCATGTTGACGCGGGCCTTGGCGATGACGGCGGCGCGGATGTCGGGCCGCCAGGTGGGCCGCTCCAGCGCCGGCCAGCGCTCCCCCGGCCGCCAGCCGGTGCGGGCCCGCTCGCGCAGCTTGCCGATGCCGCCCTTGACGGTGGCCTTGACCGCGGCGAGCACCAGCGCGAGTTGCGGGTCGCGGTCCCGGTGCCCCTCCATCGCGGCGAGGAACTCCTCGGGCGTGGTGCCGGTGGTGACGCCGAGGTCGGCCATGGTGGCGATGTAGGCGTCCCGCAGCCGCGTGTACCAGGCGTCCAGGTAGGGGCCGTTGTCGGGGCGGACGTACGCCTCCGTCGGCTGGACCTCGTGGCCGAGTTCGACCGCGTACGCCACCGTCGGCGTCGCGTACCAGGCGGGGCCGAGGGGCGGGTCGCCGTCGGGGGTGAAGGGGCTCGGCAGCCGCAGGTCGAGCCGGACGTGGGAGAGGTCGACGAGCCAGGAGCCCGGCAGGGAGGCGTCGAAGGCGGGACGGTGACGGTGCACGGGGGCGCCGAGGCCGACGACGGTGCGGTTCGCGGCCGCCGCGAAGGCCATGTTGACGTCGATGCCGACGAGCCAGGGCTTCATGCACTCCTCGTCGCTCATCGGCCGGGCCCAGTCGTACGCCTCCTCACGCAGCACCTCGTCCGGGGTGCGCTGGTGGAAGCGGGGCAGATGGGCGAGGAGCGGATGGCCGTCGGGGGCCTCGCAGGGGGCGCAGTCCACGGCCCGCGCGAGGGCGCCTGGGTTGGGGGCGGACACCCAGGTGCCGTCGTCGTCCTTGACCGCGCGGGTCGGCGGGTGCAGCGCGGTCATCAGCTCCAGGCCGGTGACGGCGGTGGAGCCGCGCGGGGTGAGGACGCGGGTGGCGTAGGTGCCGAGGACGCGGGCCAGTTCCTCCGGGGGCAGCTCGGCGGCGTCGCCCCAGTGCCGGGTGTCCAGGGCGTGCCAGGAGGGGACGCACAGCTGCACACAGGCGCGCTGGGAGCCCTGTGCCGGGCGGTAGATGCGGGCCCAGGGGCCGAACCCGCGTCTGGTGAGCCGCCATTCGGCCTTCTTGAGCTGCCGGACGACCTTGTGCGCGTCGGGGATGCGGCCCGCGAGCCGTTCCTCGTCGCTGAGGCGCGCGGGCAGTCCGTAGCGCTCGCACGCGGCCTCGGTCAGCACGATCAGGGGGTCGGCGTCCCTGCCCGACCGGTGCAGCCGCTCCTGCCCGAGCCGCGCCTCCCCGAGGGTCCACTCGACCAGTGCGGGCAGGGACTTGGCCGGCACGTCCAGTACGAGCCCGTCGACGCAGTACGCGCTGACCTCGCCGCCGGAGGCGTCCACCACGGCGAGGGGCCCGTGCGCGAACCTCGGGTCACCACCGCGCTCCGCCTTCGCGGCCCCCTTGCGGGCCCCGGCGGCGGGGCGCGCGCCCCGGGCCTGCGCGCTGCCGCGGGCGGCCGACGCCCCGCCCGTCGAGGGCGCGGCGGACGCGGGCCCGTCGTCGGACTCCGGGGCCACGGTGGGTGCGGGTGCCTCGTCGGTGGGCGGCGGCGTGTCCGAGGGGGTCCGGGCGGCGGGGGCCGCACCCCGCGCGGGGGGCCGTTCCGCCGGTGCCGGGTAGCGTTCGCCGAGGCCCTGGAGGAGCCTGCGGTACGCCTCCAGGCGTTCGCCCTTGGGTTCCGCGCGGCCCGCCTCCCACGCCTGGATGCTGGGCACCCGGACGCCCAGGGCCTGGGCGACGGCGGCCTGTGTCAGGCCCGCCGCCTCACGCAGCCGGACCCGCTCGGGCGGCGCGGGCAGCACCGTACCGCCGTCGACCGCGGCGAGCAGCGAGTCGACCGCCGCGAACATTCCGTCGGGCTGGTCCGTCATTTCCACAACCGTCTTTCTACCGGACGCCCTGTCGCATCTCCTCCGGCCGGTCGAGTTGATGGCGCAGTCCGTCGAAGAGGCGCAATGCGGCACCCACGTCGTCGGGGCCCGCGTCCCGGGAGTCATGTGCCACGGACACATGTTATCCGGGCCCCGCAACTGAACAACGCTTTGTCGTTTCCTTAATTCGGACTGAGATTACGGAGAGTAAGGAAACCAACCACGCGTTCGAATCGTATAAGTGCATGGAAGCCGATACAGGGAGAGGCCATGCAACCGTTCACGCTCAACTACGCGCGCCCGGCTGCGCCGTTGGAAGTCAGCACTCCGTACATGTACGACTCCGGTTTGCAGTTGAACGTACTCCCCGACGGACGGATCGCCGCCACCGACCACGCCACCCTCAGAGTCCTGGGCACCACGACCTCCACCGCGGGCTCCAAGACGCACTTCGACGACTGACCGCGGACCTCCGATGACCGTGCTCATCCTGACCAGCGAAGAGGACGTGACGGCGGACATGGTCGTCCTGCGCCTGCACGAGGCGGGCGTGCCCGTCGTCCGTCTCGACCCCGCCGATCTCACCAACGGGGTCGCCCTGTCGGTGGAGTACGTGCAGGGTGCCGGCCGCGGGCACCTGTCCGTCGCCGGCCGGCTGGTGAGCATGAACGGCCTGCGCTCCATCTGGGTGCGCAGGCCCGGCACCGCCGCCTCCCGCGCGGCCGAGCCGTCGGACTGGCTGACGGAGGAGTCCTCGCAGGCGCTGTACGGCATGCTGCGCAGCACCGACGCGCGCTGGATGAACCATCCGGACGCGGCCCTGCGCGCCCGCCACAAGCCCTGGCAGCTCCGGCTCGCCCAGCTCAGCGGGCTGCCGGTGCCCGCGACGCTGATCACGACCTTTCCCCAGGCGGCCCGGGACTTCGCGGAGCGCTTCCCCGACCTGGTCGTCAAGCCCGTCTCCGGCGCCCACCCCCAGGAGCCGCCGCGCACGGTGCCGACCAGCCGGGTGGCCCCGGACGCCGACTTCTCGGCCGTCGCGTTCGGCCCGACCCTGTTGCAGCGGCGGGTGGCCAAGCGGGCCGACATCCGGCTGACGGCGGTGGGCGACCGGCTGCTGGCCGCCCGCAAGGCCGTCGCCGCCGACGCGGACCCCGACGACGTCGACGTCCGTTTCGCGCCCTCCACGTCCCCCTGGCTCCCCGTGGAGGCACCCGCACGGGTCGAGGCGGCCGTCCGCGCGTATCTGCGCAGCGCCCGACTCGCCTACGGGGCCTTCGACTTCGCCGAGGACGCGGACGGCATCTGGTGGTTCCTGGAGTGCAACCAGTCGGGGCAGTTCGGGTTCGTCGAGATGGACACCGGCCAGCCGATCGCCCGCAGCATCGCCGAGTGGCTGGCGGGCGGACCGGAGGGGACGTACGCACCCGTGGGCGACGTCCGGCGGCCGGCGCCCTGACCGGCGCCGGGCGTCAGATGCCGCCCTGGCCCGGCAGCCCGCGCACGCGCTGCCACTCGGGCGTCTGACCGGCCGGCGGGGGCACGGGGGCGGCGGGAACACCGGAGACGCCGGGGACACCGGGTCCGCGGCCCAGGGTCCGCAGTGGCATCATGACCATCTCCACCTCCCGCAGCAGTCGGTCGGCCTCTCTGCGGACACCTGCGGGTATGTCGCCGCGCTCCGCGACGAGCCGGTCGTAGATGGGTGAGTCCTGGAACACTCGACAAGGCGCCTTTCCTACAACGGTCCATGAGCATGAACACGTTTGACGAGTGTAAGGATCAATGCCGCGCCGGGTGGAGATTCCCCCATTGAACTTGACATCGGCCCATCGGCGTTGGTCTCGCCGCGTTCGCCCGACTCCGTTTCAGGCGGCCTGTCCGCGGTGCAGGGCCGCGTACGCGCCGCCCCTGCGCAGGAGTTCGTCGTGGGTGCCGATCTCCCGGATCGCCCCGTCCTCCAGCACCACGATCCGGTCCGCGCCGCGCACGGTGGACAGCCGGTGGGCGACCACGAAGGTGGTGCGGCCGCGCAGCAGCCGGGCGAGGGCCTGTTGGACCAGGGCCTCGGAGTGGGTGTCGAGCGCGGAGGTTGCCTCGTCGAGGACCAGGACCCTCGGGTCCCTGATGAGGGCGCGGGCGATGGCGAGCCGCTGGCGCTGGCCGCCGGAGAGCCGGGCCCCGCGCTCGCCGACCAGGGTGTCGAGGCCGCGCGGCAACCGGTCGACGAACTCCAGGGCGTTGGCGTCGCGCAGAGCCGCCCGCACCGTCTCCTCGCCGGCCTCGTCCATGCCGTAGGCGACGTTCTCGCGGACCGTCCCCTCGAAGAGGATGGACTCCTGCGGGACGACCGAGACGAACCTGCGGTACGTGCGCAGGTCGAGGTCCGCCATGTCCTGTCCGTCGAGCAGCAGCCGGCCCGCGGTCGGGCGGATGAAGCCGATGACGAGGTTGAGGACGGTGGACTTGCCGGCGCCGGACGGGCCGACGAGGGCGATCGTCTCGCCGGGCGCGACGGCGAGGTCGAAGTCCCGTACGGCGGGCCGCCCTCCGTCCTCGTAGACGTGGCCGACCCCGTGGAAGGCGACCGCGCCCCGGACCGCGTCGACCTTCCTCCTGCCCTCGTTGTCCTCCAGTTCGGGCGCCTGGAGCACCTCGCCGACCGACCGCACCGATTCGAGTCCCCGGGTGATGACGGGTGCCAGACTCGCCAGCGTCGTCGTCGAGTTGGTGAGGGTGGTCAGGAAGGCGCTCAGCATGACCACGTCGCCGGCGGTGACGCCCCAGACGCCGTAGTACGACACGAGGGCCGCGCAGGCCAGGACGAGCACGCCGACCACGTTGAGGACGACCCAGGCCAGCGAGCCGAAGCGGCCGTTGAGCAGGTCGAGCCGCAGCCCGGAGGTGAGCAGCCGGCTCAGGGTGCCGTCCATGCGGCGCAGGGCCTTGGTCTCCAGGCCGTGGGCGCGGGTGACGGGGATGAGGCGGGTCATCTCGGTCACCCGGCTGGAAAGGGCCTCCACCTCGTGGCGGAAGTGCTCGTTGTGGGTGCGCAGCCGGGCCCTGAGCCGGGCGACGAGCAGCGCGGCGACGGGGACGACGACCACGAAGACGGGCACGAACTCAGGGGTGCGCACGGCGATGATGACCAGTCCGCCGACGAGCACGGTGAGCGCGCCCAGCCCCTGTTCGGCCGTCTGCTGCACCATCTGCTCCACGGTCTCGACGTCGCGCACGACCTTGGCCTGGAGCACGCCGGCGCTGACCCGGGAGTGGTAGCCGATGGAGAGCTGCTGCATCCGGGTGCACAGCGCGGAGCGCAGGGCGGTGCCCATGCGGCGGACGCTGCCGTAGAGCAGCCGGACGTAGAGGACGTGCAGCGGGTAGTTGAGGAGCAGGATCACCAGGATGACGCCGGTGCTCGTCCACAGCCGGACGACCGGCTGGTGCTGGACGACGGTGTCGATGATGGACGCGGTGATCAGCGGCAGCAGCCAGATGGGGCTGTGCTTGACGGTGAAGACGGCCGCGGCGGCGGCGAGCCGGGCGCGGTCGGCGTGCAGCAGATAGGCGAGTGTGCGCACCGGGTGCTCGTCCCGGTAGCGGTGGTCGAGCGGTTTCTCCGATGACGAGGCCATCGACGGGTGTCCCTCCCCAGTGACCGGACGGCGGGCAAGCGCTGACTACCCACCTGGAGCGGCACTACGTCGTTCTCCACGTCGTTCCGTGTTCCGCGCGGTTCCGCGCGCGCGAAGGCCGGGCCGGCTCGGTCCCCCCTCCGAGCCGGCTCCGGCTCCCCCCTCCCCCCGAGTGGGGTCCGCTACTCGCCCAGGGCGCGGGCGAGTTGCCTGGTGGCCCTGGCGATCTCGGGGTTCTCCCCCGTCGCCAGGTGGTGGATGAGACCGCGCCGGGAGCGCACGGCCTCACGTGCCTTGCGCTCCCACACCACGTGGTTCTCGCGGTGGTTGAGCAGCTTGGGGTAGACGGCGGCGGTGTCCTCCCACTGCCGTGCCGCGGCGATGCTGCCGAGCAGTTCGATGACCTGCGCGCGGCAGGTGACCGTGGGCAGTTGGGCCAGTTCCCACAGGAAGGGGACGGTGGCGGCCGTGGCCTGCTCGACGACGAAGCCGTACTGGCAGATGCGCCCGCGGAGTTGGACGACCGCGTCGGCGGCCGCCTCCCCTGCGCCCCAGGCGATCGTGTGGAGGAGCAGCGGGATGGCCTCGGCGGAGCCCGTGGAGTCCTTGATCGCGTGCCAGGACACGTCGCCCACGGTGGACAGCGGCTGGGCTCCCACCGCTGTGAACGGCGCGGCGTGGTCGCGGCGTTGTGGGCCGGAAGGGTTCGTGCGGTGCGCAGGCGATGACACGACATCTCCCCGAATCGACGTCAGGTCCCGACGCCAGCAACTGGGTTGACGTCACGGCTATTATCCACGCCGAGACCGCCTCCGTGCAATTGCACGGGAAATTGCGCGGAATCTGGGTAGGCAACAGTACGGCCCCGCATGAGGCGGCGTCGCAGCAAGCGGGACGTGAACACGCAAGGAGGTTCGTGATGTCGCCAGTGCCGAACGGAGTGCGGGCCAGCTCGCTGGACGCCCGATGGATCAAGAGCAGGCGCAGCAACGCCGAGGGCAACTGCGTCGAGGTCGCCACCCTGGTCGACGGGGCCATAGCCGTGCGCAACTCCCGTGACCCCGACGGCCCCGCGCTGGTCTACACGCCCGCCGAGGTGGCGGCGTTCGTGGCCGGGGCGAAGGACGGTGAGTTCGACCACCTCCTGTAGCACCGGCACCCCTCCGGCACGGCCCGCCCGCACCCCCTCAGGCGTCCCAACAGCCCTTCTCCGGCAAGGACATGGGCCGACGAGGGGGTGTGCGATAACCTGGGGCCCGATACCACCGGTCCGCTGGGAGTCAGGATGTCAGCCGAGTCACCTCGTGTCTCCCGTCTTGAACCCTATCTGGACCGCGCCGAGCCCGCGCCGACTCTGCTGAAGATGTTGGTCGGCGTGCAGCTGGCCGGTTTCCGCGAGGACGCGGGCCTCGCCCAGGACCAGGCGGCCCGCTCGCTCGGATTCAGCGCGGCGAAGCTCTCGCGGATCGAGTCGGGCAAGAGCCGCAGGCCCCCGACCGAAGCCGATGTGCAGGCCCTGCTGAACCTCTACGGCACGGACGAGTACGAGGCGTCGGTCCTGCTGAAGCTGTTGAAACGGGCCGGTGAACCGGGCTGGTGGCAGCGGTACGACAAGCGGCTGATGCCGGAGTGGTTCGACCGGCTGGTCGGCCTCCAGGAGGCCGCCGCAGCCATCCGCACGTTCGAGATCCAGTACGTTCCCGGCCTGCTCCAGACCCCCGCGTACACACGTGCCGTGGTCACGCGCGGACTGCCGACGGCGCCCGAGAACGAGGTCCGCAGGCGGGTCGAACTGCGCACGCGGCGGGCCGAGTTGCTGCGCCGGCCCGACGCTCCCCAGCTGTGGGCGATCATCGACGAGTCGGTGCTGCTGCGTGTCCTGGGCGGCCCGGACGTGATGCGCGAGCAGCTGGAGCACCTGCTGGACATGGCGCAGCGCCCGCACGTCACGCTTCAGGTCGTGCCCCTCGACGTGACGAACGCGTCGGCACCCGCGATACCCGTCACCTATCTGCGCTTCGGCGGGCTCGACCTGCCCGACGTGGTCTATCTGGAGCACATCCGCAGCGCCAACTTCCTGGAGGACCGGGACGAGACCGAGGAGTACCGGGTCGCCCTGGACCGGCTGGCCGACGAGGCGCTCCAGCCTCGGCAGTCGGTCGAGCTGCTGGGCCGGATCATCGCGGAGCGCTACCCGGTGAAGTGACCCGCACGGCGCGGAGACGTGCGAGGAGGGGCGGGCCACAGGTGATGCGGCCCGCCCCTCCTCGTCGCCCAGGCGCAGTGTCCGGTGTCCCGCCGCCCCCCGTGTCGTCCGCCCGGCCGTCCTAGACGACGCGGCCCACGCCGCCGAACTCGATCCACTCGTGGGTGAGCTGCCGGGGCGCCACCTCGGTGTCCGGGCGCCAGGTCGACACCTCGACAAGGCCCGGTTCCAGGATCTCCAGCCCCTCGAACAGCTCGGCGACGTCCTTCTGCTGCCGGACCCGGCCCCAGTTGCCCTGCGTGGCCTGGTCCATGAAGTCGGTGACGAACTTGCGGACCTCGGCGTCCTCGCTCACCAGCTGGCACATCACCAGGTAGCTGCCGGGCACCAGCCGCGCGGCCACCCGGCGGGCCAGCGCGAGCGGGCCGTCGGTGTCGCTGTCCGGGATGCAGTGCATGACCGAGTTGAACAGCACCGCCACCGGCTGCGAGAAGTCGATCAGCCGCTGGGTGTCGGGGTGGGAGAAGATGCCGTCGGTGTCCCGCATGTCGGCGTGGATGACCGAGGTGCGCTCGTCCTGCTCCAGCAGCGCCCGGCCGTGGACCAGGACCATCGGGTCGTTGTCCACGTAGACCACGTGGGCGGTGGGGTCGATGCGCTGGGCGACCTGGTGCACGTTGTTCTGCGTGGGCAGACCGGATCCGTGGTCCAGGAACTGGCGTATGCCGTACTCCTGGCTCAGGGTGGCGACCACACGCTGGAGGAACCGGCGGTTGTTGATCGCGAGGCGCCGGGTGCTGGGAACGACCTTGTCCAGCTCCTCGACCGCCGCCCGGTCCGCCGCGTAGTTGTCCTTGCCGCCCAGGTAGAAGTCGTACATGCGCGCGGCCGTCGGCACGGTGGCGTCGATCTCCTTGGACGGCTGCTTTCCGGTGTGCATCGCTCTCCCGCTGTGGACCAACTGGCCGGTATCAACAGGGGGTACATGCTAGTGACTCAGCACACATCCCGGTAAGCCCATGAGTGGACGATGTGTGAAAGCCTCTCCGACGACCGGCTTTCCCTGCCGGTCGTCTGATCAGGCACCTCGGAAAGGCAGCGCCATGCGCATCGGACTGCTCGGCACCGGCCCTTGGGCACAGATGGTCCACGCACCCGCCCTCGCCGCTCACGCGGAGGTGGAGTTCACCGGAGTGTGGGGACGGCGGCCGGAGGCCGCCAAGGAACTGGCCGACCTGCACGGCACCCGCGCCTACGACGACGTCGACGCCCTGCTCGCGGACGTGGACGCGGTGGCCGTGGCGCTGCCGCCGGACGTGCAGGCCCCGCTCGCCGAGCGCGCCGCCCGCGCCGGCCGCCATCTGCTGCTGGACAAGCCGCTGGCCATGTCGGTCGAGCAGGGCCGGGCGGTCGTCGAGGCGACCCGGGAGTCCGGGGTCGCCTCGGTCGTCTTCTTCACCACCCGCTTCCAGCCCGAGGCGGACGCCTGGATCGCCGAGCAGGCCGGCCGGGGCGGCTGGTACACCGGCCGGGCCGAGTGGCTGGGCGCGGTGTTCACGACGGACAGCGTCTTCGGTGCCTCGCCCTGGCGGCAGGAGAAGGGCGGCCTGTGGGACGTCGGCCCGCACGCCCTGTCGGTGCTGCTGCCGGCGCTGGGCGACGTGCGCCGGGTGGCCGCCGCGGCCCACGGTCCCGCAGACACCGCGCACCTGGTCCTGGAGCACGCCGACGGCGCGTCGAGCACGCTCACGCTGAGCCTCACGGCGCCGGAGGCGGCGGCCGGGAACACGGTCGAGCTGCGCGGCACGGCTGGGGTGACCACCCTGCCGGAGGCCGCCGAGGGCGCCCTGCCCGCCTTCGGCCGGGCGGTCGACGCGCTGATCACGGCCGCCCGCACGGGTGAGCCGCACCCGTGCGACGCCGCCTTCGCGCTGCGGGTGACCGAGATCCTCTCCGCCGCCGAGGCCCTGCTGACCGACTGAGTCCCGGCACGCCGGAACACGGGACGGTGGACGGACCGGGGTCCCTCACGGACCGGGGTCCGTCCCGCCCGCCGGGGGCGCGTCCCGCTCGAAGGGCGCGTCGCTCCAGCGGAACCAGGCCCGCCCGCCCTCGATGTGCAGCAGGAACTCGGGGACGGGGCCGTCCGGCGAGACCAGCGACACCCGCCGCTGGATCTCGTCGTAGGTCCGCTCCCACTCCTCCCGGAGCGCCTCGTCGTCCTGCTCGGCCAGGGCGAGTTCCCTGGCGAACAGGTCCCGTACGGCGGCGAAGGCGGGGCCGGGCACGAACGCCCCGTGCAGCCAGGGGAAGTCGGAGTCGTCGACCCTGATGTCACCGACGGCTTCCCCGCCGCTGCGCACCCGCCACGTCTCGCCCTCGAAGCCCATACCGCCTCCGCCGTCCGCTTCCGTCACCGCCCGGTCAGCATGTCACCCGGCACTGACATCCGGCCGCGCCCGCAGATTGACCCGCTCCCGCACGACGGGGTAGCCGGCCCTGGCGAAGTGCGCGGCCATGGGGAAGTTCCCCTGGTCGGTGGCGGCGGCGATCACCTCGGCGCCGTACCCGACCAGCCGGTGGGTGCACTCGACGAGCAGGTCGTAGGCGTATCCGTGCCCGCGCTGTTCCGGCACCACCCCGATGAAGCCGACACACGGCCGCTGCGGGTTGTGGGCGGGGACGTGGATGCCCACGAACTCGCCGTCCGGCGTGTGCGCGACCTGCCACCACTCGCGGGGCGAGGGGCACCAGCGGAAGAAGTCGATCTCCTCCTGGGCGGCGAGCTCCACTCCCCCGGCCGCGACGGCGTCGCGGGCGTGCGCGTCCAGTGTGTCGGAGTGGATGCGGCGCAGGGCGTCGAAGAACACCTCGTCGTCGGGCTCGGGCCGGAACACGAGCCGTCCGGGCCGCTCGGGCAGCCCGCACCCGGGCGTCCAGAGGTAGTGGAAGCGCTCCACGAGCACGTCGTAGCCGGCCGCGCGGGCGGCCTCGACGCGGAGCCCGGCGGCGGCCCGCAGCGCCGGGTCGTCGCGCCAGCCGGTGGGCAGGTTCAGTTCCATGTCGCGGTGCGGCCAGGGCGCGGTGCGCAGCAGGGCGGCGCCCGCCTCCTGTTCGCCCTCGGCCACGTCGAACCAGTCGACGACCAGCGGTTCGCTGTCGTCCGGGCCGCCCCACCAGGCGGCGCGCGCCACCACCGTGCCGTCGCGCAGGGCGACACGCTTCCAGTCGGGGCGGTGCCGGGTCAGCCGGTGCGCCTCACGGGTGCGCAGCGGGTCGGGCAGGGTGTCGAAGAGCGTGACGGTGTTCTCGTCGAGCGTCTGGATGACCGGATCGGTCATGGATTCCTCCGGGATGCGTACGGTGTGGTGCGCTCCCGGTCGGATCAGGTGTGATCGGACGCGATCAGACCCGGTCGGAGATGGCACGCCCGGGGACGGGGAGGGAGCGCGGCATGGGTGTGACCTGCATGGCACTCGCCTCCTTCCGGTCGGGTCGGGCGTGTGTCGAGACAGTAGGGCGCCGCGCTCCCGCGCGTCCACCGGTTTTCCGCGCCGCGGCCGTACCGGGGCGACCTCCGGGTGCCGGGCGTACGGTGGGGCTGTGCGAACGGAGCGCGGCTCGCGGCCGCGCCGGTACCGGGACGAGCGTGGCTGGCTGCGGGGTGCGCCGCCGCCGCGGTGGGTGCGGGTGCTGCCCGTGGCCCTGCTCGGATGCATCGTCGCGGCCACGCTGATCAGCCCCGACGCGCTGGACATCGGCTTCCTGCTGGGCGCGATCCCGCCGCTGGCCGTCCTGTCGTACGGCCCGCTGGAGACCGCCGTCCTGGGCACGCTGGTGGTCGTGGTGCTGAACGTGCCGGCCACCCGGCTGAACCACCCGGGCAACACGGACCTGCTCACGATCGGCTTCGTGGCCGTACTGAGCGTGTTCGTCTCCTATGTACGCAGTCACCGGGACGCCCAGCTGGTCACGGAGCGGGCGGTCGCGCGGGTGGTGCAGCGGGCCGTGCTGCCGCCGCTGCCGGAGCGGGTCGGCCCGGTGGAGTGCGCGGGGCTGTACCGGGCGGCGCAGCGCGGGACGCTGGTCGGCGGGGACTTCTTCGACGTGCGCGAGGGGCCGCAGGGGGTGCTGGCGGTGATGGCCGACGTGCAGGGGCACGGGCTGTCGGCGGTGGCCACGGTGGTGTCGTTGCTCGGTTCCTTCCGGGAGGCGGTGCTCGACCAGCCGGACCTGGAGGCGGTGGCGGCCCGGATGGACCGCAGGCTGACGGTGGACTCGGCGGACGTCCGGCACGCCGAGCTGTTCGCGACGGCCGTGCTGATGGAGTTCTCCGCCGACGCCCGCTCGGTGCGGATCGTGGTGCGCGGGGCACCGGCGCCGGTGCTGCTGCACGCGGGGCGGGTCGCGGAGATCGGGGTGCCTGCGGGGGTGCCGCTGGGCCTCGGGGTGCCGGGGGTCGGTCCGCCGAAGGAGGTCACGGTGGCGCTGGAGCCGGGCGACCGGCTGTTCCTGGCCTCGGACGGGGTGTGGGAGGCCAGAAACCACGAGGGCGTGTTCTATCCGCTGCTCGACCGGCTCCCCCGGTTCGCCGGCGAGGATCCGGCGCGGCTGACCGAGCTGGTGTGGGCGGATCTGGTACGGCACGCGGGCACCGTCCGGGACGACGCCACGATGCTCGTCCTCAGGCCCGTGCCGCCGCCCGCCTGAGCCGGGCCGGTCCGGGGCCTTCCGGGGTCAGCCGACGTCCCAGAGGAAGCGGTGGGTGTGGATGCCGAAGTAGGGGAACGACTGGATGCGGTGCACGCCCTCGATCTGCCGGACGACGTCGTTGACGAAGTCGAGGAGGTCCTTGGGGCCGGGGGTGACGACCTCGGCGAACAGGTCGAAGCCGCCGGAGGTGAGCACCGAGTAGATCACCTCGGGGCGGTCGGCCAGGGCGTCGGCGACGGCCCGCGGGTCGCCGTCCACACCGATGCCGAGCAGGGCCATCGTCTGGCCGCCCATGGCCATCGGGTCGGTGACGCCGACGACCTGGACGGCCTTGGAGTCCAGCAGGCGCTGAAGGCGCTGCCGGGCGGCGGAGGCGGACAGACCGACCCTGGGTCCGAGGTCGGCGTACGCGATGCGTCCGTCGGTCTGGAGCTCGCGCAGGATGGCCCGGTCGATCTCGTCCACGTGTTGTTCCCTTCCCGCCTTCCGTCGGCCGGGGCCCACCCTAACGGCCGGTTTCAGCCGGTCAGTTCGGCGAGGGCCGCGGCGAAGACCTCGGTGTGGACGTCGACGTCGCGTTCGCTCGTGTCGGGGCACATGAGGGCCATGTTGTGGAACGGGGTGAGCAGGACGCCGCGGTTGGCGAGGTAGAGGTGGAGGAAGTCCTCCAGCTCGGTGTCGCCGGCCGCCGCGGACTCGGTGCCGGTGCGCGGGGCCGGGTCGGTGAAGCGGTACTCGGTGCGGGCGCCGAGGCGGCTGACGGACCAGGGCAGGGCGTGGGCCTCGATGCCGGCCCGGACCCCGGCCTCGAACCGTTCGGACAGCCCGGTCATGCGGGCGAACGCCTCGTCGGTGAGCACGTGTTCCAGCGTGGCCCGGGTCGCGGCGACCGACAGGGCGTTGCCCGCGAGGGTGCCGCCGACACCGCCCATGTCGACGAGGTCGAGGTCGGTGCGGGCCAGCAGCCGGTCGGCGAGGTCGGCGGACAGGCCGTAGGCGCCGGCCGGGATGCCGCCGCCGATGGCCTTGCCGATGGTCAGCACGTCGGGGTCCAGGTTCCAGGCGGCGGTGCAGCCGCCCGGTCCCGCGGAGAAGGTGTGCGTCTCGTCGTTGACGAGGAGCGTGCCGTGGCGGCGGGTCAGGGCGCGCACCCCGGCGAGGTAACCGGGTTCGGGCAGCACAATGCCGATGTTGGTGAGGGCGGGTTCCATGAGGACGGCGGCGACGTCGCCGTGGGCGAGTTCGCGCTCCAGTCCGTCCAGGTCGTTGAACTCGGCGACGCGGCTGGTGAGGGTGACGTCGCAGGGGGCGCCGACGTTGCCGGGGCGGGCGGTGCCGCGGCCGTCGGGGCCGGTGACGATCAGGGACTCGTCGACGCTGCCGTGGTAGCCGTAGCTGTACACGAGGATCTTGGGGCGGCCGGTGACGGCGCGGGCGAGCCGGATCGCCCAGCGGTTGGCGTCGGTCGCGGTGAGCGAGAAGCTCCAGCGGGCGAGGCCGAAGCGGCGGGTGAGTTCGGCGCCGACCCATTCGGCGTCCTCGGTGGGGAGCATCGCGGTGGCGCCGCCCTGTTCGGCGAGGCGCCGGTGCACGGCCTCGGTCACCGCGGCGGGCGAGTGGCCGGCCATGGCGCCGGTGTCACCGAGGCAGAAGTCGACGTACTCGTGTCCGTCGACGTCGGTGACCCGGGCCCCGCGGGCGCCGGCCAGATAGCGGGGGAAGGCGCCGGCGGTCTTGTTCATCCAGGTCATCGGCACCCGGCCGAAAAGGTGCTCGGCGCGGGCATATGCCGCTCTCGAACGGGGGTTCAGGCGTGCGGCCTCGTCGCCCTCGCGGGCCAGGAGGTGCTGGAGGCGGCTGCGGTCCATGACGTACCTCGGGCGGGAAGGCGACGGAATGGCGTCAGCCTACGCTCGGATGTGCGAAATCCTCAACCGCTTGCGAATGAATCGATTGTCGCTACGACCGATTCACGCGCCCGAGGCGGCCTCCACGCACGCTTCCGCCCAACCGGCCGCACACTGGCGGGCGTTCCCTCACGCCGGCCGCGAACGCCGGGCCAAGCCGGCCTTTCCACCCCATAGAAATATCTACAAGGATGCATATGCCGGGATGGTGTGCAGCCGTGTCGAAGCCGCACCGTGCGCCCGGCGGCTCCCCTTCCGGCGCCGTACCGCGGCGACAGACCGACCGGAGGATCACATGAGGAACGCGATGTGGATGCAGGGCGTGGAATGGCTGGCGGCCGCCGCCGCGGACCCCAGGACCTGCAAGCGCGACTGGGACCAGGGCGACGGCATCGCCCTGCTGGAGGCGGGCCGTTACTGGGACGTGGTCAGCGTCCCCGACGAACTGGGCCTGCTCACACTGGATCTGCTGTGGCGCTCGACGCTGCCCGTGCCGGGGCCCACGCTCGTGGACACCGGCTCCCACCGGGTCGGCTTCTTCCTGCCGCCCGATCCGGCGAGCCAGTGGATCGGCGCCGGGTTACGGCACGCGAGAACGGGGTCCTGGGTGGCGGTGCCCCCACCCTACAGACCGGCGGGCCTGCTGGAATGGCTCATCCCGCCGGACGGCACCGGCAAACTGCACGCCCCGCACACCCTGGAGCACGCCCTGCGGCAGGCGAACGGCACCCTGACCGTACTGCGCGAGGGGTGAACGGACCCCTGCCGCAAGGGAGTTCGGCGAACCGGCGGACGGTGTTCAGCAGATCCTGGGCAGTTGCTCACCGAGCGGCATGTCGACCACCCGCCGACCGCCGAAGCCGGTCCTGGCGACCACCGTTCCGGGGTGGTCGGCCACCGCCTCGCCGATGACCGCGGCCTGCGCGCCCAGCGGATGGGCGCGCATGGCGGCCAGGACGGCGTCGGCGTGCGGACGCGGCACGAACGCCACGAGCCTGCCCTCGTTGGCGACGTAGAAGGGGTCGAGCCCGAGCACCGCACAGGCGTTGGCCACTGCCTCCGGCACCGGGACGTCCCGTTCCGTGAGGACGACGCCGGTGCCGGAGGCGGCCGCGATCTCGTTGAGCGAGGCGGCCAGTCCCCCGCGCGTGGGATCGCGCAGCACGTGCAGGTCGGAGGTGACGGCGAGCATCGCCTCGACCAGCCCGCCGAGGGGCGCGCAGTCGCTGACGACCTCCACCCCGAACTCCAGTCCCTCGCGCACGCTCATGATGGCGACACCGTGCGCGCCCACGGGCCCGCTGACGATCACGACGTCGCCGGGCACGACCCGCTGCGGACGCAGGTCCACCCCGGCCGGGACGAGCCCGATGCCCGCGGTGTTGACGTAGATCCCGTCGCCGTGGCCGGACTCCACGACCTTGGTGTCGCCGGTGGCGATCTCGACCCCGGCCGCCCGCGCCGCCGCGCCCAGCGCCTCGGCGACCCGGGAGACGGTCTGCGTCTCCACGCCCTCCTCCAGGATGAACCCGCAGGAGAGGTAGGCGGCCCGGGCCCCGCTCATGGCGAGGTCGTTGACGGTGCCGTTGACGGCGAGGTCGCCGATGCTGCCGCCGGGGAAGAACAGCGGCCGTACGACGTAGGAGTCGGTGGAGAAGGCCAGCCTGGCCCCGCCGAGCGTCAGGACGGCGGAGTCGGTGGACGCGGCCAGCGCCGGGCCGCCGTAGGCGGGCGCGAAGACGTGCCGGACGAGTTCGGCGGAGAGCGCGCCCCCGCCGCCGTGGCCCATGACCACCCGCGGCTGGTCGCGCAGCGGGGCCGGGCAGGTCCAGCCGGTCAGGTCCAGGGTGCCGGTGGTGTCAGCCAACGGGGCTCGCCTCCCGGTTCGCCGGCGCGTTGTCCAGCCGCCGGTAGAGGTAGTACGCGGCGCAGGCGCCCTCGCTGGAGACCATGGTGGCGCCGAGCGGGGTGCGCGGGGTGCAGCGGGTGCCGAACGCCTCGCACTCGTAGGGCTTGAGCAGGCCCTGGAGGACCTCGCCGCTGCGGCACTCGGCGGGTTCGCGGGTGTCGATCCCCTCGACGGAGAACCTGAACTCGGCGTCGTGGTCCCGGTACGCGGGCGACAGCCGCCAGCCGCTGCCGGGGATCACGCCGATCCCCCGCCAGGCGCGGTCGGTCACCTCGAAGACGTCCTCCAGCATGGCCCGCGCGGCCGGGTTGCCCTCGGGGCGCACGGCCCGGGGATAGGCGTTGTCGACGGTGTGCTCCCCGCGCTCCAGTTGGTGCACGGCCCGCCGCACGCCCTCCAGGATGTCCAGGGGCTCGAAGCCGGTGACGACGATCGGCACACGGTGCCGCTCGGCCAGCTCGGGGTACTCGTCGACACCCATGACGGTGCAGACGTGGCCCGCGGCCAGGAAGCCCTGGACCCGGCAGCTCGGGGAACTCATGATCGCCTCGATGGCGGGCGGGACCCGCACATGGGACACCAGCATGCTGAAGTTGCGCACACCCAGCCTGCGGGCCTGGTGGACGGCCATCGCGTTGGGCGGGGCGGTCGTCTCGAACCCGATGCCGAAGAACACCACTTCGCGGTTCGGGTGGCGCTGGGCGATGCGCAGGGCGTCGAGCGGCGAGTAGACGACCCGTACGTCACCGCCCTCGCCGCGCACCTGGAACAGGTCACGTCCGCTGCCGGGCACCCGGAGCATGTCGCCGAACGAGCAGAAGATCACCCCGGGGCGGGCGGCGATCTCCAGGGCCTTGTCGATGACGTCCAGCGGGGTCACACACACCGGGCAGCCCGGACCGTGGATCAACTCGATCTGCTCCGGCAGCAGTTGGTCGATGCCGTGCCGGATGATGGAGTGCGTCTGGCCGCCGCAGACCTCCATCAGCGCCCAGGGCCTGGTCACCGTGGCCCGGATGTCGTCCAGGAGCCGGCGTGCCAGCTCGGGATCCTGGAACTCGTCGATGTACTTCACTTCGTCGCCCCCTCGCCCTCGAACGGCCCGGCCGCGCCCGCCGCGGCCTCCCAGGGATCGCCGAACTCCTCCTGGAGCATGCCGAGTTCGGCGAAGAGGTCGAGCGTCCTGCGGGCCGACTCCTCGTCGAGCCGCTGGAGGGCGAAACCGACGTGCACGATGGTGTACTCGCCGACCCGGAGGTCGGGCAGGTACTCCAGGCACACCTCCTTGACCACGCCGCCGAAGTCGACGGCGGCCACCCGGGTGCCGTCGCGTTCCTCGATCTCCAGCACTCTGCCGGGTACCGCCAGGCACATGGGCCTCTCCTCGCTGTGGGGTCCTACGTCGTCGGATCAGGGGGCCGGGGCGCCGGCCGGGACACGCGCGGCCACCATGAGCTGGCCGAGCGCGAGGCCGCCGTCGCCAGGCGGCACCCGGTGGTGGCGCAGCACGGTGAAGCCGTCCGCCTCCAGCAGGGCGGCGCAG
This sequence comes from Streptomyces sp. NPDC026672, assembly GCF_040638185.1. NCBI lineage: Bacteria > Bacillati > Actinomycetota > Actinomycetes > Kitasatosporales > Streptomycetaceae > Streptomyces > Streptomyces sp. NPDC026672. Next base: position 18,183 of record NZ_JBEZXS010000067.1, read on the forward strand.
GCCGAGGACAGCACCGTGTTCAGGAACACGCCGCCGGTCAGCGCGACCGTGCGCACCGCGTGCCGCTCCCGGACCGTCCCGCAGACACGGTGGACGAGCGCGGCCACGGCGCGGTGGAAACGGGCCGCGACCAACGCCGCGGGCGCGCCGGAGCGCAGGTCGCGGACGGCCTCGGCGAGGACGGGTGCCGGGTCCGCCAGCAGGGCCGGCCCCGCGGCGCGTACGGCGAACGTGTACGCGCCGGACGCGTCGGGGGCGGCGAGGGCGGCGGCCTCCAGCTCCACGGCGGCCTGCGCCTCGTACCCGGCGCGGTGGCACACACCGGCGAGGGAGGACACGGCGTCGAAGAGGCGGCCCATGCTGGACGTGGGCACGCAGTTGAGTCCGCGCTCCAACTGCCGTTCCAGGACGGCCCGTTCGTCCGGCGGGCAGGCCGCCGTGCACGGCAGGTCGGCCGACCGGTCGAGCCCGGCGGCGCGCAGGTGCGCGAGGGCCATGCGGTAGGGGCGGCGGACCGCCGCGTCGCCGCCGGGCAGCGGGACGGGGGCGAGGTGCGCGAGACGGGTGAAGCCGGTGTAGTCGGCGAGCAGGAACTCGCCGCCCCACACGGACCCGTCGTCGCCGTATCCGGTGCCGTCGAAGGCGACGCCGAGGACCGGCCGGCTGCCGTCCAGTCCGTGTTCGGCCATGGCGGCGGCGATGTGCGCGTGGTGGTGCTGGACGCGCACGACCTCCCGGCCTGCCGCGTGCCGCAGGGCCCAGCCGGCGGAGCGGTAGCCGGGGTGCCGGTCGGCGGCGAGCACGACGGGCCGTACGGGGGTGATGGCGCCGAGGTGGTCGACGGCCCGGTCGAAGGCGCGCTGGGTGGCGAGGTCGTCCATGTCGCCGATGTGCGCGGACAGCCAGGCCCGGTGGCCCTCGCCGAGGCAGAAGGTGTTCTTCAGGTCCCCGCCGACGGCGAGGGCCGGCCGCACCGGCACGGGGAGGTCGAGGGGCAGGGGTGCGTAGCCGCGGGCGCGGCGCACGATCAGGGGCCTGCCGTCGCAGACGCGGACGACGGAGTCGTCGCAGGGCACCTGGACGGGCCGGTCGTGGGTGAGCCAGGCGTCGGCGAGGTGCGCGAGACGGTCCAGGGCCTCCCGGTCGTCGGTGACGATGGGCTCGCCGGACACGTTCCCGCTGGTCATGACGAGCAGCCGGGGGCCCTCGGGATCGCCGGGCAGTCCGAGCAGCAGATGGTGCAGGGGGGTGTACGGCAGCATGACGCCGAGGTCGGGGCTGCCGGGCGCGACGGCGTCCGCCACCGCGCCCCGCCCGTGCCGCCGCAGCAGGACGACGGGGCGTGCGGGGCCGGTGAGCAGGGCGTGCTCCTCGGCGGTCGGCCGCACCAGGTCCCCGAGGTCGTCGAGGGAGCGCGCCATGAGGGCGAACGGCTTGTCGCCGCGGTTCTTGCGGCGCCGCAGCAGGCCGACGACGGCGGGGTTCGCGGCGTCGCAGGCGAGGTGGTAGCCGCCGAGGCCCTTCACGGCGAGGACGGCGCCGCGGGCGAGCAGTTCGCGCGCCCCGGCCACCGGGTCCCCGTGGTCGGCCTCCTCGTGGGTGCCGCCGCGGCGCACGAGCAGGCGCGGGCGGGGCCCGCAGGCCGGGCACGCGACGGGCTGGGCGTGGAAGCGGCGGTCCGCGGGGTCGGTGTACTCGCGGGCGCAGTCCGCGCAGAGCGGGAAGCCGGCCATCGTGGTCTGCGGGCGGTCGTAGGGCAGCGCGGTGACGATCGTGAACCGGGGCCCGCAGTGGGTGCAGTTGACGAAGGGGTGCCGGTGGCGGCGGTCGTGCGGGTCGGCGAGTTCGTCGAGGCAGGCGGCGCAGGTCGCGGTGTCCGGGGGGATCAGGGTGCGGACCGGTCCGTCCGCGCGGGAGGCGTCGATGGTGAACGCGGTGTCGCCGCGCACGGGGACGGGGGCGTGCTCCACGCCGTCCACCCGGGCCAGCGGCGGGGCCTCGGGCGCGAGCCGCGCGCAGAACCGCTCGACGTCGTCGGGGCGGCCCTCGACCTCCACGACCACGCCGTCCGCCGTGTTGGTGACGTACCCGGTGAGGTCCAGGGCGGTGGCGAGCTGGTGGACGTGGGGCCGGAAGCCCACGCCCTGCACCACGCCGCGCACGACGACCCGGCGGCGCCGCGCCGTCGGAAGGGCGGCGGCCCCGGCGGTCACGGCCGGGACTTCGGCGGTCAGGACCGGGCCCTCGGTCGTCGCGGTGGGGCCTTCGGTCGTCACGGCCGGGCGGGGGCCGCGGCGCCCTCGGGTGCCGCGTGGTCGTGTGCCGCGTGGTCGTGTGCCGGGCGGGCCATGACGGGGCGGTGCACGGGGGCGCCGTCCGCCGCGGCCAGTGCCCGGTCGAGCAGGGTGCCGAGTCCGCGCCGGGCGCGCACCGAGGTGAGCAGCACCTCCACGCCGGGGTTGACCTGTTCGACGTGGGCGCGGAAGGCGGCCTCGTCGAAGTCCACGGCCTCGGCGATGTCGGTCTTGGTGACGACGACCAGGTGGGCGAGGCCGAAGGCGGTGGGGTACTTCAGCGGTTTGTCCTCGCCCTCCGTGACGGAGGCCAGGACGACGCGCAGGGTCTCGCCGAGGTCGTAGGAGGCGGGGCAGACGAGGTTGCCGACGTTCTCCACGAACAGCAGCCGGGCCGCCCCGGGCAGCCAGCCGTCGAGATGGCCGGCGAGCATCCCGGCCTCCAGGTGGCACAGTCCGTCGGTGAGGACCTGCTTGACGGGGACGCCCGAACGGGCCAGCCGTGTCGCGTCGTTCTCGGTGGCGAGGTCGGCGGTGAGGGCGGCGACGGGCACGGATCGCTCGCGGGCCAGGGCGAGTTCGTGCTCCAGCAGGGCGGTCTTGCCGCTGCCGGGGCTGGACAGCAGGTTGACGACGGCGGTGCCACGGGCCGCCAGGGTCGCCCGCAGGGTGTGTGCGGCCTCGTCGTTCCTGGCGAGGACGGCCTGTTGCAGGTCCACGGCACGGCACATGGTTCAGCGCTCCTCGGCGATCGTCTCGCGGGCGGGCGCCGGTGGCGTCCCGTCCTCCCATTCGACTGCGGCGATGCGCAGTTCACGGCCCGTCAGCAGGGTGGTGGTGCCGCTGTCGCAGCGCGGGCAGAGGAGCCGGGGCGGCATGCCCACGGCCCACTCGTGTGCGCACGGGGCGCAGCGGGCGCGGCCCGGCACCGTGTCGGTGACGAGGGCGGCGCCCTCCAACAGGGTTCCGGCACTGGCCAGTTCGAAGGAGAAGGTCAGCGCGTCGGGGACGACGCCGGCCAGTTCGCCCACGTCGAGCCGGACGGTGCGGACGGCGGTGACGTCACCGGCCCGGACGGCGGCCTCCGCCACTTGGTCGACGACGGCCAGCGCGATGGACATCTCGTGCATGTTCCTCCGTCCGGCCGCCGGCGGCGGTGCGCGCACGGCCGCGTCCCGGCGGACGTTCGGCCGCGTCCCATTACAGGGGCGCGCTTGCCGGCCACCCTCCCGGCACGCCGCCGCGCCGGCCCGACGTCCGCCGTTTGCCGCAGCGGACGCACGGGCGGGGACCGGGCGGGGACCGGGCGGTCACATCCGGCGGATCTTCAGGTAGCGGCGCAGGTCGGGCAGGGACTGGACGACGAACACGGCGGCCACGGCGGCGGCGGTGGCCGACGCGCCGACGACGATCTTCTTCATGGCGGCTCTCCTCACTTCACGGCTTTCCAGCTCACGGCTTCACGGCTTCACGGCGTGACGGCTTCACGGCGTGACGGTTTCGGTCCAGGGCCGCGCACCTGGTTCCGGGGACTGCTCGACCAGGCCCTCGACGATCCGGACCGCCTCGGGTACGGCGGCGGAGACGGGCTCGCTGAGTCCCATCCCCTCGTCCACGCGGGCCGGTTCGCAGCCGACGACCAGCGTGCGGCGCGGTGGGCGCCCGCCGGTGCCTGCGCACAGGGTGGCGAGCAGGGCGAGCACGGCGTCGGGGGTCATGCGGTGGCCGTCCATCGGGGCGCCCGCCGCGCCGGTGTCCTCGTGCTCGATCACGTACAGGGTGCCGGGGGCGCCACCCCGGGCGGTGGCGTCGAGCAGGATCAACGTGTCGTAGCCGTCGAGGAGTTGGTAGGCGAGGTGCACTCCCCGTACGCCGACGTCCATGACCTCGACGTGTGCGGGCGGGGTGCGGGCGGTCAGGGCGCGGGCGGTCTCCACGCCGAAGCCGTCGTCACCGAGGAACACGTTGCCGATGCCGGCGACGAGGACGCGGCCGGGTGCCGCGGGCCCGCTCACGCGCTCTCCTTCGGCCAGGCGAGTTCGTCGGGCTGGAAGTAGAGGAAGCGGCCCTGTGCGCGGCGGAGGTCGGCGCCGGGGTCGCCGTCGACGGTGACCGCGACGTGGACCGCGCCGTCGACGTCGTGCAGGACGGCCTCGACGGTGGCGGTGCGGCCGTGCAGGAACAGGTCCTGGGCGTCGGTGCGGCGCGGCCCGGGGCGCAGGACGACCCGGCTGCCGGCTCCGGCGGGCCGGCCGTCGACCAGGGCGCGGTCGGTGGCGGGGTCGAATCCGGCGTCGCTCGCCGGGTCCCACCACGGGGCGTCGGGTGCGGTGGGCCCGGCGGCGGGGGCGGGCCGGGTCACCTCGCGCAGTCCGCGCACGGCGCCGTGCAGGCGTTCCAGCACCTCGGGGGGCAGCGAGTCCGCGAGGTCGATCACGGCGGCGGCCCGTGCGTCGGTGCCGCGGGCCTCGCGTTTCTCGGCGTCGGTGAGGGCGGCCGTGCGCAGGGCGAGGATCTCGTCGATCTCGGTGGCGTCGTAGAGCGCGCCGGGGCTCTCGGGGGCGATGGCCGGGTGGTCCTCCAGGATGATCGGGGAGGACAGCACGACGTCCGTGCGGCCGGGTTCGCCGGCGAGGACGGGCCAGGTGTGCAGGTTGCGGCAGGTGGCGACGGCGCCCCCGGCCCACTCGGGCGGGTCGGTCAGGGACAGGAATCCGCCGCGGTCGAGCGCCATCAGGAGGTGGGTGGCCACCAGGCAGCGCGGGAGGGCCGCGTCCCGGTCGGACGCGTGGCCGTCCGGCGGGGTCCAGGTGCTGGTGTTCTCGACGACGGCGGTGAGCCGGAAGACCCGGTAGGGCCCGTCGAGTTCGTGTGCGGACAGGCGGAGCAGGCCGTCGAGCCGTTCATGGCGGTGGACGGTCCGGCCGACGGTGCGGCCGTGCGCGTCGAGGACGGGTTCGCTCTCCTCGCCCGCGGGCCGGTCGAAGGGCAGTGCGACCTCTTGGGCGAGGAGCCGGTCCAGCGGGACGACGGCCTCGACGCGGTCCTCTACGCCTTCGTCCCAGGGGACGAGCACCCGGTCGTCCAGGGGGAGTTCGGCGACGGTCTCGAATCCGCCGCCGGGCAGGGCGCGTTGGACCTCGCGGCGGCGGGCGCGCAGGAAGCGCAGTTCGACGGCGAGGGTGGCGTCCGCCCCGGGTTCCATGAGGCATTCGGTGTGCTGGAAGGTGTGTTCCTCGCGGTCGGCGCCCCAGGCGGGCGGCACGAGGACGCCGAACTGCCAGCGCAGCCGGTTCTTGGCGGCGGAGGCGCGGTACGGGTAGAGCACGTAGCCCTCGAAGAGGACGGCGTCGGCCACCGTGCGGGCGAGGGCGAGGCGGGCCTCGGTCGCGGGGGCGAACGCGGTGACGCTCATGGAGCGTTCCTTCCGCCGGTGCCGGTGAGGGGGGTGCCGGCGGGGGCGGTGCGCCGCCCGGTCCCGGCGTGGGCGAGGAGGTCCTGGACGGTCGCCTCCCAGGAGGGCAGGGCGCGGTGCAAGCGGTGGGCGAGCAGGGCGTCCATGGTGGCGCGGGGCAGGCTGATCCAGCCGCAGCCGGGGAAGTGCTGCTCGACCATCTCGCGCCAGGTCGCCACGGGCATCCGGAAGGACGCCTCGCGGTCCCAGGGCACGGGTTCGACGCGGAAGCCGCCCGCTCCCGTGAACGCCGTCCCGGAGAACAGCATGAGCAGCGGCACCTCGCCGCCGTCGAGCGCGGCGAGGTAGCGGGTGGCGGCGATGTCCATGTCGTACGTGCAGGGCACGACGAGGTCGGCCTCGGTCTCGTGGGTGAAGCCGGGGACGAGCAGGGAGACCTGGGCGAACTGGACCGGCTGGAGGGTGCTGCCCCAGCGGGAGGGTTCGCCGAAGAGGTCGACGAGGCCGTCCGCCTCGGCGCGGTCGTAGCCGCGCCGGGCGGGTTCGACGCGGAGCTGGCAGTTGAGTGCCAGGGCGTGCACGGGTTCGTCGCCGGAGGCGGTGACGCGCAGCCGGAACACCAGGGTGGGTCCCGCGGCGTAGCGGTCGGCGCGGACTCCCGTGCAGGAGAAGGAGAGTTCGGTCATGGGCGGGCCTCCTCCGGAAGGGGTTCGGCCCGCTCCTCGACCTGGGCGAAGAACGCGTCGAGGGCGGCGCGTGCCTCGGCGCCGCCGTCGAAGCCCTGCCACAACAGGCGCATGCGGCCGACGAGTTCGTAGCAGATGTCGATGGGGACGAGGTGGCAGACGATGCCGTCGCCGGTGCGGCGCAGCAGCAGTGCCTCGACGTCCGGTTCGAGCAGCGCGGCGAGCCGGCTGCCGCCGAGGACGGAGTCCCAGGTGTCGGGGTCGAGTTCACTCTCGGTGGCCCCGGCGGGGCTCGGGTAGTGGGCCACCAGTCGGTCGAGCGCGGTGTTGCGGAAGAAGAACGCGACGCCGACCGGGATGCGCAGCCGGTCCCAGGCGCCGTCGTCGAGGCGGTGGCCGGGGTCGGTGAGACGGCGGTCGGGTACGACCCGGAAGCGGCCGGAGCCGGCGCCGGGCCGTTCCATCAGCAGCAGGCAGGGGCCGCAGGCGCAGACCAGGGCGCGCTGTTCGACGTCGACGAGGTGGCGGTGGCGCCCCTCCTCGACGGGGGTGGCGCACAGCCCGCAGCGTTCGGGCCGCGGTGGGCGCCCGGACAGGAAGCGGCGCAGGCCGGGCGCCCGCAGCGGTGGCGGCGCGGTCACGCGGGGGCCCCGGGGCGGGCGCCGATCTGGAGCAGCGCGGGCTCGGCCGGCGCCAGTTCCACGGCCGTGACCTCCGGTGCGAAGCAGGTCAGCGCGTCCTGGGCGGCCCGCTGTACGTCGGTGGTGCCGCCTGAGGCGCAGCCGCAGCCGGCTGCGGTGGCGCGCAGGCGCAGGGTTCCGCTCGTCTCGTCGAGGGTGACGACCTCGACGTCGGCCGGAACGGTGTCGAGGGCGCGGGCGATCCGGGCGGGCAGGTCCTCGGGGTGCAGGTCGTGCAGGACGAGGAGGCTGCCGACCAGTTCGTCCCCGAGCAGGGCCTCGCGGAAGCGGGAGTCGGCGGGGACGGCGAGGAGCTGGACGATCCGGGCGAGTCCCGCGCCGTAGAACTCCATGAGGGAGCGCACCAGTTCCTCGGCGGCCGCGACGGCGGTGGGGTCGCCGGTGGCGGTCAGCCGGTCGAGCACCTCCTCCACGCGCCGCCCGGCGAGTTCGGCGTTCACGGGAACGGCGGGGGCGCTCATCCGCCCAGTCCGCTCAGGCCGGTGGGGACGTGCATGGTCTCCACGGTGCGACCGCCGCCGACGTACATGTGGACGCCGCAGGGCAGACAGGGGTCGAAGCTGCGCACGGTGCGCATGATGTCGATGCCCTTGAAGCTGTCCGGCGGGTTCTCCTCGAAGATCGGCGTGTTCTGCACGGCGTCCTCGTACGGGCCGGGCGTGCCGTAGGAGTCGCGGACGCTGGCGTTCCACGGGGTGGGCGGGTACGGGTGGTAGTTGGCGATCTTGCCGTCGCGGATGACCATGTGGTGGGAGAGGACACCGCGGACGGCCTCGGTGAAGCCGACGCCGACGCTCTCGTCCGGGACCTCGAACTTCTCCCAGGTCTGGGTACGTCCGGCGCGGACCTCGCCGAGGGCCTGTTCGGCGAAGTGCAGGGCGAGCGCGGCCGTGTACGCCTGGAAGTAGCTGCGCGCGCGGTTGCGTTCGAGCGCGTTGCTCCACTTGGGGATCTTCCACTCGAAGGTGGTCTCGGGCCGGGTCATGGTGCGCGGCAGGTTGATGACCACGCTGTGTCCGGTCGCCTTCACACCGCCGGTGTCGACGAGGCCGGCCAGCGCGGTGGTCCACAGCCGGGCGAGGGGGCCGCCGCCGGTGTCCAGGGCGAGGTGCTCCTTGCCGTCGAACCAGCGCGGCGACATGACCCAGCTGTACTTGTCGTCGAAGTTCCGCTTCTGCGGGGCCGGGATGGTGTGCTGGTTCCAGGGGTGGCGGGGGTCGACGGGGTTGCCGAGCGGGTCGTGGGTGACGAACTGCTCCTGGCCTGCCCAGTCGTCGTAGTAGGAGCTGCCGAGCAGGATGCGGATGCCGAGGTTGATCTCGGTGAGGTCGGTGGTGACGAGCTTGCCGTCCACGACGACGCCGGGGCTGACGAACATCTTCCGCCCCCAGTCGGTCATGTTGGCGTAGGTGAAGTCGCAGTGCTCGGGGTCGTTGAGGGCGCCCCAGCAGCCGAGCAGGACCCGGCGCCTGCCGACCTCCTCGTAGCCGGGCAGCGCCTCGTAGAAGAAGTCGAACAGGTCGTCGTGGAGCGGGACGACGCGCTTCATGAACTCGACGTACCGCATCAGGCGGCTGAGGTAGTCCGTGAACAGCTGCACGGAGGCGTTGGTGCCGACGCCGCCCGGGTAGAGCGTGGAGGGGTGCACATGGCGGCCCTCCATCAGGCAGAACATCTCCCGGGTGTAGCGGCTGACCTGGAGCGCCTCCCGGTAGAACTCGCCCTCCAGGGGGTTGAGGGAGCGCATGATGTCGGCGATGGTGCGGTAGCCGTGGTCCGCGGCGTGCGGGGCCTCGGTGCGTTCGGCGAGTTCGAGGACGCCGGGGTTGGTCTCCCGGACCATCTTCTCGCAGTAGTCGACCCCGACCAGGTTCTCCTGGAAGATGTTGTGGTCGAACATGTACTCCGCGGCCTCGCCGAGGTTGATGACCCACTCGCCGAGGTGCGGGGGCTTCACGCCGTACGCCATGTTCTGCGCGTACACCGAGCACGTGGCGTGGTTGTCGCCGCAGATGCCGCAGATGCGGCTGGTGATGAAGTGCGCGTCGCGCGGGTCCTTGCCGCGCATGAACACGCTGTAGCCGCGGAAGACCGACGAGGTGCTGTAGCACTCGGCGACCCGCTTCTGCTTGAAGTCGATCTTCGTGTGGATGCCCAGGCTGCCCACGATGCGGGTGATGGGGTCCCAGGACATCTCGATCAGGCCACTACCGTCGCCGGCCGCCTTGGTCGTCGGTGCCATCGTCTCTGTGGTGCCCTTCTGCGGGGGAGGTGCGGGTGGGGGACGGAGGGGACGGGGTCCGGGTGCCGCGGGGGGTCACCAGGGCGGCCGGTAGCCGGTGGTGATCTTGCGCCCGGTGTGACGCCACTTGGGCTCCTTGTCCACGGTGTGCTGGGTGACGGCGCGCAGTCTGCGGACGACCGCGCCGTAGGCGCCGCTGGCGGTGGTGGAGAGGGTCGCGCCCGGGGGCTGGTCCATGAACGGCATGAACTTGTCCGGGAAGCCGGGCATGGTGCAGGCGATGCAGATGCCGCCGACGTTCGGGCAGCCGCCGATGCCGTTCATCCAGCCTCGCTTGGGTACGTTGCACTTGACGACCGGGCCCCAGCAGCCCAGTTTCACCAGGCACTTGGGCGAGTCGTAGGTGTCGGCGAAGTCGCCCTGCTCGTAGTAGCCTGCGCGGTCGCAGCCCTCGTGGACGGTGGCGCCGAACAGCCAGGTCGGGCGCAGCTTGTCGTCCAGCGGGATCATCGGGGCCGAGCCCGCCGCCTGGTAGAGCAGATAGGTGAGCGTCTCGGCGAAGTTGTCGGGCTGGATCGGGCAGCCCGGGACGCATACGAGGGGGATGCCGGCCCGGGACTTCCAGTCCCAGCCGAGGTAGTCGGGCACGCCCATCGCGCCGGTGGGGTTGCCCTGCATGGCGTGGATGCCGCCGTACGTGGCGCAGGTGCCGATGGCGACGACGGCGAGGGCCTGGGGGGCGAGCCGGTCGATCCACTCGCTGGTGGTGATCGGCTGGCCGGTGGCGGGGTCGTCGCCGAAGCCGCACCAGTAACCCTCGGGTTTGATGGCCTCGTTGGGGATCGAGCCCTCCACCACGAGGACGAAGGGGTCGAGTTCGCCCCGCTCCCCCTTGAAGAACCACTCGATGAACGTGTCCGCGCCGCCGACGGGTCCGCACTCGAAGTCGATGAGCGGCCAGTGGACGGCGACCTTCGGCAGGCCCGGCAGCACACCGAGGACGATCTGCTCGATGCTCGGCTGCATCGCGGCCGTCAGCGCGACCGAGTCTCCGTCGCAGCTGAGTCCGGCGTTGATCCACAGGACGTGGATCGTGGGGGTCTCTTCGGCGGGCGGGCCATGGAGGTCCGCCGTGTCGGCCGGGGTGGGCGTCGCCGGGGTCATGGGACCGCCTCCTAGGGGAGGTAGGGGGGCGAAGGTGGGCGAGGTGCCACCGGTTTTCTTGGTATCAGGGGTCCTGCCGGGATGAGAGGTCGACGCGGTCCGTTCCAGTGACGCCCGTCACCGTGGGTAGCCGCGGCGGCCGTGGACGGCGGGTCGGGCGGGGGCGCCCTGCCGTGTGCGATCGTCCGGCACCGGCCGTCCGGTCCTCCGGCGACGGGCTGCGGGGGTCACCCGAAAGCGGCCCCGACACCGCCACCCGGCGGTGTGCATCCGCAGGGGGCCGACGCCGGGGCGGGGATCGCCCAACTCCCGCGACTCACAGGGGAGTCGGTGGCGGCGTGGGTGGGACGTCGGGAAGGGCGAGCCCCGGGCAGGCGACGGCGACAGCCGACCCCGAGTGGGCGACACCGCGGCGGGGCCGCGGGGATGTCAGGGCGTGGGTGGGGGCCGGGGCATGGACGGGGCGGGGCCCGGAGACGGTCAGGGGGGCGGGGACATGGGTAGGGGCCGTAGGCCGGGGCCCGGCCACGGGCGGAAGCCCGGGCATCGGCGTGCCGCAGCCGAGGCGCGAGCAGCGACGGCCCAGGCATGGGCGGGGGCGTGGGCGGGGCACGGAAACTTCTCGGGGCCGGTGGGAGTACCCGGTGTCTTTCGGGGAAGCCGCGCAGCGAAGCGCGGCAGGGGCTCACCCCCTCCGCCCCGGTGTCGCGCGTCTCCGCCGGCGGTCCATCCCCCCTCGGGCCGCCGGCGGAGACCTTCCCCCTCACCCCGTCGGCGCCCGCACCCCCTCGCCGAACCGCCGGAGGCGTCCTGACCCGTTCACGGCATAAGCTCGCCGAATGGCGAAGTACTTCGACGTGCACCCCGAGAACCCGCAGTCCCGCAGCATCTCCCAGGTCGCCGACGCCGTGCGCTCCGGCGCGCTCATCGCGTATCCCACCGACTCCTGCTACGCCCTCGGCTGCCAGCTCGGCAGCCGGGACGGGATGGACCGGATCCGTTCGATCCGGCGCCTCGACGACCGGCACCACTTCACCCTGATGTGCCGGGACTTCGCGCAGCTCGGACAGTTCGTGCGGGTCGACAACGACGTGTTCCGGGCCGTGAAGGCGTCGACCCCGGGCAGCTACACCTTCATCCTCCCGGCCACCCGCGAGGTCCCCCGCAAGCTGCTGCACCCCAAGAAGAAGACCGTCGGGGTGCGCATCCCGGACCACGTGGTCACCCAGGCCCTCCTGGCCGAGCTGGGCGAGCCCCTGCTGTCCAGCACGCTCCTGCTGCCCGACGAGGAGGAGCCGCTGACCCAGGGCTGGGAGATCAAGGACCGGCTCGACCACGTGGTGGACGCGGTGGTCGACTCCGGGGACTGCGGCACGGAACCCACGACGGTCATCGACTTCTCCGGCGGCGAGGCCGAGATCGTACGGCGCGGCGCGGGTGACACCGGCCGCTTCGAGTGACCCCGGGCCCGGCTGCCGGACCGCGGATCTTGCGTGACAGCATGGCCGATGCACGTACCGTCGAGCGCGCGTACTCGCCGCCCGGCGCCCATTTCGCAGGGAGGCACTCCCCATGACAGCCGTACAGGGCACCGCCGTCGACATCACCACCGAGGACGGCACCGCCGACGCCTACCTCGCCCACCCCGCCGACGGGCAGCCCCACCCGGGCGTGCTCCTCTACCAGGACGCCTACGGCATCCGCCCCCACCTGCGGTCGATGGCCGACCGGATCGCCGCGGAGGGTTACACGGTCCTGGTGCCGAACGTCTTCTACCGGCACGGCCGGACCCCGGTCTTCGAGCTGCCCGAGTTCATCGACCCGGGTGCCGACCCGACCCTCTGGGAGCGGATCGGTCCGGTCATGCAGTCGCTGACGCCGGAGCTGGCCAAGCGGGACGCGGGCGCCTATCTGCGCTGGCTGGCCGACAGCCCGCTCGTCGCCGACGGCCCGGTGGCACTGACCGGCTACTGCATGGGCGCCCGGCTGTCGCTGCTCACCGCCGGCAGCTACCCGGACCGGGTCGCGGCGGCGGCCGGCTTCCACGGCGGGCGGCTCGCCCCGGAGGACCCGGACAGCCCGCACCTGGTCGCCGGGAACATCACCGCCGAGGTGTACTTCGGCCACGCCGACCAGGACTCGTCGCTGCCCCCGGAGCAGATCGAGCGGCTGGAGGAGGCCCTCACGGCGGCGGGCGTCCGGCACCGCTGCGAGGTGTACGAGGGCGCCCACCACGGTTACACCCAGACCGACACCCCGGCGTACGACAAGGCGGCGGACGAGCGGCACTGGACGGCCCTGCTCGACCTGCTCGCGCGCACCTTCTGAGTCCGCTCGACGCGGGACGTCCCGCACCCGGAGGTCTTCCCCCCGGGTGCGGGACGCTCGGTCGGCCGCGGTGCGTCAGCTCGTCGTCAGGGCGGTGTCGTCCACGACGAAGCTGGTCTGGAGCGAGGAGTCCTCGGTCCCGGTGAACTTCAGGGCGACCGT
>NZ_JBEZXS010000068.1:0-29913 GCF_040638185.1 Streptomyces sp. NPDC026672
CCCTCGTACTGGATGTACTTGGGCGTTCCGACAACGCGGCGAGTGTGCGTGCCAGGCGTCGCGGGCCAGGCGGGACTTTCGAAACACGCCCTAGCCCTCTCCCGAGGCCGTCGAGCTCCTGGGGGACCTCGCCGATCTGCCGACCACCCTGGACCGGGTCGTCGCGGACGGGTGGACGCCCGTCCAGGGACACATCAGCACCCGCCGGGAACTCGACGACTACGAGTGGGCCTGGACGGGATCACTGGCCTCCTGGGCCCTGGACCACCCCGACGACCCGGACAGCGACCGGGCGCTGAGGACCGCCGCCGAGCACCGCACGGGGTGGCTGCGCGGCTACCGGGACACGCTGGGTTTCGTCTGTCTGGTGCTGCGCGAACGGTGAATCCCGCGGCGCGCGAGCGGTCGGCCCTCCGGTACGGAGGTCAGGACGCCGTGCGCGCCAGCGTGCCCGCGGTGAGCGTGGCCAGCATCTCGCGCAGGGCCGCCGGGAAGTCCAGCCGCAGCGCCGCGAGGGACGGGTCCGCGGCATAGGCGGCGAGCATCGCCCGGGACGGGCGCGCATGGGTCCAGACGGCACCGATCACCATGATCGTCGAACCGGCCAGCCGTACGGCGGCTTCCCCCGTCTCCGGGATCCGGCCCCGGATGTGGTCGGCCAGTTCGGCGGTGTTGGCGATCGCGGTCCTCTTGTAGCGGGCGGCGACCTCGGGGGAGACGTTGTGCTCCAGGACCCCGGCCTGCGCGCTGAACAGGTCGCACAGCACCCGGCGCTCCGCGAGGGAGGCGGTGACGACGGCAGCCAGCTGCTCACCGCGCTCGGCCGCGTCCGCCGACGCGTCGACGCCGGCGGCCAGACGCGCGGGCAGATCGGCCGTCCACTCCTTCCAGGCCCGGTCCAGCAGCTCCAGCAGGATCGCCTCGCGGGACTCGAAATAGCGCAGCACATTGGACTTGGCCAGTCCGACGCGGCGGCTGAGCTCATTGAGGCTGATCTCGCCGACCGGCATCTCGTCGAGCATGGCTGCGGTGGTGTCGAGGATCATCCGCCGCCGGATCTCGCGCTGTTCCGCACTGCGCGCGCGTTGGAAAGTGGCCATGCCGCCATATTACAGACTCCCGGTCTTTTGACATCAGACCGGTGGTGTCTTACGTTGACGGCATCACAAAGGACCGGCGGTCTGAAAAGTGCGACCGCGGACGTACGGGCAGAACACCCGCACGCCGCCGACGCCGGCCCCACTCCCCGCTCACAGGAATCGAGCACACTCATGTCCAAGGTCTGGTTCGTCACCGGAAGCTCCCGAGGTCTGGGGCACGCCATCGTCGCCGCGGCTCTGGAGGCGGGCGACCGGGTGGTCGCCACCGCCCGCAGGCCCGCCCAGCTCGACGACCTGGTCGCCCGCCACGGCGACCGCGTCCACCCCGTCGCCCTCGACGTCACCGACCCCGAGCAGGTGCGCAGCGCCGTGGACGAGGGCCTGAAGCTCTTCGGGCGTTACGACGTCGTCGTCAACAACGCCGGATACGGCGACGTGGCCGCCGTCGAGGACGTCACGCTCGACGACTTCCGCGCCCAGATCGACACCAACTTCTACGGCGTCGTCCACGTCACCAGGGCCGTGCTGCCGATCCTGCGGGCGCAGGGCTCCGGCCACATCTTCCAGGTCTCCTCCGTCGGAGGCAGGCTCGGCACCCCCGGCCTCTCGGCCTACCAGAGCGCCAAGTGGGCCGTCGGCGGGTTCTCCAGCGTCCTCGCCGCGGAGGTCGCCCCGCTCGGCATCAAGGTCACCGTCCTGGAGCCGGGCGGCATGCGCACCGACTGGGCCGGCTCCTCCATGACGATCCCGCCGATCAGCGACCCCTACGGGCCGACCGTCGGCGCCTTCGTCGAGACGATCCGCCACGCCGACCCCGAGGCCGCGGCGGCCAACTCCGCGGACCCGGCCCGTGTCGCCCGGACCGTCGTGGACCTGGCCGGACGCGCGGACGCCCCGGTCCGTCTCCTGCTCGGCCGCGACGCGGTCCGGTACGGCGGCGCCGCGGGCGAGGCCCTCGCCGCGTCCGACGAGAAGTGGCGCCCCGTGTCCGAGTCGGTCTGGGACTGACCTCCGCGAGCGGCGACCCCGCCCGTGCCCGGGGGCCGGGCCGCGACCCGGCCGTACGCGCCCGGCCCCCGCTGTGACATCTCCCACCCGCCCTTGTCGAGGCGAGGAGCGCCTGCCTACGTTCGTGCACATGTCCCCGCACGGCCCCACCCACCCGGACGAACCGGACGAGCGCCCCTCCGCGACGGCCGACTTCGACATCGACCTCGACGCGCACGAGATGCTCCGGCGCAGCCACGTCCTGGCCGCCCTCGGCCCCGACTGGGACCCCGTCGCGGCGCTCCAGGGCGAGGAGGCGGCGTACGAGCTGCTGTACTCCGGTCTCGACGTGGACCAGCAGCGCGTGTACGACGAGTTGGTGGCCGCCGGTGTGCTCCCGCCGCGAGGGGGCGGCAGTGCTGCCGCTTGACCCGCAGGCCGACATCGGCCGCCGCGCCTGGACGGCCTGCCCCAACTGCGACGACTCGCGCGGCTGCGGCCCCTGCGAGCAGGGCCGCACCTGCTCCGAGCACTGGCGCTACCTGCTGTCCAACACCGGCAGCCGACTCCACCTCCAGTGCCCGTCCTGCGCCCACCTCTGGACCCACGAGACCCACTTCGGAGCCACCCGCTAGCGCACGGTCCGGCGGGAGGTCACGCCGTCGGGTTCCGGTGGCGCCGGTAGTGGCGGGCCGAGCGGGCCCGGTTGCCGCAGCCCGCCGAGCACCATTCCCTGCGGGGGTGGTCCTTGAGGAAGTACAGGACGCATCCCGGGGCCAGGCAGGCGCGCAGCCGCAGCCGGTCCTCCCCGCCGAAGAGCACGACGGCCTCCTCGGCGACGGCCGACACGGCGGTGGAGGCGGCGGGCCCGCCGGAGCGGAGACGGCGTGCGGGTGTGGCGCCGGGGCTCCAGGACAGGGTCGACCAGTGGGGTGTGTCACCGGCCGCCCGGTTCAGGGCGGTGACGGCCGCGTCCAGGTCCTGGACGCCTGACGCCCCTGCCGTACGCGGGTCTCCGGTGGCCTCGGCGGCCAGCCGGCGCAGGGCGTCGCGCAGGCCGGTCAGCCGGGTGCCGAGCCCGGCCAGTTCCGCGATGCTCAGCGCGTCGAGATCGCCAGGGTCCAGCACCTCGATGCGCGGGGCGACGGCGCGCAGCCAGCCGCGGATGCCGTCGGGGTCCCGCAGCGCGTCGTACACACCGTCCCGGTCGGCCCGGATCGTGTTCATCAGCTCCACGGGGAGCGGCTCGTTCAACAGCGGTGCGCTCGTCTCCATGCGCCCCACGCTACCGCACTTCTAATGGTTGGTATCGGCTCTATCCGTTTGACATCACGATGGGGGAGTGTCATTGTTCTTCTGGTTGTTCTAACGGTTAGATACGGCGCCAAACGTCAGGAGGAGTGATGGCCGAGCCCCTGTACGAGCTCCCCGCCGGATTCCACGAGGGTGAGCTGGCCGTGCAGCGCCGGGCCGGGGTCACGCGGGACGCGGCCCGGCTGACCGGCATGCTCGCCCCGGCCCGGCTGGGCGGGGGAGTGGCCCGGTTCCTCGCGGAGCGCACCTTCGCCGCCCTCACCGCCCGTGACGCCTCGGAGAGGCTGTGGATCTCCCCGCTCGCCGGGCCTCCCGGCTTCCTGCACGTCACCTCGCCGACCACCCTCGACGTACGGACGGCACCCGCCGAGGGCGATCCGCTGCACGGACTGCCGGCCCACCAGCAGGCCGGGCTGATCGTCGTCGACTTCGCGGCCCGACGCCGACTGCGCCTCAACGGCACCCTGACCGACGTCGGCACCGACGGCCTGCGCGTCGACGTGGAGCAGGCGTACGGCAACTGCCCCCAGTTCATCCACCGCCGCGACCTGACCCCCGTGCCCCCGGCCGCCGCCGACGCGGAGCCGGTCCGCCACGGCACCGCCCTGGCCCCGGAGGACGTCGAGCTGATCCGCGACTCCGACACCTTCCTGATCGGCACGACCCACCCCACCCGGGGCAGCGACGCCTCGCACCGGGGCGGGCCCGCGGGATTCGTCCACGTCGAGGACGGCGGGCTCCGGTGGCCCGACTACGCGGGCAACAACATGTTCAACACCCTGGGCAACCTCGCCGTCGACCCCACCGCCGCGCTGCTGTTCAGCGACTTCACCACCGGCCGCACCCTGCACCTGTCCGGCCGCGCCACCGTCGAGTGGACCAGCCCGGGAGCCCCCGGCGACGACGGCACCGGCCGCCGCGTCCACTTCGTCCCCGAGCACGTCGTCGCCGGCCGACTGCTCCCGCTGCGCGGACCGAGCGCTTCACCCGGCCGGTGAGCGTCATCGTCGGCAGGTGAGGGCCGCACCCCCGGTCGCCGGGGGTGCGGCCCTCGTACGTCCTGCGCGCCCGTCAGTCGAAGGAGATCCGCCACTGCGCCGAATTCACGTCGTTGCCCGGGTCCCACACCGCCACCTGGCGGCGGCTGTCGCTGACGAACATGGTGGCGTAGAAGTAGCCCGAGTAATGGTTGTTCCACAGGGAGACGGTGTCGTTGTTGGAGAACACCTTGTAGCCCTTGGCCTTGTTGTCGCCCGTCACGTTCAGGTCACAACCCGAGATCACCTCGACGTTGCTGTTGATGGAGAGCTGATCGCCGTACGGGCCGCGCAGCTCGCGGATCCGGACGATGTGGTCGCTGCTGACGGCGTTGACCTGGCCGTAGGCGTTCAGGGTGCCGTTGGCGTCGAGGGTCCCACCGACCGTGAGGTCGCCGCTGATCTGGGCTGAGCCTCCGGAGTACAGATTGCTGTTGGCGGTCAGGGAGCCGTTCACGGTGAGACTGCTCTGCGCGTAGGTGTTGCCCCGCGCCGTCAGGCTGCTGCCGACGTCGGCCGAGCCGCTCACCGTGAGGGAGTTGCTCACGGTGAGGGAGCTCCGCACCGACGCGTTGCCGCTGATGTCCAGTCCGGACTCGCCCGATATCTCGCCCTCGACCGTCAGCGCGTCCAGCGTCGGGTTCTTCACCGTGAGGGTGAGCACGGCGTACTGGTGGATCGTCTCGAAGCCGCTGCCGGCGTCCTCGGGGGACATGGACGCCTCCAGCGTGAAGGTGGTGTCCATGGCGAGGGACCCGCGGGGGAGGGTGAAGAACGTGTTGGGGCCCTCGTGGACGATCCCGCCGTCCCCGTCGAACACGCGGTAGTGGGAGCCGTTGCTCTCCCACGAGAGGTACGGGCTGTCGGAGCTGGAGAACTTGGTCTTCGGGGCGGTGGCGCTGTGGTCGTCGCGGGCCAGGAAGGCGTTCAGGTAGAAGACGGGCTCCGTGACGGGCAGCGGTACGGTCCGGCGGTGCGACACGAAGTCGTCAGGGTCCGACGAGGTGTCGGAGTGCTCGGTGAGGTGGAGGTCGAGGGTGCCGGTGCTGTCGACCAGTTCACCGCTGACCCCGAGGTGCAGCGTGCCGTCGAACGGTTCGCTGTCGTCACCCTGGTAGTGGAAGATCGCCCGGTAGTACAGGGCGTCACCGGCCAGCCCCAGGTGCTCGGCGGTCACCTGGACAAGGGACCCCGCGCTCCAGTTGCCGTCCGAGGAGAAGACCGGCTTCGGGTCGTCGGTGAAGTACGCGCCCCCGCTCCTGGCGTCGCCCGGCACGGCTATCTGGATCCAGTCGCAGTACGTGTCCTCCTCGCCCGCGGTGACGGTGATCGTGATGCGGCCCTGGGAGTTGGTCCCCGCGGTACCCGCCTGGAGCGGTGCCGGACTTGTGGCGACACGGTAGGTGAGCAGAGGCTGATCGGACATGCGGGACCTCCTGATGCGTAGGTGTCTGCGGCATGGGACCGGGAACGGTGGAACGGGCGGTGCGGTGGCGCCCGTGTGCTGCTGTGCGCGCCCTTACTCGTCGGGCTCGGGGAACAGCCGGAGCAGTCCTTCTTCGAGCGTGGGCGGACGGGACGGGAACCGTGCGTCCGCCGGTGCCGCGGTCAGGTCGTACGGCGTCCAGGGGCCGCCCGGCGGCGGGGTCGGGCGCAGCCAGGACCAGGTGCCGTGCCGGGTGCTGGGCCGCGGGAAGGCGACGGCGCCGTCCTCGCCGCTGCCGCCCATGACCGGCCCGAAGCGGAACAGGGCCTGGAGCCGGCGCAGCGCGCCGTCGACGTGCTGCTGCGCGACGGCGACGGAGGCCGTGGGGGTGATGCCGGTGACGGCGTGGACGCTCGCGCGCGGGTCGATCAGCAGCAGCAGCCGGGTGGGCGCGCTGTCGCCGAAGGTCAGCTGGAGGTAGTTGGCCGACGAGGGCGGCTCGGGGGTGCCGGGCGGGCCGATCCGGACGACGAGGTCCTGGCCGTCGTCGGGGGCCGTGACGCTGTCGAAGCGTTCGAAGTCGTACCCCCCGCCGGGCGCGGCCCGGTAGAAGCCGATCAGACCGTCGTCGCGGGCGGGCTGGTCACCGAGGCGGACGGCGAACCGGTCGGCGGTGAAGGCGGGTGCGGGCGGGGCGAGACTGGCCTGCCAGCCGGTGGCGCGCAGCGGCGGGCCGTCCAGGGTCAGCCGCAGCCGGGCCTGGACCAGCGCCAGCGGCCGTCCGACGAGCGCGGACAGCGTCCGGTCGGTACGGCGGCCCAGCGGGTCGGTGGTCCACAGCGTGGAGTCGATGACGTCGAGGAACGCGCTGAGGTCGGCCTCGCCGCCCAGCCGCCGCGAGCGCAGCAGACCGGCGATCTCCGGGGCGAGCGCCGCCACTTCGTCGAGGGTGGTGAGGGTGCCGTCGGGCGGCGGTTCCCACTGGCCCCTGCGGGCGCCGGTGCCGTCGGTGAGGGTGCGGTAGCCGCCCAGGAACCGGCCCTCGGGGTCGTACAGCAGCAGACTGCCGTCGAGGTGGTTGGGCAGCAGCCAGCCGGTGACGGGGCTGGGGTCGGCGGCGGTCTCCACCGTCCGGGTGCCGGTGGCGGCGTCGAGGAGGTCGAAGTCGAGCCGGGCGGGCTGGAGCGGGCGCGGGGGCAGTTGGGCGACGGCGGCGACGGTCGGGGTGAGGGAGGAATCGGTGGTCAGGGCGGTGTCGACGACCAGCGGGAAGTTGCGGTAGTCGTGCAGTCCGCCCTGCTTGAGGTCGGGGCTCACCACATCGAGGACCCGGCCGAACTTGTCGTAGAGGAAGAGGTCCGCCAGGTGGATCTGGCCCTGCCGGGTCGAATGGAACTGCGCGCTCTCCCCGCCGGGGAGATACGGGACGCTGGTGACCCGGCCCCGGTACCGGGCCGGCAGTCCGTCCTCCGTCGCGGCGTCGGGGAAGCCGGCGAGGCCCGCGACCTCGGAGAAGTGCCGGTCCTGGGCGGTGGGGCGCCGGAAGGCGCGGGTGTCCCGGGCCGCGATCCGGTCGTTGAAGCCGGTCAGTTCCTGGGCGAGGATCCCCCAGTCGCCGATCGCGCCCAGCCAGGCGTCGAGCCGGTCGCGCTGGACGTCGGAGCCGTGACGGGTGACGAACTCCTTCAGCCGGGCGGCGAACAGGGTGCGCGGATGCGGGGCGAGGGCGGAGACACCCGTCACGGCGATCTGCTTCGGGGCGGGCGTCGAGCCGGGGACGTAGCGGTAGTCGGTGCCGTCGAACGCCCAGCAGCTCTGCCCGTCGACGGTGTGCGGGATGTGGCTGTAGGAGGTCCGCCACTCCATGAACAGCGGCTCCCAGGGCTGGCTCCAGGGGTCCACGCCCAGCGCGGGCAGGGTGCCGGTGCAGTCGTCGGGGCGGTGCGCGGCGAGGACGGCGGCGACCTCGTCCGTGGACACCCCGCCGTCGCTCCCGGCGAGGGCGGCGGCGTTGCCGGGGTCCAGCAGGAAGTACTCCGTGAGCAGCCCGGCCGCCTCGGAGGGAAGCCCGGCGAGGCCCGGAAACGCCGGCATCGGCCCCCGACCGGGTGCCGCGGTGAGGGTCCGGCCCCGGACTGTGAGGGCGCTGACCAGCGTGGCCGGGCTGCCGTCGGCGAGCGGCCGGGTGGGAACGGGCCGGTCGGTGACGACGGCGTCGGAGGGGGGCATGATCCCCGACACGCTCACCACGGGATTGACGGCGTGCCAGTAGGCGGGCCGGGGCACCGCCTTGAGCGTGGCGCCCTCGGGCAGCCCCTTGGCCGCGGCGAAGGCGCTGATCCCGGCGGCCAGCGCGGCCTGGGCGTGGGGGTGCCGGGCCGTGGTGTCCGGCTGGGGCACCCGCGCCGCCAGCGTCCGCGCCCGAACGGTCCGCTCCCGCAGGGTGTGCGCGAGGGAGCCCGTGCGGGTGGGGTCC
The DNA here is from genome assembly GCF_040638185.1 of Streptomyces sp. NPDC026672. Classification (NCBI taxonomy): domain Bacteria; kingdom Bacillati; phylum Actinomycetota; class Actinomycetes; order Kitasatosporales; family Streptomycetaceae; genus Streptomyces; species Streptomyces sp. NPDC026672. Next base: position 8,341 of record NZ_JBEZXS010000068.1, read on the forward strand.
AGTTCGGCCTGGAGGTCCTCCTGGTCCGGCGCTCCCACGGGCGGCGGGTCCAGGATGCCGAGGAGACCCTGCTTCAGCCACAGGGAGTTCAGCCGCCACTGGAGCTCGTACACCTCACCGAGGAGGTCGTCCAACTGGTTCTGGTCGTCGTTGAGGGCGGACAGCCAGGCGGGCGGGACGAACGGCGGCGGAGGCGGGCCGTCCGGCGCCTGATCGGCCGGCGGTGGGGTCACCGTCCACCGGTATCCCCCCGACGAGGCGCCGAACGACGCCGCGTGGATCCCGCGCCGGACCCGTTCGTCGCCGCCCTTCTCGTCGGCGACGGCCAGCAGGTCGTGCAGGAACGCCCGCAGCAACTGGATGTCCTCGGCGGCGGGGTGGGCGCCGGTGGCCTTCAGGGCGTGACCGGCGAGCGCGGTGAACGCGTCCTCGGTCGTACTGCCGAGGGAGACGTTCAGCGCCCCGCTGTCCTTCACGGTGTGCAGCGGGTCGGGGGCGGGCGGGTCGGACGCCGCCGGGTCCCACGCGACGGCCAGCGCCAGGCCCTGGTGGAGGCTGTGCACGGCCGGGGTGACATCGCCGTCCAGTACGGGGTTGCCGGTGAGCCGGGGGTCCTGCCAGCCGAGCCGCGCGAGGAGAGCGGCGTACGAGGTGTCCGGCGGGAGCGTGGCGAGGACGTCGGCGCCCGGATCGGAGTACCAGCCGACGACCTGGTACCCGAGGGTGTCCGCCCCGGGGACGTCGGAGAGGTCGTCGAGGAAGGAGAACACATTGGTGTTGTGCGGGGTGTAGGTGGTGAAGTACGGGTCGCCCGCGCTCATCGCGGTGAGGAACAGCGGGTCCCGCCCGGCCCGTTCCGACCACGGGGCGTCGTCGGTGTGCGGGAAGGCAAGACCGATCGAGACCTGGACCGACTTGGACGTCCGGGCGCTGCGGTAGGGGTCGGCGCTGGCCCGCCAGGCGTCCAGGGTCTCGGCGCCGACGAGATGGGAACTGGACTCTTCGAGGGCATGACCCCGCTGGGCGGCGTACGGGGTGTGCGGGCAGTCGCTCTCGATCACCCAGGCCCTGACCCGGCGCCGGGCGCCGCCGCTGAACCGGGTGACCAGCCAGCGGTTGGGCAGCAGCGGGTAGGCGACCTCGCCGGTGGCCGGGTCCTCCACACCGTGGCGCAGTCCGCGCGGCAGCGTCCAGTGCAGATGCACCCCGGTGTGCCGGAACAGGGGGTCGTCGCTCTGGCGGTCCCCTTCGTCCGGCTCGGGGCTGATGTAGTCGCGCAGGGCCAGGTAGTTCTGGCGCCAGGTACGGAATCCGTCCCGGCGCAGCACCGGCGGAGTCACCACGAGCGCGTCGAGTCCGATCGGTACGACGAGGGCGGGGCGGGTGCTCATGCGGGTGCTCCTCCGTTCGCCGGGAACCGGTCCCCGTCCGGACCGTCGAATCGGATCGCCTCGGGCACCTTGACCAGTTGCAGGGCGAGATCGGCCGGGCCGACCGTGCCCACGGAGGTGCCGTGCGCACGGTCCAGGGCACCCGTCAGCTCGGTGACCAGCGAAGCGACGTCCAGGGCGCGGACGTTCGGGTCGGCGGACGGCCGCAGATGACGCAGGACGTCGAAGGTGACGTCCGTGCCCAGCTGCTCGCCCAGCGGCAGCCGGGGCCCGGCGTCCGGCAGCAGACTGCGCAGCGGGATCCGTCCGTCGTCCTCGACCCCGAAGCGGAACCCCTCCTGGGGTTCGGCGAGTTCGACGGTCGCGGGCACCCCGTTGAACAGGCACAGCAGCACGGACGACGAGAGGTGCTCCATCCGCAGCACCGGCAGCGGCGCGCCCGCCGTGTCCACCGCCCGGACGGCGAGGTGGGGCCAGCCGGAGACGAGGGAGGAGCGCAGCAGCAGACCGGAGACGGTGCCGAGGGGGCCACCGGGGTCATCGGGACCGCTGGAGCCGCTGGGACCGCTGGGATCACCGGGCCCGGCGTCACGCAGTGTGTCCCGGTGCCGGGCCGCCGCCCCCGCCACCTCCGCCCGCACCACCGCGGCCACGATCTCGTCCTGGAGGGTGTCCCGGCTCGACTGGGCGCCGATCCCCAGCGCCCCGCCGATCAGCGCGTCCCGCCAGTTCGGGTCGGTGTGGAAGAAGCGCAGCGACTCCGGCGGCAGCATCCGCGCGTCCGGCACCAGCCGGGTGAACGGCACCGGTACGAGCAGCAGCAGCCGGGCCAGCCAGTCCACGACCGGCGTGAGGCGTTCCCTGAGCCCGGCGTCCCCGTCCAGCGCCCGCGTGACCGCCGTACGGGCCGCGTCGGAGCGCAGGAAGGCGTCCAGTTCCGCGCTCGGATCACCCGGCGCGGGCTCGGGCGCGGGCGGTGACCAGGGGTCGCGGGGCCGGGCGGGCGTCGCCCCCAGGGTGCTGAGCAGCGGCCCGTCGAGCAGCGCCCCGAACGCGGCCCGCGCGGACCGGGGCGGGCCGGACCGGTCCCCGGCCCCGGCGGGCAGATGGGTGCTGGTCTCCTGGTGGTAGAGGGTGTCGACGAGATCGTGCGTGGCCCGCTTGAAGGCGATCAGGTGCTGGACGTACGCCGCGTCGGCCAGCGCCAGAGACCGGCCCGTCTCGAACGCGGTGGCCAGCGACACGTCGAAACTGCCCCAGGCGGGCTCGTAGGCGAGCAGGGCGTCCGCGGTGGTGGCGGTCGCCACCCGGTCCACGGCCGCGGGCAGTACGGGGGTGAGCGGCCCCCGGTACCAGCCGAAGGTCCGCTCGCCCGACCGGGTGCGGTACGGCAGCGGTACGTAACCGTCGCTGATCCGCCGGGCCACCTGCCGCCTGGCTGCCGGGGTGCCGTCACCGTCCCGGTACGGGGAGGGCAGCCGCAGCCACATCTCCTCGCGGGTCGCCGGACGTGAGCCGTCCGGAGTGCGGGCGAGTCCTTCGGCCAGCGCCCGGAAGTGCCCGCCGCCGTCCGGGTGCGCCCAGAACGACCAGCTGCACAGGGACAGCAGCGCCACCGACGTACGGCCCTGGAAGTCCGGGGCGTCGGACCCGAGGAGCCGCTCGTGGCCCTCCAGGGAGACCAGGTGGACGACGTTCTTGGTGCGCTCCTCCGGGGGCGAGCCGGGCGGCGCGGCGGCCGGGAAGCGGTGCGCGACGAGCACCGCGAACAGCCCGTCCTCCTGGACGCCCAGGACGGGCCGGTCCCCGGTGTTGGCACCCCGGCAGTGCGCGAGGTACGGCAGATCCGCCAGCCGGGGCGTCACCTCGGGGAACACGGCGGCCGGAATCCGGATGACCTCGCACGGATCGTCCTGCCCGATGTCGGACTCCAGCGGCAGCGCGGGCTTGAGCACGTCCGGGTCGTCGGCGAGGAAGGCGCCCACGGTCGTCGACTCGGTCCGGGTCGGGGCCGTCGTCCCGCCGATCAGCTGGTCGTCGGTGAGCACCAGCAGCGCCAGCCAGGGAGCGCCCCGGTCCGCCCCGCGCAGCTCACGCTCCCACGGCAGCATCGGATCGCCGAGCACCAGATGCGGCAGCACCTCGGCGAACCGTCCCTCGGAGGAGTCCGGCGGCTGCCGGGCCACCACGGTGGTCGTGTCCACGGCGACCTGAGGTGCGCGCACGGTGAACCGCTGCACGGCCCGGAACGTACCACCGACCACCTGGGCGCCCGCCGAGGGGCCGGTGCGCAGGGTGTGCGTGGCCTCGATCCGGTAGTCGCCGGCGGGCAGGGCGGGCAGGTAGTGGTCGTGCAGTTCGATGTCCCCGATCGGGATGGTGTCCCGGGCGGGGTGCTGCGGGCTCGCGCTCACGTCCGGCTCCGTTGCTTGGGTGCGGGTGCGGGTGCGGGTGCGGGTGCGGGTACTGGTGCTGGTGCTTGGGCGTGGAGAAGGGTGCGGGCACCGGCCGTCGGGCCGGGGTCCGGCGTCGGCGGCCTTCGGCCGGGGTCCTGCGGTGATGGGCCCGTCGGGCCTCACCCGGGGTTCTGCACGAGCGGCGCCCGGCGGTAGAAGTGCGCGGCCCCCGCTGCCAGCGCGGTCAGTCCGTCGCCCGGGTCCTCGAACAGACCGGCGTCGGCCAGTGCCGCGCACACCTGATCGCGTCCGGCGCGGGCCGGACCCTGGTCGGCCTGCCCGATCCGCGCCACGCACGAGTCGTCGGCCACCGAGACGTAGTCGCGGTCGGCGACGGGGGACGAGGTGAGCGGGGCGAGGCCGGGCGGGATCTCGTCCGCGCTGTAGTCGCTGAGCGGGAACACCCCGCGCGAGCCGGCCAGTTCGGGCCGGGGCGCCTGGACGTCGTAGCCGACCGGGAGGCCGGCCAGCACCTCGGCGCCGGGCGCGTCCGGGGTGTGGGTGAAGGGGGAGGGCGGGGCGCCCCACAGGGACGCGGGGAGGTTGTGGGTGCGGGCGGTGGAGGTCCAGCCGTCCATCGGGGCGGCCGCGTCCTCGAAGTACAGCCGGAGCCGGTGCTCGCCGGTGAGGCCGGTGCGGTTCATGGGGCGGATGTCGACGCCGGGGGTGTCGTCCGCGGTGGGGGAGGACAACGGATCGTCGCCGAGCCGCAGATGGCTGGCCGGCACTGCGGACTGGGTGAAGAACCGCAGGTCACGGGCGCGGGCGTACCACAGCTTGCCGCTGTTGCCGGGGTCGTGGCCGGTGTCCTCGGCGGTCTTGTCGATGCCGTTGACCGGGCCGATGGTGATGACGTCGGCCGGTTTCGGCAGCAAACTCGCGAAGTCGTCCCAGCCGAGCGCCTCGGTGTCCGCCCCGGACGGGCCGGGACCGAAACTGATCGTCTTGGAGAAGCCCACGAAGTGCGCGGTGACCGAGCCGCCGGTCGGCGGCCCCCACAACTCCAGATCGGCCCCGACGGTCACACTGAGGGTCTTGTGGACGATCCCGATGTTGAGGGTGTACGAGGCGCCGATGCTCACCGAGATCCGGGCGGTGAAGAAGAACGGCCGCCAGGACAGCAGCACGTCCGCCTGGGCCGTGAACCAGGCCCGGAAGTCCCCCGCGTGGAAGACGATGCTCAGCCGCCCCCCGGCCATCGCGCACGACGGCGTCACCGCGAGATACGCCTGCGCGGTGATCGTCAGATTGCTGCTCACCGCCCACTTGATCCCGAGCCGCGGCACGTCCGGGTAGGCGGCGGGCCGCCGGAACGACGGGTGGTAGCCGCCGAGGGTGACCACGAACTGCCCCGCGTCGGGGTTCGACCCGAACCACACCGACGCGGCGAACCCTCCGGTGAGATGACAGTCGGGAGTCAGCACGTACGACACCGGCGCCAGCTCCGCCGCCAGCTCGAAACTCCCCGTGAGGGGCCGGATCACCGCCTCCAGCCCCAGTTCCGCGTACACATACGTACGGGTCGCGGACTCGGCCGGCATCGGCAGCTGGAGCGTCGCGAGGCCCAGCACGGCCAGCGCGAGTTCATCACCGAACTCGGCGGCCAGCAGCACCTTGGAATTGACCACCTCGGCGACGCTGAACTCGATCCCCAGGGCCAGCCAGTACGCCCCCTGGTGCGGCGCGATCCACTTCCGCGCCGGACCGCCGGGCACGGCGGGCGTCCGCCCCTCCAGCACCTCCAGCATCCCGGACGGCTTGAGATTGGCGTCCGGCCCCTGCTTGTTCAGGGCGAGCAGCGGGAACCCGGACACCTCGCGCGGGGTGGGCAGCGTCAGCTCACGGTTGAACCCGAACCCCGCCATCAGCCCCGTGATCAGGATCGGCGGCGCGGCCACGATCGGCGCCTCGACCTGAGCGAACACGAACAACGACGGCTGCCCGTCCGTGAGCTGCGCGTACGAGCCGACCGCGGCGAGCGAGAAGTCCGGCACGGCGACGGTGGCCGTCCCGTCGTACTGGAACGCCACGCCCTCGTCCAGCTGGTCGTCGGGAAGGTGCAGCAGCGCGCCCTCGATCTCGATCGGCGGCGCGGCGTAGCCGATGCCGACACCGTCGAGCCGGAACGCGGGCGCGAACTTCTCCAGCGACGACCCGACGGCCAGCCCGTCGAGCGACATGGCGAGGGGCCCGAGCCGAATCCCGGCGTCCAGGCCGAAGAGCAGCGTGTTGTGCTGGTAGATCACCCCGACGCGGTTGATCTGGACGACACCTATCGTCTTCTGGACGGTGATCCAGACGCCGGCGGAGGAACGGGACGGGGCGCTGCCGGTGGGGGTGTCGGCCCGCGCGGGCGTGCTGGGGGTGCTGGGGGCGCCGTCGTTCGTGGCGGTGGTCGCGGGCAGACCGAGGGCGACGGGCGTGCGCTCCTTCCCGATCCGCAGATCGGCGAGCGCGGCGGGACCCGCCTTCAGGCCGCCCGCCGGTAACTCTACGACCTGTGCCTTGGCGAGCAGGGCGTTGACCCTGCCGACGTCGGCGGCGTCGATCACCCCGGAGGAGTACAGGACCTGGAGGCCGTCGACGGCGAGATTGCCGCCGATCTCGGCGAGGAACCCTCCGACCAGGGGAAGTTCCGCGAGGTCGATCCCGGCGGACAGATCGATGCCGACACAGAACCGCGCGGGGCCGTTCTGCGGCTTGACCCGGACGAACTTCGCGTCCTTCAGCTCGATGCGCAGGCTCTCGGGGACGTCGGCGGCGAGGTCGGCGGAGAAGTGGGCGACCCAGTCGCGCAGACCGACCTTGGTGTCCGCGCCCTCGGGGGAGTGGTAGGTGGCCACGAGGAGGTCGGTGCCGGTCTTCTCCTCGTCGAGGGTGATGTCGAAGGTGAAGTCGTCGACGGCCAGTTGTCCGCCGTAGCGGGTCGAGGTGTCGTTGCGGGTGACGGTCAGACCGAGTGAGGCGGTGATGCCTTCGGCGATCGTCATCCGCCCCTGGCAGAGGAAGTCCACGACCTTGGTGCCGGTGGTGTACGAGAGCCAGAGGCTGGTGAGTTCCAGGGACTTCAGCGGCTCGGGGACGTCGGGGAGGCGCAGGGCGGCGATGACGTCATCGATGCCGATCTCCCCGGCGGCGATCCCGCCGCTGAAGGTCCAGCCGCCGGTGGCTCCGCCGTTCCGGGCGGCGGAGACCTTGATGTCCATGGAATGGCCGAGGGAGACGGTGCCCGAGGCCATGGCCACGAACTTCGAGACCGGGTCGTAGTACAGGGACAGGGACACCGCCGTCAGGGTGAACGGACCCATGTCCCAGTCGTCCTCGACCGTCACGGTGACGAAGTACCCGTCGCCGAGCAGGGCGTCGACGCGCAGTTCACCGATGGTCAGCGACTCGGGTATCTCGTCCACCGTTACGCCGAACGAGCCGAGCAGCGAGCGGACGGCGATCGGCTTCCGGTCGTGCGGTGTGCCCTCGACGGTCAGGTCGGGCAGCCACAACGCGATGTCCAGCGCGAGTCCCTTGAGGTCGAGCGCGGCGACGACCGCCATGGACGTCACCTCGTAGGCGGCCGGTCCGGCCCCGTCCTTGCGGGACAGCCGGTAGTCGAATCCGGCGACGTCGCGGGCCGCGAAGTCGAAGGCGCGCAGCCCCTCCCGCGCGTTCTGCCACACGGAGGCGTCGCCGAGGAGTCCGCCCAGCCTGTCCAGTTCACCGGTGAACGCCCCGGGCTTCCGCGGGCGTACCTCGGCGGTGAGGCGTCCGTCCTCGCCCTCGGTCACGGTGGCCACCACGTCGACGGCGTCGAGGGCGCCGCTCAGGATCAGGCCGACGGTGCCGTCCGCCGTCACGGTGACGGTCACGCCGGTCACCGCGAGGGTGACACGACCGCCGACCGGCCAGGCGGTGGACGAACAGGCGAGGGCGAGCGTCAGCGTGGTGTGCCCGCCGTCGATCTCCGCCGGGCCCGAGCCCGCCGTCCCCTGACAGGTGCCGTTCGGGAACGTGGCCAGCATGTCCGTCAGCGGCGTGGGGAGCGCGGTGTCCGTGGTGCGCAGGGCCGGCGGGTCGCCCAGGCCGGCGAGATGTGCCTTCAGCGCGTCGAGATCCATGGGACTCCCTCTGTCGGGTCGCGGTACCGGTGATGTCCGGCTAGCGGCGGTAAAGGGCACCGTCTTTCATGATCTCTTCGGCTTCCGCCAGGGTCACATCACGTCCCATGAATTTCGGGACGACATCCTCCCGGCGGAATCTCCGTGACAGGTCGTCCCATTTGTTGACCGCCCAGTTGAACGACGGCTCGGTGCTTTCGTCTCCCCGACCGATCACGGTGGACTGTTTCCATTCACCCGGCCAGGTGATGGTGAAAATCTTGCAGAACCCGCCGAATCTGGCCATCTCCGCGGTCATTCGGACGACCCTGTGGAATGCCCTTTGGGTGGTGTCCCACGGCGGGGTTCGGTTGTTGTTCCCCGGGAGCAGCAGTTTGGTCAGATACGAGTGGAGGGACCCCAGATCTGTCACCAGTGTTTCGGCGCTCAATTTGGCCTTCGTGGCGTCTTCCGTGTAGCCGATCGAAATATGTACGTCCGGACCGGCGTCGTCGAGCCCCTGAGGAAGAATGGTCTTGTCGACGGCGAGGTAGTATTCGACGCCGTTGTGCAGAACCGACCATCCCTCGAGGTACAGATCCCTCTTCAGGAAATAGAGGCGGACTTCCTGTCCGGCGCTCAGTGTGACCTCGACGCGGAAGAAGCGCTCATCACCCGAGTCCTCCGGGCTGTGATCTGCGTATCTTTGGCGGAGGAACCCGATCATCTTGCGATAGCGAGTCCTGTACGGAATGTTCAAGTCGCAGGCATGAATGTCCTTGGACGCAAGCATTCCGCAATCCCCCCGCCGGATTGTGCATCGCCCTGGTCAGCCACAGGTTCTCCGCTGATCGACGGAATGCGCAAGCCTCCGAGGGGCCGGGCAAGGAGTTTTCGGACATGTGGCGGAAGGTGCTGTTTGCGCCGGACGGCACCCCGTGGGGCGGAACAGGCGAAGATCCGTTCGGAGCCGGCCGGGCGTCACGAAGATCCCCCAGGTCATCAACCCCCGGAACACCGCGTCCCGTGCTCTTCGGGTGCGTCGGCCGTCACCGGCGCACCGCTCATGGAGATCGGCGAGGAGTCGACCACCGACGACGAGTGCGGTCACCCCGCCGCGGGCGTGAGCCGTACGGTCGCCGCCCGCGCCCGCTCCGAGGCGATTCCGCCCGACAGCGAGCCGTACTTGCGGGCGTAGGCCTCGTCGATGGCGTCGTGGACGCCGGGCTCGTCGGACGGCGAGGCCCGGTCGAAGCGGACGCCGACCGTGCGACCGCCGAACCGGACCGTGCCGAGCCCGCGTGCCAGGGTGGCCCGGAACCAGCCGGACACCGGCCCGCGATGGGCCCGGACGAAAACACCGTCCGGGGTGACGACCACCCCGATCTCCACACTGCCCCGCGGTGGCCCGTCGTCGGTCCGCGCGGCGAGGACCAGGGAGAAGGCGGTGTCGAGGGCGGCGAGCTCCTCCACCGTCCATGGCCTGGTGCGTACGGCGCTCATCGCGGCCCCGTCCGACCGGTCCCCGTGGGACCGCGGATCGGGGCGGGTGCTCGGGGCCATGGCCGTTCTCCTCGGAACGCGTCGGGCGGTTGCACCGTCCATCCTGCGTCCGGCCCGGCCGCGACAGCAGGGGAGGAAACCTTCCCGGGCAGGCGCCCGACCAGGCACGAACCGGCCCCTGCCACCCCGCCGCGACGGCACGCACGCTGGAGCCATGCGAACCGATGTGACCTTCACCAGCGCCGGAATCACCATCGCCGGCCATCTGTACACCCCCGACGGCGCCACCTCCGCCCCGCTCCCCGGCGTGGTCGTCAGCCACCCCGCCAGCGGCGTCAAGGAACAGGCCGCCGGCGTCTACGCCCAGCACCTCGCCGACGCCGGCTTCGTCGCGCTGACCTTCGACGCCGCCCACCAGGGCGAGAGCGGCGGCACCCCGCGCGGCATCGAGGACCCGGCCCAGCGCGTCGAGGACTTCAAGTGCGCGGTCTCCTTCCTCACCACCCGCCCCGAGGTCGACCCCGACCGGATCGGAGCCCTCGGCGTCTGCGCCTCCGGTGGCTACGTCGTCCCGACCGCCGTCAGCGACCACCGCATCAAGGCCGTCGCGACCGTCAGCGCGGTCGACGTGGGCCTGGCGCACCTGGTCGGAGCCGACGGCACCCAGGACCCCGCCGTCATCCAGGGGGCGCTCGACGCGGCGGCGGCCGCGCGTACGGCGGAGGCGGCCGGTGCACCCCCGCGGATGGTGCCGATCTTCCCCGCGACCGAGGAAGAGGCCCGCGCCGGCGGCCGGCACGTCTTCGACGGCTGGGAGTACTACTGCACCGACCGCGGCCAACACCCTCGCTCGGCCAAGGAGTTCACCCTCACCAGCGTCGACAGGACCGTCGGCTTCGACGCGTTCCACCTCATCGACCTGATCGCACCGCGGCCGCTCCTCATGATCGTGGGCACCGAGGCCGTCACGGCCTGGATGTCGGAGCGGGCCCTGGAGAAGGCGCGCGAGCCGAAGCGGCTGCACCGGATCGAGGGCGCGACCCACGTCGACCTCTACGACCGCAGGGTTCCCGAGGCCGTCGCCGAACTCGTGCCGTTCTTCACGGGGCACCTCGCGGTGTCCGAGCCGACCGCCGCGTAGGAACCGGGGAGCACCGGCGCCGGAAAACTGGTGATCTTCGCCCGGTCCGCCGCTTTCGTCACCCGACACGTCGGCCATTCGTCGGGACAGGCCGGAGGGAATGTCGGATAACCGGCCGGACGAGGGGTAGAAAGGGGTCGGGCGCCTGCCCGACGAGGGCGGCGCCTCCCACGGCAGTCGGGTGCGCCCGGCGAGAGAGAAGGACAGCGGATGGCCAGCGGTACCGTGAAGTGGTTCAACGCCGAAAAGGGCTTCGGATTCATCGCCCAGGACGGCGGCCCCGACGTCTTCGCCCACTACAGCAACATCACCGGTAACGGCTACCGGGAGCTGGTCGAGGGCGAGACCGTCACGTTCGACGTGACCCAGGGGCAGAAGGGTCCGCAGGCCGAGAACATCGTCCGCGGCTGAAAAACCGTTCTCGTCACGAGCGTTGAGGGCCCGGCAGATCCGCTGGGCCCTTCGGCGTCCCCGCCCGCCCCCGAGGGTCCGGCCGACCGGTGCCCCGGTCCGCCGGAGCGGCTTCGTGGCCGTACCGGCGCAGCAGCCACAGGCCGTAGGCGAGCTGGAAGACGTACACGCTCACCTGCCACCAGTCCGGTGCCGCGCCCGGCGAGCGGATCTGGAGGAAGTCGTCGAGCCCGTGGACCACGACCATGGGCCAGACCGAGCCGATCGCGTACCGCAGCGCCGCACAGGTGAAGCCGAACAGGGCCGCGGACAGCATCTGCCACAGCGTGTCGTCCAACTCCGCGCCGAAGAACAGGTGGTTCTGGAGGTGTCCGACGCCAAAGAGGGCGGCGACACCGACGGCCGCGCGCAGCGGGCCCAGCGGGGTGAGGGCCCGCTGGACGAGACCGCGGCTGATGATCTCCTCGTCGACACCGACCCACAGCAACGACACCAGCCCGCCGACGACCACCGCCGTACCGCCGTCCAGGCCGGCCAGGGCGTACGAGCAGGCGATCACCACCATCGGCAGCACGAGCCACCAGCGGCGGCCGCGGCCGAGCGTGCTCACCCCTGCGGCCCGCAGCCATCCCCACCGCCACAGCACGAACCACGCACCGGCCGCGCAGACCACGTTGACCACGGTGGCGCCGAGGTCCGGGAACCACGAGGGCGCCAGCGGAGGCAGCAGCACCTCGGCGAACAGCAGCAGCACGACGTGCCACGCCAGGGTCAACTCGACCGCGCCCCACAGGGGATGACGGACGACATGGCCCCTCCACCGCTCCATCACGAGGCGAGCGTATCCGCGGCCCGCGACACCCGTCCCCCGCTCGGGAGAAGAACCTCAGGAGAAGAACCTCGGAGAAGAACAGGGCGGCCCGCTACCCGGCGGGGTCCTCGTCGGCGTGCCGCACGGCCCTCTTCACCGCCTGTTCCACCTCGTGGCGCGACAGGCCCACGTCCTCGCGGGAGGCGTACGCGGTGACCGCGGCCTGGAAGGTCTCGGCCGCCGCCCGCCACCGGCGCCGCTGCTCCTCGTACTCCTCGCCCTCGAGGCCCGCGAGCCGGGCCCGCTCCTCCTCGGCGGAACGTTCCAGCTTGATCAATTCGTCGGGAATGTCCGTCACGACCGGATAGTAAGCAGGCGGCCCGGCACATCCGCGGTCTCACATGTCTTCCGTTCGGGTGGAGCGACCGCCGTACCCCGAGCGAGGGCGGCGCCCCGCGCCCGTGTCACGCCGTGACAGCCAGCCGGTCCAGGAACCAGTACAGGCTGACGACCACGATCGGCGCGGTCAGCGCAGGCAGTACCCAGCGGTGCGCGGGCGTCCGGCGCACCAGCACCAGCAGCGGGAGGACCACCGCCACGATCGCCAGCTGCGCCGCCTCGATGCCGACGTTGAAGCTCAGCAGCGACAGCAGCAGCTCCCACGACCAGCGGTCGTCGATGCCGAGCGCCCCCGCGAAGCCGAGCCCGTGGACGAGCCCGAACAGGAACACGACCGGCAGCCGCCACCGGTCGTCGCCCTCGCGGTCGCGCCGTACGAAGCCCGCGATCGCCACGACGGCGATGGAGGCCGCGATCACCGGCTCCACCACGGCGCCCGGCACGTGCACGGCACCGGTCGCCGCCAGCAGGAAGGTGACGCTGTGCGCCGCGGTGAACGCGGTCGCCGTGCGGACCACGTCGCGCAGCCCGCGGGCACCGATGAGCAGCGACAGCAGGAAGAGGACGTGGTCGAGGCCGAACAGCAGGTGCTCGGTGCCGAGCAGGAAGAACTCCGCGATCTGACGGGACTCGTGGTGCCCGCCGGTCTCCAGGGTCGGCTCGGCGGCCGTCAGGACCTGGGAGCCGCGCTGCCCGGCGATGTCGTAGTGGACGATCGTCTCCGTGCTGTGCACGAAGCTCTCGCCGTCCGGGAACAGCGCGCTGGACACCGTGTACGCGCCGTCGGCGCCGTCCGGACAGTCGTAGGCCAGCGTCAGGACCGCGAACGGCCGGCCGCCGCGGGTGCGCACGTCCGCGTCGCCGACCGGGCGGGGCGCGCAGGAACGGCTGCCGTGGCCGACGGCGAAGCGCCCGGTGACGTACTCGGTCACCGCGCCCGCGTTCGTCCTGAGCCGGCGCAGCTGCTCGGCGCGGCCCTTCGCGTCGTACGCCTCGGCGTACAGCCACGCGGACTTCATGAGCAGGTCGTACTCCAGGTCCAGTCGCGCCTCGACACGGGCGCCGGAGCCCCGCACGTCGGCGTACGCCGTCGAGGTCGCGTCGTGCGCGGACGCGGGCACCGTGGACAGGAGAACGGCCAGCAGCGCCATGACGCACGTCAGGAGCGCGGCGACCGGACGGGACGGGGCTGTGGGACGCATCGGGTGGTCTCGGTTCCTGTCGTCGGGACGGCGGCGGACGCTCGTCGGGTCGGGAGGTGCTGTCCGTCGGGACGGGAGCGGACGCTCGTCGTTCGGGTGTCGTCATGGTGACCGCCCCCGTCCGCCGTCCCGGACCCCTCTGATCCGGGACGGCGGACGCTGCGGTCTACGGGTCAGCCGGTCATCGTCGGCCGGTCATCGTCGGCCGGTGGACGGCGCGAACCACGGGAACCCGGGTGTGCCCGGACCCCAGGTGCCGGGCCGGCCGCGCTCGTCCCTGGTCACGAAGACGCTCGGCGCGGAGGCCGTCACACCGCCACCGGCGGACCGCGCCGTGACGAACCACGCGTGGGTCGAGCCCGGTCGGAGATTCCGCCAGGTCACCGAGGCGACCTGCCCGGAGTCGGCCTTCGCCCGGCCGATGACGCGCACCGGGTCGTACAGCGCCAGCGAGTCCGTCCTGAAGGTCGTGCCGCGGGTGTTGAGGTCGACGGGCAGCACCATGTTGTCCTCGGTGCCGTTGTAACGGTGATTGGTGTCGTACTCCGTCGCCCCGAACTCGTCGAGCAGCGGCGAGTAGGTGTCCACCGTCAACTCGGAGCGCCTGACGTTGAATTGCAGCATCCGGAAGAAGCTCGCCCCGAACTGGAGCTGGTCGTCCGGCTGGTAGCCGCCGATCTCGGTGAGCCCGAGCCGGTCCGCGGAGACCGTGTAGAACTGGTAGTCCGCGAGCAGTTCGACCACGTCGTGCGCGACCTTGCCGACCCTCGGCTTCACGTTGGTGCCGACGCCGTGCTCGTGACCGGCGAGGATCAGGAACACGTTCGGGTTGTCCTGGACCACCTTCTTGTAGAGCATCGAGCCGTCGGGCGCGGAGAACGGCGCCCCGCGGCCGTCCGGGTCGGCGCTCGGCGCGAGGTAGTCGTGCGAGAGCAGGATGCCGTTGCGGTCGGGGAACCGCTTGAAGACGGAGTCGGCCCACTCGGCCTCCTCGCGCGTCACCCCGTACGACAGGCCGACCACGACGAAGTCCAGGCCCCCGGCGGAGAACAGGTCGTAGTGGTTCTGGTTGTCCCCCGGCCGCCACGGGCCGCCGTACTCGGCGTGCTCCCAGCCCCGGGACAGCGCCTCGTAGCGGTCGGGCCCGTAGTAGCGGTTGTAGATCGCGTCGGGGCCGTTCTCGGTGCCGGACTGGTTGTCGTGGTTGCCCGCGATCACACCGTTCGGCACGCCCGCGTCGTCCAGGATCCTCTGCTGCTCCGAGGACACCTCCAGCTCGCCCACGACCTGGCGCTGCGTGGCCTCGTCGGCGGGCTTGCGGATGTTGTTCTCGATGATGTCGCCGGTGTGGGCGACGTACGCGATCTTCCGCTCGTCCTTGTTGGCGGCGATCCAGCGCGAGACGTCGCCGTACGCCTTCTCCCACACCGCGCGCTCCTCGGGCGTCTCCTGCTCCACCGCGCCCTCGGAGAGGTACTGCGTGTCGGTGTAGTGGACGATCGAGAAGTCGTACGAGGCCGGGTCGGCGAACCGGTTCGGGTCACCGGGGTCGATGTCGTCGGCGAACGGGTCCTCACCGGTGACCATGACGTGGACCCGCTGCCGGTCGACGTGGGCGCGGTCGACGACGGCGGTGAGCACGGTGTTGCCCTCGGCCGCGCCCCGCGCGCTGGTCAGCACGTCCCACTTCTTCGTCCGGGTGTTCCACACGCGCAGCGCGGCGAGCCGTTCGGGGTCGACGACACCTTCCCAGCGCAGCACGGGCGCGTCGGCCTGACCCCTCACCGGCACGTCGAACCGCTGGAACGTGACGTCCTTGCCGGTCGGCGCCGCGAGCGTCTTCCCGTCGGCGGGCGCGAGTCCGTCGGCGCGCACCTTCTTCTCGCCCGGGACCCTGAGCGTGGTGGGCACCGAGGCCGCCGTGCCCTGGTACACCTCGTCCGGGGTGGTGATCCCGGCCTCGGAGAACGTGGTGTCCACCGTGCCGCCGTCGGGTTCGGCGACCTCGGCCGACAGGGTGACCGCGCGGCCCGCGTCGGTGGTGCCGGAGCGTGGGGTGAGGCCGGCGGGGACGTCGGGGACGCCGGCCGAGGTGAACGTCACCTCACGGGTGCCGCTGTTGCCGACTCCGTCGGTGCCGGTCACCTTCAACGTGTGCGTACCGGCGGGCAGTCCGGGGCCCACCGGGGTGCCGAGCCGCACGGGCTCGCCGTCGAGCGTGACGTCCGGGCCGTTCACGACGCCGGAGAGGTCGTCGAGGCGTACGTCGAGGACGACCGACGCGGTGATCCGCTGTCCGGCGGCGGGGACGCTGGAGGCGATCCTGGGCGCGGAGTTGTCGCTGACGAGGACACGGGTGGCGGTCTGTCCGCCCTGCGCCGTAGCGGCCAGGGTGTGGGTGCCGTCGGCGATCCCCGTGGTGTCGAGGTCCGCGCGCAGCCCCTGGGCGGGGCCGTCGACGAAGAACTCCAGGTCGATCTCGGTCAACGGGTTCACGTTGTCACCGCAGTTGCCGTCGCCGAGGCTGTACGAGCCCTTGAGCATACGGCCGTTCGCGGTGCCACTCGCCGGGGTCAGGGTGATGTCGGAGACGGCGAAGTCGTCGCGGTTGTCGCCGCACGACGTCGGGAACGTGCCGGTGACGAAGTCGACGGTGTTCCAGCCGGGCACCAGCCACTCGTCGGGGAAGGTGAGATCGACGCGCCGACTGACGAAGTCGCCGTCCAGCACGTGCTTCTGACCGTTGATCAGCAGATGGTTCTGGTAGCGGGCCTCGATCGAGTTGCCGCCCACGGTGAAGCCGAGCGTCGCGTTGCCGGAGCCGAGCGTCTCGGAGACGTGCACGGGCGGGGCGTCGATCGTGTAGCGCAGTTCCGCCTCGGGCAGCCGGGTGGGGCTGCTGCCGCAACTGCCGTCGCCCATCGCGTAGGTGTCCGCGATGCCGTGGCCGGTCACGGCGGAGCCGTCGAGGGCCAGCGCGGGACGCGAGAGGTCGAAGTCGTCGCGGTTGTCGCCGCAGGTCTCCTGGTACGGGCCGGTCACCACCTTGATGACGTTGTCACCGGGGACCAGGAAGCGCGCGGGGACCGCGATGTCGACGCGCTGGGCGACCCAGGTGCCGCCCAGGTCGATGCGCTTGCCGTTGACGAGCAGGTAGTTGTCGTACCGGTCGTCGAGCGAGTTGGACCCGACGTCGAAGGAGAAGGTGGCCGCGCCGTTGCCGAGGTGCGGCACGGTCGTGGGTGTCCTGCCGTCCACGGTCAGCGACTTCGGCCGGTCCCCGGTCCCGGCCGGGAACGTCGCGAACACCGGCTCGCGGCCCTTCGTGAGCGTGCCGTCCTTGGGCAGCAGCCGAGGGGCGCCCGCCGGGGCGTTGTTCACCGTGACCTTGTTGCTGACGCTCTTGCCGGAGGCGGTCCTCGCGGCGAGCGTGTGCGTGCCGTTGGAGAGCTTGGTGGTGTCCAGGTCGCCGCTGAGACCCGTTGTGCCCCGCGGGTCGCCCAGGACGAAGAAGCTGAGCGTGGCCTTCGTCAACAGGGAGGTGTTGGAACCGCAGTTGCCGTCGCCGAACGAGTAGGTGTACTCGTTCTCCTCCCCGTCCGCGACCTCGCCGAGCAGTTCCAGGCTGATGTCGGAGAGCACGAAGTCGTCGTGGTTGACTCCGCACGAGGTGTCGATCGTGCCGGCGAGGATCTCGATCCTGTTCTCGCCCTGGACCAGCTTGTCGTTCGGGATCTCGACACTGCCGCGCTGGTTGACGAGGTCGCCGATGTCGGCCCTGAACTCCCCGTTGACCAGCACGTGGTTGTGGTAGCGGGCCTCCGTCGAGTTCGATCCGACGTCGAAGGTCAGCCGTGAGGTGCCGACCGTGCGCGCGGCGTCGATCGCCCTGCCGTCCACGGTGAGCGCCGTCACCGAGTCACCGGCGAGCGTCGGTGTGGCGACGGCCTTCTCCGTGCCCTCCAGATAGGCGCCGTCGCCGGGGAGCAGCGTCGGCAGACTCGTCGAGTCCGCGGGGTCGACGGCCGTGGCGGGCCGCCGGTCCGGACCGTCTTCGGCGTACGCCGAGGTGAGGTTTCCGCCCACGAGCAGCAGCGCGGTGCACAGCACACCCGTGAGCCGTCGTCCGCCCGATCCGCCGCCCGATCGTCTTCGTGCCCACGCTGACCGCATCGCCGACAAGTCCCTTCAGATCGCCGCAGGATGAAGGGCACACCACGAGCGAAATCGCGACATGCCCATGACTAATCCTGGGCGGCGAAGGTGAACACCGCCGCAGCACCCTTCGACCACCGGGAAAACGATCCCTTTACCGATACTTGGCCAACTCCGTTCCTGGGCCTGGGGAACGGTTTGACCGCGTGCCCCGCGGCGGGGGCGCGGCGCGGAGGGGGGCATGGCGCGGAGGGGCGCGCGACGCGGAGGGGGCGCGGCGAATCCATCGAACGGTTGAATCCGGGGCTGCTCATGGACGACGCGGCGGGCGGTGACGCAGCGGCAGGCTGGCGCTACCGCCGCGGTGCGAACGCGGCGGTGCACAAGGACGGGTGAAGACGAGAAACAGGAAGGACAGGAGGGACAACCGTATGTCCGAGTACGTCAGCAGGCGCCGCCTCCTCGCCACCGGCGCGGGACTCGCGGTCGCCGGTGCCGCCACGGGCCGGGCGTCCGCCACGCCGCGGGCCGTGCGCCGGGAGACCGCGGCAGGTGTCCGCGCCGGTGAGGAGAGGCGCACGCTCGACGAGTTGTACGCCGCGGCCTGCGACGAGGGCGGTCGGCTCGTCGTCTACCAGGGCGGGGACATCGACAGCCAGGCCGCGGCGGTCAGGACCGCCTTCGGCGCGCGCTTCCCGGCCGTCGACCTGACGATCATCGTGGACTACAGCAAGTTCCACGACGTCCGCGTCGACAACCAACTCGCCACCGGCACCCTGGTCCCCGACGTCGTCCAGCTCCAGACGCTCCAGGACTTCACCCGGTGGAAGCGGCAGGGCCGGCTCCTGCCCTACCGGCCCGCCGGACACTCCGCGGTGTACGAGGAGTTCACGGACCCCGACGGCGCGTGGACGGCGGTGTCGGTCCTCGCCTTCAGCTTCCTGTACGGCGTCGAGGCGGCCGGGGCGAACGCGCCGAGGACCCCGCTGGACCTGGTCGACCCGCGGTGGAGGGGCGCCATCGCCTCATCCTACCCGCACGACGACGACGCGGTGCTCTACCTCTTCTCCCTCTACCGGGAGAGGTACGGCTGGGACTGGGTGGCCCGATTCGCCGCGCAGCAACCGCAGTTCAACCGGGGGTCCCACACGCCCGGCGTGGCCGTCAACGCCGGACAGAAGACCATCGGGGTCGGCACGTCGGGCAGCACCGTGCTGGGGTCGGGCACCACGAAGTGGGTCGTACCGCCGGCCGGGCATCCGTTCATGGCCTGGGGCCAGCGGGCCGCGATCCTGAAGGACGCCGCCCACACCGCCGCCGCCAAGCTCTACGTGAACTGGATGCTGTCCGAGGAGCGCCAGCGCGCGAGCTTCAACGGCTGGTCGGTCCGCACGGACGTCCGGCCGGACGGCGGACCCACCCCGGTGTGGGAGCTGCCGGACGCGCACGTGGACGGCTTCCCCCGCTTCATGGAGGACCGCGCCGACGTCGAACGCCTCAAGCAGACCTTCGCCCTGTACTTCGGCGAGGTGAAGGGCGATCCCTCACCGGGGTGGCTGGGGCTGCGTCCGGGGAGTTAGCGGGAGCCGACTCTTGGACGGCTCGGACGGCTCGGACGGCTCGGACGGCTCGGAGGGCTGGTGGGGGAGCCGGGCCCGCTGCGGGTGCGGCGCTTACGGTGAACACACAGGTGAACGGCCTAAACTCCAGGCGCTTCGTTCCCTTCCGCCCGGTCCGCCGTGAGGAGCCCACCCGTGTCCGCCACCGCCTCCGCGTCACGCCGACCGTCCCTGTCGGCACGGGAACTGCCGCACCTGGTCTTCCTCGTGGCGGTGGCCGGCACCTTCGTACGGCTCGTCCGGCTCAACAGCGGCCTGTGCTGGTCCGTCACGGTGCCCACCACCGCGCTGGCCGTGGTGTACGTGTTCGCGCTCTCCCGCTGGGACCGGGCCCACGACACGACCAGGCTGGTATGGTTCTCGGCGCTCGTCGCCCTGTGGAGCTGGGTCGCCTGGATCATCCCCGTGCCGCTCGCGGCCGGTTACGCGTGGCTGTCGGTGCCGTTGGCCGTCCTGGCCATGCGGATGCGAGGCGCCCGGCTGCGTACGGCGGCGACGGGCGCGGTCACGGTGCTGCTGCTGGCCGCCCTCGCCCGTGTCAACGGCGGCGCCGACCCCGAGGTGCTGGCACCACCGCTCGCCGCGCTCGCGGCCACCGTCGTCCTCTACGGGGCCCAGCAGCGCCTGACCCGCCAACTGACCGAGACCCGGGGCGAATTGGCGACGCAGCAGCGCACGGCCGGCCGCCTTGCCGAGCGCGGTCGCATCGCCCGCGATCTGCACGACACCCTGGCGCAGGAACTCGCGGGCAGCCGCATGCTGCTCCAGGCCGCCGAACGCGACTGGGACCGGCGCCCCGACCAGGCGCGACGCCAGGTACGGGCGGTCGCCGAGGCACTGGGCGCGCATCTCGCGGAGACCCGCACGATCATCGGTGACCTGACTCCGCCCGCGCTCGAACGGGACGGTCTGGAGGCGGTGTTGAGTGACCTGTGCGCCCGGACGGCGGGTACGGCCGGGGCTGGTCGGGTGTCGTTCCGCCGCGAGCGTGCGCCGTACCCGCTGGCGACGGAACGGGCCGTGGTCCTGCTCCGGGTGACCCAGGGACTGCTGGCGAACGCCCGCGAACACGCCCGCGCGAGCCGCGTCGAGGTCGTCCTCACCTACGGTGACGACAGGACGGTGACGGTCGAAGTCCGGGACGACGGGCGGGGGTTCACCTCTTCGGGAGGGGAAGTGCCGTCCGGCGGCCGGGGCTACGGTCTGAAGGGCGCACGGGAACGTCTGGAAGGACTGGGCGGGGTGCTGACCCTCGACAGCACGCCGGGCCGCGGCACCACGGTGAGGGCGACGCTGCCCTCCCAGGACCTGGCGCTCGCGGGCTCGTGATGAACGGCACCGCGCCACCGATGCCGGTCCGCGTCCTGATCGTGGACGATCACGCGGTGGTCCGGGCCGGGCTGCGCGCTCTGCTGGAGGGCGAGCCGGGCTTCGACGTCGTGGGGGAGACCGGTGACGGCACGGACGCCGTACGGCTGGCGGCGGGACTGCGACCCGACGTGGTGCTGATGGACCTCCGCCTGGGCGACCCCGGCACGGTCGGAGCTGACGGGACCGAGGTGACACGGAAGATCCTCGCCGACGTCGGGGACGTACGGATCGTCGTCCTCACCAGCTACGGAACCCAGGGCAACGTCCTGCGCGCCCTGGAGGCAGGTGCCCATGGGTACGTCCTGAAGGCGGGCCCGCCCGAAGAACTCTTCCGTGCGGTACGCGCCGCGGCGAACGGCGGCATGGGCCTGGCACCGGAGGCGGCGGCCCACCTGGCCCGGCGCACGGTCGGACCCGAACCCGAGCTGAGCGAACGCGAGATCGAGGTCGTGCGGCTCCTGGCGCGGGGCCACAACAACCGGGCCATCGCCGCCGACCTGTTCCTCGCCGAGGCCACGGTGAAGACCCACCTCGTCCGCATCTACCGCAAGCTCGGCACCGGGAACCGGGTGACGACGGTCAACGAGGCGGTCCGTCGGGGATTGGTCGACCCCGACGAGAGGACGTGACACACCCGGCAGGACCCGAGGCGCACCACGCACACCAGAAGCTCATCGACGCCTGGCTCATCGCCCTCGACCGGGACGACGCCCGGCGCCTGGACACCGGCGGATCGGACCACCTGAACCGCGAGGCGATCGACGCCGCGGTCCGCTTCGCGGCACGGATCCCTGTCAGGGAGGCAAAACCCGTTCTCGGCAACCCGCCTGAGCGGCAGCTCTCGGCTGACCTCACCTTCACACTGAAGCGCTGACCCCACCTTGGGAAGGTGGCCTGTCCGGCAAAAACCGAAAGTCTCGCCGCACGGGCCCTAGGTGTATTGATCACGAGCGTTGTTAACGCCGCCGGGCTTGATCATGGCGAAGGCCTCCGTGTGTGGTGGAGGTGTCGAATCTTCACCGC
>NZ_JBEZXS010000069.1:0-28929 GCF_040638185.1 Streptomyces sp. NPDC026672
CGCCCGGGGCCGGCGCCCCCCCGGGGCCGGGGGGGGGCCCCCCCGGGGGGCCCCCCCACCGCCGGACACCGCTCCCGGACCCTCGCACGTCGGCGAATCTCGTCCGGGTGATCCTTCCGCAGAGGCGCAGAACGAGATGCGCAGCGCCACTAGACTGCTGCACACAACGCGTCAGGCCCACAGCGTCGTGCGTCTTCCGCGGCTAGCCCCTCCTCCGCCTGCGGCCGTCGGGACGGCCGTCCGCATGCTCCCCCATAGCTCCAGAAGCTTGGGAGGTGCCTTCAACCTGTGAGGACCTCACGTGAGCTCGAAACCCGTCGTACTCATCGCTGAAGAGCTGTCGCCCGCGACCGTGGACGCGCTCGGCCCCGACTTCGAGATCCGGCACTGCAACGGTGCCGACCGGGCCGAACTGCTCCCGGCCATCGCCGAGGTGGACGCGATCCTGATTCGCTCCGCCACCAAGGTCGACGCCGAGGCCGTCGCCGCGGCCGGCAAGCTCAAGGTGGTCGCGCGAGCCGGCGTCGGCCTGGACAACGTCGACGTCTCCGCCGCCACCAAGGCCGGCGTCATGGTCGTCAACGCCCCGACGTCCAACATCGTGACCGCCGCCGAGCTGGCCTGCGGTCTGATCATCGCTTCCGCGCGCAACATCCCGCAGGCCAACGCCGCGCTGAAGAACGGCGAGTGGAAGCGCAGCAAGTACACGGGTGTGGAACTGGCCGAGAAGACCCTCGGTGTCATCGGCCTCGGCCGCATCGGCGCGCTCGTCGCGCAGCGCATGTCCGCCTTCGGCATGAAGGTCGTCGCCTACGACCCGTACGTGCAGCCCGCGCGCGCCGCCCAGATGGGCGTGAAGGTGCTGTCCCTCGACGAGCTGCTCGAGGTCTCCGACTTCATCACCGTGCACCTGCCGAAGACCCCCGAGACCGTGGGGCTCATCGGCGAGGAGGCGCTGCGCAAGGTCAAGCCGTCGGTGCGCATCGTCAACGCCGCCCGCGGTGGCATTGTCGACGAGGAGGCGCTGTACTCGGCGCTCAAGGAGGGCCGCGTCGCCGGCGCCGGCCTCGACGTGTACACGAAGGAGCCGTGCACCGACTCCCCGCTGTTCGAGTTCGACCAGGTCGTCGCCACCCCGCACCTCGGCGCCTCCACGGACGAGGCGCAGGAGAAGGCGGGCATCGCCGTCGCCAAGTCCGTGCGGCTCGCCCTCGCCGGTGAGCTGGTCCCGGACGCGGTGAACGTGCAGGGCGGGGTCATCGCCGAGGACGTCAAGCCGGGTCTGCCGCTCGCCGAGCGCCTGGGCCGGATCTTCACCGCGCTCGCGGGCGAGGTCGCGGTCCGCCTCGACGTCGAGGTGTACGGCGAGATCACCCAGCACGACGTGAAGGTGCTCGAACTGTCCGCGCTCAAGGGCGTGTTCGAGGACGTCGTCGCCGAGACCGTGTCGTACGTCAACGCCCCGCTGTTCGCCCAGGAGCGCGGTGTCGAGGTGCGGCTGACGACGAGCTCCGAGTCGACGGACCACCGCAACGTGGTCACCGTGCGGGGCACGCTCGCGGACGGCGAGGAGGTGTCGGTCTCCGGCACGCTGGCCGGCCCGAAGCACCTCCAGAAGATCGTCGCCGTGGGGGAGTACGACGTGGACCTCGCGCTCGCCGACCACATGGTCGTCCTGCGCTACGAGGACCGTCCCGGTGTCGTCGGCACCGTGGGCCGCATCCTCGGTGAGGCGGGCATCAACATCGCCGGCATGCAGGTCGCCCGTTCGGCGGTCGGCGGCGAGGCGCTGGCGGTGCTGACCGTGGACGACACGGTGGCCGTCGGTGTGCTCGGTGAGCTGGCGGCGGAGATCGGTGCGACGTCCGCCCGCTCGGTGAACCTGGTCTGAGGTGCCGTTGCTCGTCGGGTGACCGTCGTTCCAGGTCGCCGTCCCCGGGGGTTCCGCCTCCGGACCCCCGTTCGCCCTGAACGGGCTCGTCCTCAAACGCCGGACGGGCTGGTAGCCAGCTCGTCCGGCGTTTTGTCGCGCGGACGTACGCGGCGCAGGGTCACCGATGCGGTCACCGCCCCTGCGGCCAGCAGGACCGCTCCCGCCAGGGCCGCGTCGCGCATCCCGGTGGTGAATGCCTCGCGGGCTGCCGTGACCAGGGCCTCTCCCGCGCCGCCCGGCATCCGGGCCGCCGTCGCCAGCGCGCCGCCCAGCGTCTCGTGGGCCTCGGCCGGTGCCGACGCAGGCATCTCGTGGCGGTAGGCGGCCGTGCCGATCGAGCCGAGGACCGCCATCCCGAGCGCGCCGCCGAACTCCGTACCGGTTTCCATGAGCGAGGAGGCCGTGCCCGCCCGCTCGACCGGGGCCGTGCCCAGCACGAGGTCGGTCAGCTGGGACATCACCACGACGACCCCGGAGGCCAGCACGCCGGCGGCGGCCAGGACCAGCCAGAGGGAGTCGGTGCCGGCCAGGGCGAGCAGCGCGTAGCCGGCCGCGGTGACGGCGAAGCCGGTGGCGACGACGTGTCCGCGGCGGGCGCCCTTCTGCACGATCGCCGTCGTCGCCGGGGCCGCGCCGCCGATCAGCACCGACGGGAGCAGGCTCCACAGCGCCGCCTCCAGCGGGCTCTTGCCGAGCACGGACTGGAGGTACTGCGTGGTGAAGATCGCCGAGCCCATCATGCCGAACGCGGAGACCAGGGTCAGCACGATCGCCGGGGTGAAGCCCGCGCCGCGGAACAGGGCGGGAGGGATCATCGGGGACTCGGCCGCGCGCTGACGGCGGACGAACAGCGCGGCGAAGACGAGGCCGACGGCGACCGAGACGACGTACCGCACGTGCCAGCCCTCGGAGGGGATCTCCTTGAGGCCGTAGACGACGGGCAGTACGGCCGCCAGGGACAGGGGGACGCTCAGGCGGTCGAAGCGGCCGGGGGCCGGGTTCTTCGACTCGGGGAGCAGCAGCGGGCCGGCGATCAGCAGCAGGACCATGGCGGGCAGGTTCACCAGGAACACCGAGCCCCACCAGAAGTGCTCGACCAGGACGCCGCTCATCACCGAGCCGAGCGCGATCCCGCCCGTCATCACGCCGGACCAGAGGCCGATCGCCTTCGCGCGGTCGGCGGGGTGGGTGAACATCGTGCGCAGCAGCGCCATGGTCGAGGGCATCAGGGTGGCGCCGCCGACGCCGAGGATCGCACGGGCCGCGATCAGGGTCTCGGCGCTGTTCGCGTAGGCCGCGAGGACCGAGGCCCCGCCGAAGGCCGCGGCGCCCACGAGGAGGAGCCTGCGGCGGCCGATGCGGTCGCCGATCGAGCCCATGGTCATCAGCAGACCGGCCAGGACGAAGCCGTAGATGTCGAAGATCCACAGCTGCTGGGTGCCGGAGGGCTCCAGGTCCGCGCTGATCGCCGGGACGGCGAAGTAGAGGACGGAGACGTCCATCGAGACCAGGAGCAGCGGCAGCATCAGCACGCCGAGCGCCGTCCATGCGCGGCGGCCGGCGTGTGCGGGCGAGGTCGTGGTGGTGCTCGTCGGGTTCGTCATGCCGGGAAAGGTACGTGCGTATTAAACACCTGTCTAGCACGCACGTATAAATCGATCGTGTAAGTCGCTTGTCTGGGACGGTTGTATGAATCGGGGTAGGGTGGCGGGCATGGGACACCGTGAGGATCTGCTCGAAGGCGCCAAGCGCTGCCTGCTGGAGAAGGGGTTCGCGCGGACGACGGCGCGCGACATCGTCAGGGCGTCGGGGACCAACCTCGCCTCGATCGGCTACCACTACGGCTCGAAGGACGCGCTCCTCGCGCAGGCGTACGTCGCGCTGGTCGAGGGCATGTCCGATGCCTTCGAGGGCGCGGACGGCGCCGGGATCGCGGGGGCGCCGGGGTCGCTGGAGCGGTTCCGGGAGGTCTGGTCGAACATCGTCGCGACCATGCGGGAGCCCGGCTCGCTGTGGCGGCTCAGCATGGAGATCATGGCGATGGGCGACCAGCAGCCCGAGGTGCGCGACCACCTGGCCCGCGCCCAGCGCGAGGGCGGCCGGGGCTTCGTCTCCCTGCTCATGGGCGTACCGGAGGAGGAGGTCACCGACGAGAGCGCGGACACCGTCGGCCGGTTCTACCTTGTGCTGATGAGCGGGCTCATCGCCCAGTGGACCTTCGACCCGAAGACGGCCCCGGACGCCGACACCCTCACCGAGGGCCTGCGCCAGGTCGTCTCGGCCGCCGTGTCCGCCCAGCCGTCCGGCGGGGTCGGCGAAGGTTAGAGCCGCGCCCCCTTGAGGGCCATGTGGAGGAGCAGGCGGTCCTCGCCGTCGGTCAGGTCGAGGCCCGTCAGCTGCTCCACGCGGGAGAGGCGGTAGTAGAGGGTCTGGCGGTGGATGCCCAACTCGGTCGCCGTGCGGGCCGCCTGGCCGGCGCGGTCGAGGTAGACCTCGGCGGTGCGGGCCAGTTCGTGGTGGGCCGGGGTGAGGAGCGGGGCCACCGCCGGATCGTGCGCGGCCCGCGGGGGCAGCGAGGTCAGCAGGCGGTACGGCCCGATCCGCGACCACTCGGCGACGGGCCCGAGGCCCGGCTCGGCCAGCGCGGCCCGTGCCGCCCCCGTCGCCTCCTGCCAGGCGAGGCCCAGCGAGGCCAGCCCCTCGCGTGGGGCGGCGATCCCGGCGGCGGTCGTCAGGATGCCACCGGCGGTCCGTCCCCGGCCGGCGCCCTCCGTCCGTTCCGGCCGCCGTCCCGGGCCCGTACCCTCCGCTTTTTCCGGTCGCCGGCCAGGGCCCGCTCCCTCCTGACCCTCCGTCCGCTCCGGCGGCCGGCCCGGGGTCAGGGCCGCGGCCCGTTCCAGCAGCCGGCCGGCCGCCGACACCGCCGCCGCTGCCGTGCCCGTCGAGCGCAGCCGCACCAGCAGGGCCAGGGACTGGGCCGTCGTCCCCCACGGGATCGTGCACAGGGCGGCCACGCCGGGCAGGGTGCGCACCGAGGGGGCGTCCTCGGGGTCGGCGGAGGGCCAGGCGGCGACGCACACCACCGTGTGGGGACCCTCCGCGCGGGGGCCGAGGGCGGTGCGCAGCTCGGCCACGGCCATGTCCCGCTGCCAGTCCCGCTCCGCCGTCAGCACCGCCCGCAGCTCCCGGGTCAGATCGGCCCCGGCCTGGGCCTCGTCGGCGAGGAGCGCACCGATGCGGGCGGCCACCCGCATGGCGGCGGCCAGTTGCCGCTCGCCCGGCCCCGGATCGTCGGCCAGCAGCCAGACGTACCCGAGGACGACGCCCCGATGGCGCACCGGGAGGCAGATCCGTCCCCGGTACACGCCCGCCTCCGGGGTGGGCGGGATGCGGACCGGGCCCGTCGCGCGGGTGATGCCGAAGCCCTCGAACCAGGTGCGGACGGCGGCCGTGGAGCGCCGGGTCAGGATCGAGCGGGTGCGGACGGGGTCCAGCGCGGACGCGTCCAGCTCGTCGTCGCTGTCGTAGGCGCCGAAGGCGATCAGTTCGAAGTCGCGGTTCTCCAGCGTCGCCGGGGCGCCGAGCAGCTCCGAGATCTCGTCCACCAGCTCCTGGTAGTCACCCCTGTAGCCCTTGTGGTCCACCGTCATTCGGGCATTCTCCCGCATTTCCCGGAAGCCTTCATACATCTGTCTGAGATCCTGCACGGGGATGCGTGACAGCTGTCGATGGCCGACGATCGGAGGGATCCTTAGGTTTCACGGTGGTTCTCCGTGCCGTACCCGACACCTCACCCGTCGGTGCTGCGGCCTTCTCCCGGCCTTGTTGTGGAGGTGCCCCGTGCTGGGTCCCGTGATTCTCGCCGCGTCGCGCAGCGACCGGATGCGACGCCTGATCTCGGCGGCCCCGGTGACCAAGCAGGTCGTCGACCGCTTCATCCCCGGCGAGACCGTCGAGGACATCGTGCCCATCGTCAAGGACCTGACCGCCAGGGGCCTGGAGCTGACCATGGACGTGGTCGGCGAGGACATCACCACCCCGGCGCAGGCCGCCGCCGCCCGTGACGCCTACCTGGAGCTGGTCGGCCGGCTCGCCGAGCTGGAGCTCGGGCCGCGGGTCGAGATGTCCGTGAAGCTGTCGCTGTTCGGCCAGTCCCTGCCGGGCGGCCACGAGCTGGCCCTCGCCAATGTCCGCCCGGTCGTCGAGGCCGCCGCCGCCATCGGTACGACGGTCACGCTCGACGCCGAGGACCACACCACGCTCGACTCGATGTTCGCCATCCACGAGGAGCTGCGGAAGGACTTCCCGCAGACCGGCTGTGTCATCCAGGCGTACCTGTTCCGGACCGAGGCCGACGCGCGCCGCCTCGCCGCGAGCGGCAGCCGGGTGCGGCTGGTGAAGGGCGCGTACAAGGAGCCCGCCGAGGTCGCGTACCAGCAGAAGCACGAGATCGACAAGGCGTACGTCCGTGTCCTGCGGACCCTGATGGAGGGCGAGGGGTACCCGATGGTCGGCTCCCACGACCCGCGCCTCGTCTCCATCGCCCAGGAACTGGCCCGCAAGGCCGGGCGCAAGCTGGACGAGTACGAGTTCCAGATGCTGTACGGCATCCGCGGCGACGAACACCTGCGGCTCGCCGCCGAGGGCCACCGCATGCGCGTCTACACCGCCTACGGCACCGACTGGTACGGCTACTTCATGCGGCGCCTCGCGGAGAAGCCGGCCAACCTGCGGTTCTTCATGCGAAGCATGGTCAGCAAGGGCTGAGCCCGAACACCCGCTCACGTACAAGGAGTTACGGATCTCATGGACGCTGTGACCCAGGTCCCCACCCCCGTCAACGAGCCGGTGCACGGCTACGCCCCCGGCTCGCCCGAGCGCGCCCGGCTGGAGGCCAGGCTCAAGGAGCTGGCCGAGAACCCGGTCGACCTGCCCATGACCATCGGCGGGGAGCGGCGGATGGGCGGCGGCGAGCCCTTCCAGGTCGTCCAGCCGCACCACCACAAGTCCGTCATCGGCACCCTGCGCAACGCCACGCAGCAGGACGCGCGGGACGCCATCGACGCGGCCCTCGCCGCCGCCCCCGCCTGGCGCGCGATGTCCTTCGACGACCGCGCCGCGATCATCCTGCGCGCGGCCGAGCTGCTGGCGGGCCCGTGGCGCGAGACCATCGCCGCCTCCACCATGCTCGGCCAGTCGAAGACCGCCCAGCAGGCCGAGATCGACACCCCCTGCGAACTGGTCGACTTCTGGCGCTTCAACGTCCACTACGCCCGCCAGATCCTGGCCGAGCAGCCGCCGGCCAACTCCCCGGGCGTGTGGAACCGTCTCGACCACCGCCCGCTGGAGGGCTTCGTCTACGCGATCACGCCGTTCAACTTCGGCGCCATCGCGGGCAACCTGCCCACCGCGCCCGCCCTGATGGGCAACGTCGTGGTGTGGAAGCCGTCCCCGACGCAGACCCACGCCGCCGTGCTGATCATGCGCCTCCTGGAGGAGGCCGGGCTGCCCAAGGGCGTCATCAACCTCGTCACCGGTGACGGCATCGAGGTCTCGAAGGTCGCCCTGGAGCACCGGGACCTCGCCGGTGTCCACTTCACCGGTTCGACCAGGACCTTCCAGTACCTGTGGAAGACGATCGGCAACAACATCGAGAAGTACCGCTCGTACCCGCGCCTCGTCGGCGAGACCGGCGGCAAGGACTTCGTCGTCGCCCACCCGAGCGCCGACCGCGCCGTCCTCAAGACGGCCCTGACGCGCGGTGCCTTCGAGTACCAGGGCCAGAAGTGCAGCGCCACCTCCCGCGCCTACGTCCCGGCCTCCATCTGGAACTCCGGTTTCAAGGAGGAGTTCGCGGCCGAGGTCGACGGGCTGAGCATGGGTGACGTCACCGACCTGTCGCACTTCATCGGCGCCGTCATCGACGAGCGTGCCTTCGCCAAGAACAAGGCCGCGATCGACCGCGCGAAGCAGGACCCGACCTGCACGATCGTCGCGGGCGGCTCCTACGACGACTCGGTCGGCTACTTCGTGCGCCCGACCGTCGTGGAGTGCGCCGACCCGGAGAACGAGGTGTTCCGCACCGAGTACTTCGGCCCGTTCCTCGCCGTGCACGTCTACGAGGACGACGCGTACGAGGAGATGCTGACCCAGATGGAGTCGGTGTCGGACTACGCCCTGACCGGCTCGGTCATCGCGGGCGACCGCGCCGCGGCGGCCCACACGATGGAGCGGCTGCGGTACGCGGCCGGCAACTTCTACATCAACGACAAGTCGACCGGCGCCGTGGTCGGCCAGCAGCCCTTCGGCGGCGGCCGTGCCTCCGGCACCAACGACAAGGCCGGCGCCCCGCAGAACCTGCTGCGCTGGACCCTGACCCGGTCCATCAAGGAGGCCCTGGTGCCCCCGACCGACTACACCTACCCGCACATGGGCTGACCCCCCGTTCCACGGGCCGGGAAGCCCACCCCCTCCGGGGCTTCCCGGCCCGTTCCCATGCCCGCGACACTCCTGCCATGGACCTGCGCACCAGTCCCACCCCCGGCCTGACCCCGTCCGAACTGCGCTCCGTGCGGGCCCTCCTGGACGCCGCCTTCGAGGGGGACTTCACCGAATCGGACTGGCACCACTGTCTGGGCGGCCTCCACGCCCTCGTCCACGACGGCACGGGGCTCGTCGCGCACGGGTCGGTGGTCCCGCGGTGGGCGCGGCACGCGGGACGGTGGTTGCGCGTCGGGTACGTGGAAGCGGTCGCCGTGCGCGCCGACGCACGCCGTGCCGGACTGGGCGGCCGGATCATGGCGGCGCTGGAGGCCGTGATCGACCGGGCCCACGACCTCGGAGCCCTCTCGGCGAGCGAGGACGGCGCACCGCTCTACGCGGCCCGGGGCTGGGAGGTCTGGCCGGGACGGATCCTGGCGCTCTCCCCGGCCGGGCCCGTGCGGCTCACCGACGAGGAGGGGACCCTGCGGGTGCGTCCCGCGCTCGCGGGACCGCTCTCCCCGGAGGCCGGGCTGGTCTTCGACTGGCGTGACGGGGACGTGCTCTGAGCGGGAGGGCGGATCGGGAAGACGCAGGTCGGAGGGGTGCGGGGAAGGGGGCCGTCTCAGATAGTAGGAAGTCCGAGTAATTGTGGAGACAGTCAGGGCTTCCTCGCTTAACTTTGTAGGAGCCGAACGTCTCGCTCGATCAAGCGAATGGCGGTCGTGAGCCGGGCCCCTGGCAGGCAACCCCTGCGGCACCGCTCCCCGCCCCTTCCGGCGTCTCCCCTTTCCTTGCCGTACTCCCCGTGTGTCGAAGGAGTCGATCATCATGGCCGAGACGACCGTCCGCCGCCGGGTCCGCCACGTCTCCCGTAGCAGCGAGTCCGACCGCAAGAACGCCGCCGCCGCCCTCCAGCGCGCCCTCGACCGCCGGGACAACGGCGGCCAGACCGGCCACTGAGCCGGCGCACCACCACCGAACCGGGAGCCGCACCCGCCGGGGTGCGGCGCGGTCCCAGCGACCGCGCCGCACCTCGAACCTGTCGATCCGCGGGACGCCTGGGCGCCCGTCGGAGCGCGTGCCGCGTGTCCGTATGGCGGACACGCCATGTCATCCCATGGGACGAGGAGTAGGGTGCCCGCATGTCTCGCAGCATCAACCTCGCAGTGATCCCCGGTGACGGCATCGGCCAGGAAGTCGTGGCCGAAGGCCTCAAGGTGCTCTCCGCCGTCCTCCCGCAGGACGTGAAGCTGGAGACCAAGGAGTACGACTTCGGCGCCAAGCGCTACCACGCCACCGGTGAGACCCTCACCGACGCCGACCTCGACGAGCTGAAGCAGCACGACGCCATCCTGCTCGGCGCCATCGGCGACCCGAGCGTGCCCTCCGGCGTCCTGGAGCGCGGCTTCCTGCTCAAGCTCCGCTTCGCCTTCGACCACCACGTCAACCTGCGCCCCTCCAAGCTGCTCCCCGGCGTCGCCACCCCGCTCGCCGGCCAGCCGGAGATCGACTTCGTCGTGGTCCGCGAAGGCACCGAGGGCCCCTACACGGGCAACGGCGGCACCATCCGCAAGGGCACCCCGCACGAGGTCGCCACCGAGGTCTCCGTGAACACGGCCTACGGTGTCGAGCGGGTCGTCCGGGACGCCTTCGCCCGCGCCCAGGCCCGCCCGCGCAAGAAGCTCACGCTGGTCCACAAGAACAACGTGCTGGCCTTCGCCGGACACCTGTGGACGAACGTCTTCAACAAGGTGGCCGAGGAGTTCCCCGAGGTCACCACCGACTACATCCACGTGGACGCGGCCACCATCTTCCTGGTGACCCAGCCCGAGCGCTTCGACGTGATCGTCACCGACAACCTGTTCGGCGACATCATCACCGACCTCGCCGCGGCCGTCTCCGGCGGCATCGGCGTCGCCGCCTCCGGCAACATCAACCCCGGCGGCGAGTTCCCGTCCATGTTCGAGCCCGTCCACGGCTCGGCCCCGGACATCGCCGGTCAGGGCAAGGCCGACCCCACGGCCACCGTCCTGTCCGTCGCCCTCCTGCTGCGCCACCTCGGCTACGACACCGAGGCGGTCCGCATCGAGGACGCCGTCTCCGCCGACCTCGGCGAGCGCGGCGACCTGCCGGCCCGCAGCACCTCCGCGATCGGCGACGCGCTCTCCGTACGAGTAGCCGGCTGACCCGCCGCGCCGCGAAGACCATTCGAAGCCGTCGGGTAGCACAGCGCCCGGCGGCTTCCCCCTGTCCCCGCCGGGTGCCACCATCGACCCCCTGGGCCGTATTCACCCCGATTCCTTCCCCCGTGGTCCCCGCGTGATAATCGGACGCGGAGCCGCGGTACGAGGAAATGCTCGGACGTCCTAGCACAGGCGAAGGAGTGTCCGCGCGGGTGCGCGGCCCGTCACTACAACCGGTGAAGGACAACCACTCATGACGACGCCCACGATCGAGCTCAAGCCCTCCGCACGTCCGTTGCCCGCCGCGGAGCGCGAGGCGATCCTGGCCAGCCCCGGGTTCGGCCGCCACTTCACCGACCACATGGTGACGATCAAGTGGACCGAGGGCCGGGGCTGGCACGACGGCCAGCTCGTTCCGTACGCGCCGATCCCGCTCGATCCGGCGACCAGCGTCCTCCACTACGCCCAGGAGATCTTCGAGGGTCTCAAGGCGTACCGCCGGCCCGACGGCTCCGTGGCCACCTTCCGCCCGGACCAGAACGCCCTGCGCTTCCAGCGTTCCGCCCGCCGGCTCGCCATGCCCGAGCTACCGGTCGAGACCTTCGTCGAGGCGTGCGACCTCCTCGTCCGCCAGGACAAGGACTGGGTGCCCGCGCACGGCGGCGAGGAGTCCCTCTACCTGCGCCCGTTCATGATCGCCACCGAGGTCGGACTGGGCGTCAGGCCCGCCAACGAGTACCTCTTCCTCGTCATCGCCTCCCCGGCGGGCGCCTACTTCCCCGGTGGTGTGCAGCCCGTCTCCATCTGGGCCTCCGAGGACCGGGTCCGCGCCGTGCCCGGCGGCATGGGCGACGCCAAGACCGGCGGCAACTACGCGGCCTCCCTGCTCGCCCAGGCCGAGGCCGCCGCGCAGGGCTGCGACCAGGTCTGCTATCTCGACGCGGTCGAGCACCAGTGGGTCGAGGAACTCGGCGGCATGAACCTGTACTTCGTGTACGGCGACCGGATCGTCACGCCCACGCTCACCGGTTCGATCCTGGAGGGCGTCACCCGCGACTCCCTGCTCACCGTCGCCCGTGACCTCGGCTACCGCGCCGAGGAGGGCCGTGTCTCGCTCGACCAGTGGCAGCGCGACTCGGAGGACGGCACCCTCACCGAGGTCTTCGCCTGCGGCACCGCCGCCGTGATCACCCCGGTCGGCACCGTCAAGCGCAGCTCCGGCGCCGAGTGGAAGCAGTCCGGCGGTGAGCCCGGCGAGGTCACGCGGCGGCTGCGCGCGGCCCTTCTCGACATCCAGCGCGGTGTCACGGAGGACAAGCACGGCTGGATGCACCTTCTCGGCTGAGGGCTTGGCCGGGGGTGCGGGGACGTGGTTGCGGCGTTCGTCGACGGCTGCGGCTGTGTTGTGGCCGGTCGCGCCCGCGCGGCGGAGCCGCATGTCGATACGGCCCCGCGCCCCTTCGGGGGCGCGGGTGAGCCCGGCGGCTTCAGGGTGCTGGGCTAGGCGTCCGTTTTGGTCAGGGTTGCCGCTGGGGCTTCGTCCGCGGTGGCCCTGGCTGCTGTCGCCGTCGGCGACAGCAGCAGGTAGGTGAGGCCGCCGACCGCGCCGGACAGCAGGAAGCTGCAGTCCACGCCGCCGGTCAGGGACAGCAGCGGGCCCTCGTACGAGGGCAGTGAGACCGCGAGCAGGCCGACGCCCGCGCCGACGGCCCAGGAGACCGTCGCCGGAATGTTCCAGCCCGCCCGGTACCAGTAGATCCCGCCCCGGGAGCGGCGGTTGAAGACCTGGAGGGCGCCGGCGTCGTACCGGCCGCGGCTGCGGGCGAAGCCGATGAGGGTGATGACGGCCCAGGGGGTGCCGATGGCGGTGAGCAGGAGCACGAAGGACGTCATCGCGGACTGGGCGTTCCAGGCGTAGTGGCCGACGAACACACAGACGGTGGCGACCACGGCGACCGTGCAGGTGGCCCGTGCCCGGGAGGCGCGCGGCAGGATCGCGTCCAGGTCGAGGCCCATGGAGTAGAGCATCAGACCGGCGTTGCCGACCGAGCCCGCGGAGGCGGCGAGCAGCAGCGGGAGCAGGTACCAGCCGGGGGCGACGGAGACCAGCGGGCCCGCGTAGTCGAGCGCCGAGTGGGCGGCGTACGCGGTGAAGGTGCCGAACAGCTGGGGGACGAGCAGGCCGAGGACCAGGCCGAGCCAGGTGGCGTGCAGGACGCGGCGGGAGGAGTGGCGGGCGGGGGAGATGTAGCGGGTGTAGTCGCCGAGCAGGGTGATGAAGGCGATGGGTCCGGACAGTCCCGCGGCCACGGCCGCCAGCAGCCAGGTGGGCCAGAAGCCGCCGAGCAGATAGCCGCCCGCGTCGGACAGCGGGGCGGTGCCGAAGTGCGGGGCGTACGCGATCACGCCGAGCACCAGCAGGACCGTCATGCCGACCGCGAGGACGCGGGACATGGCGAGCAGCACCTTGTAGCCGTAGACGGCGCCCGCGACGGTGGCCGCGGCCAGCACCGCGTAGACCACGGCGTACGCGAATCCGTCCGCGGGCAGGCCGAACAGCCGGCCGAGGACGCCCACCATCACGTCGCCGCCGATCCACACGGTCAGCGCCGTGTAGCCGAGGGCCAGCAGCAGGCCGACGACCGAGCCGACCAGCCGGCCGCGCACCCCGAACTGGGCGCCGGAGGACGTGGACAGGTTGGTCGCGGTGCGCAGCGAGACCAGCGCGAGCGGCGCGGTGAGGACCGTGCCGACGAGGGTGCCGACGACCATCGAGCTGACCGAGGCCCACCAGCCGAGCCCGAAGGAGGGCGGCAGCCAGCCGAAGATGATCACACCGAGACAGAGGTTGGACCCCAGCAGGATCGAGACGAGGTCTCGGGGCCCGCTGGTGCGTTCCGCTTCCGGGATGGTGTCGACCCCGCGCTGTTCGATCGGCATGGCTGGTCTCCTTCGACGGCCGCCTGAGTGTTAGAGCGACGTTCAATGTGTGTCAGTAGTTTCCTGCTGTCAATGTTTCCGATCCATGAAATCGACGTTTAGAGTGATGCTCTAACACCTGGAAGGCAAGGAGGTGCCGGAACGTGCGACTGACGCCCACGGAACGTGACCGGCTGCTGCTGTTCTCCGCCGCCGAACTGGCCCGCTCCCGCAAGGCGCGCGGCCTCAGGCTCAATGTCCCGGAGGCCACCGCGCTGATCGCCGACACGGTCTGCGAGGCCGCCCGCGACGGTGCCCGCCTCGCCGAGGCGATCGACCGCGCCCGCGCCGCGCTCGGTCCGGACGACGTCCTGCCGGGCGTCGCCGACGTCGTCACCGAGGTGCACGTCGAGGCCGTCTTCGACGACGGCTCCCGGCTCGCGATCGTCACCGACCCGATCGGCGGCAGCCTCGGCGACGCGGCCCCGGGCGCGCTGCTGCCGGGCCCGGAGCACAGCGAGCCGGCCGCGACCGTACGGGTCACGGTCACCAACACCGCGAGCGTGCCGGTCTCCGTCACCTCCCACTTCCACTTCTTCGAGGCCAACCCGCGCCTCGACTTCCCGCGCGCCGCCGCCTACGGGATGCGGCTCGCCGTGCCCGCCGGGTCCTCCGTGCGGTTCGGGCCGGGGGAGAGCAGCGAGGTCGGACTGCTGCCCATCGGCGGCGACCGCGTCGCGATCGGCTTCGCCGGGCTCGTCGACGGGCCGCTGGACGCGCCGGGCGCCCGCGAGGAGGCCCTGCGCCGGGCCGCCGCCTGCGGCTACCTGGGCGCGAACGGCCCCGGAGGAGAGCGATGAACCCCTACGAGTACGCCGCCACCCACGGCCCCCGCGCCGGCGACCGGGTCCGACTCGGCGACTCGGGCCTGGTGATCCGCGTCGAGTCCGACGCCCAGCGGCCCGGCGACGAGTTCCTCGCCGGGTTCGGCAAGACCGCCCGCGACGGACTGCACCTCAAGGCCGCCGCCGTCCGCGCGACCTGCGACGTCGTGATCAGCAACGTCGTCGTGATCGACGCCGTGCAGGGCATCCGCAAGGTGTCCATCGGCATCCGCGAGGGCCGCATCCACGCCATCGGCCGCGCCGGCAACCCCGACACCCTCGACGGAGTGGACGTCGTGGTCGGCACCGGCACCTCCATCGTGTCCGGCGAGGGGCTCATCGCCACCGCGGGCGCCGTCGACACCCATGTCCATCTGCTGTCGCCGCGCATCATGGAGGCGTCCCTCGCCTCCGGCGTCACCACGATCATCGGCCAGGAGTTCGGGCCGGTGTGGGGCGTCGGCGTCAACTCGCCCTGGGCGCTGCGGCACGCGTTCAACGCCTTCGACGCCTGGCCCGTCAACATCGGCTTCCTGGGCCGGGGTTCCTCCTCGGACCCCGCGCCCCTCGTCGAGGCGCTGGCCGAGGGCGGCGCGTCCGGGTTCAAGGTCCACGAGGACATGGGCGCCCACACCCGCGCCCTGGACACCGCGCTGCGGGTCGCCGAGGAGCACGACGTCCAGGTCGCCCTGCACAGCGACGGGCTGAACGAGTGCCTCTCCGTCGAGGACACGCTGCGGGTGCTGGAGGGCCGCACCATCCACGCCTTCCACATCGAGGGCTGCGGCGGCGGACACGTCCCCAACGTCCTGAAGATGGCCGGGGTCCCGAACGTCATCGGCTCCTCCACCAACCCCACCCTGCCCTTCGGCCGGGACGCGGTCGCCGAGCACTACGGCATGATCGTCTCCGTCCACGACCTCAAGACCGACCTGCCCGGTGACGCCGCCATGGCCCGCGACCGCATCCGCGCGGGGACGATGGGCGCCGAGGACGTCCTGCACGACCTGGGCGCCATCGGCATCACCTCGTCGGACGCACAGGGCATGGGCCGCGCCGGGGAGACCGTGCGCCGCACCTTCGCGATGGCCGGCAAGATGAAGGCCGAGCTGGGCGCCACCGGGGACGACGACAACGAGCGGGTCCTGCGCTACATCGCCAAGCTGACCGTCAACCCCGCGATCGCGCACGGCCTTTCGCACGAGGTCGGCTCCATCGAGGTGGGCAGGCTGGCCGACATCGTGCTGTGGCGGCCGGAGTACTTCGGCGCCAAGCCCCAGCTCGTCCTCAAGGCCGGCTTCCCGGCCTACGGCGTGGTGGGCGACCCCAATGCCGCCACCGACACCTGCGAACCCCTCGTCCTGGGACCGCAGTTCGGCGCGCACGGGGCGACCCCGGCCGACCTCTCGGTCGCCTTCGTCGCGCGGGCCGCCCTGGAACAGGGCAACGACACGATGCCGACGCGCCGCCGCAGGGTCGCCGTCCGCGGCACCCGCGGCATCGGACCGGCGGACCTGCGCCTCAACTCCCGTACCGGCGCCGTCGACGTCGACCAGCGCACCGGACTGGTCACCCTCGACGGCGAGCCGCTGCGCTCCGAGCCCGCCGACGCGGTCTCCCTCAACCGCCTCTACTTCCTCTAGGACTGAGCATGACCTTCCGCATGCCCCCCGAGTGGGCCCCGCACGAGCGCACCTGGATGGCCTGGCCGGGCCCCAACCCGACCTTCGCCACCGACGGGGAACTCGCCGAGGCCCGTACCGCCTGGGCGGCCGTGGCCCGCGCCGTGCGCCGCTTCGAGCCCGTGACGATGGTGCACGGCCCCGGCCAGGGCGAGTCGGCGCGCGTACTGCTCGGTCCGGACGTCGACCTCGTGGAGCGCGAGCTCGACGACGCGTGGATGCGTGACACCGGCCCGACGTTCGTGACCGACGAGGAGGGCCGACTGGCCGCCGTGGACTGGGTGTTCAACGGCTGGGGCGGCCAGGACTGGGCCCGCTGGGAGCACGACTCCAAGATCGCCCGGCATGTCGCGGACCTCGTCGGGGTGCCGGTGCTGAGCAGCACGCTCGTCAACGAGGGCGGCGCGATCCACGTCGACGGCGAGGGCACGGTCCTGCTGACCGAGACCGTCCAGCTCGGCGCCGGCCGCAACCCCGGCTGGAGCCGCGAGCGGGTGGAGGCGGAGGTCCACGCCAGGCTCGGCACCACCAAGGCGATCTGGCTCCCGCACGGCCTGAGCGGCGACTACGGCAGATACGGCACCCAGGGCCACGTCGACATCGTCGCGGCCTTCGCACGGCCCGGCACCGTGGTCGTGCACAGCCAGCGGGACCCGGCCCACCCGGACCACGCCCGCTCCCGGACCTACCTGGAGATCCTGCGCGGCGAGACCGACGCCGAGGGCCGCCCCCTGGAGGTCGTCGAGGTCCCCGCCCCCACCGCGCTGCGGAACGAGGAGGGCGGCTGGGCCGACTACTCCTACATCAACCACTACCTGTGCAACGACGGCGTCGTGCTGTGCGCCTTCGACGACCCGCACGACGAGATCGCCGCCGGCATCTTCCGGAAGCTGTTCCCGGAGCGGACGGTGACCCTCGTGGACGCCCGTACGATCTTCTCGGGAGGCGGTGGCATCCACTGC
Organism: Streptomyces sp. NPDC026672; assembly: GCF_040638185.1. NCBI lineage: Bacteria > Bacillati > Actinomycetota > Actinomycetes > Kitasatosporales > Streptomycetaceae > Streptomyces > Streptomyces sp. NPDC026672. The sequence goes on from NZ_JBEZXS010000069.1 coordinate 17,047, forward strand.
ATCACCCAGCAGCAACCCCGTACCTAGGAGACGAGATGGCCGGTGGGCGCAGACACGCCCCGCCGCGTGAGGACGTCCTCGCCGCCGCCATGGACATGATCGCCGAGCGCGGTCTGGAGAAGCTCACCATGGCGGCCCTCGGCCGCGAGGTCGGCATGAGCAGCGGCCATCTCCTCTACTACTTCGGCTCCAAGGACGAACTCCTGCTGCGCACCCTGGAGTGGAGCGAGGGCCGGCTCGGTGCCGCCCGCGGCCGGCTGCTCACCCGCGCGGGGAGCGTTCGCGAACGGCTCGACGCCTATGTCGAGCTCTACGTTCCCGACGGGCCCCGCGATCCGCACTGGACGCTCTGGCTCGAGGTCTGGAACCGTTCCTCGCAGACGGCCGCGGAGGACGCCCGCGACCGGCAGGCCGCGATCGAGGGGGCGTGGCACCGCGACCTCGTCGCCCTGCTGGCCGAGGGGATCTCCCGGCGGGAGTTCCGGGCCGTCGACGCCGACCGCTTCGCCGCGAGGACGCGTGCGCTGCTCGACGGGTTCTCCATCCACGTCGCCATCGGGCTGCGCGGTACCGGCCGGGAGCACGTGCTCGCCCACGTACGGGAGTTCTTCGAGGGGTCACTTCTCACGGACGCCCAATCGTTTCGGGACGATGTCGGCCCGTTGGCCGAAAAGTAACGGAATCCTTGGCTCCGGGGGTGGGCAAGGTACGGCGCATGGGACGACATGAGTGGAAGAAGATCTGGGTCGGCTCGGCGGGCAACATGGTCGAGTGGTTCGACTGGTTCGTATACGCGAGCTTCGCGCCGTATTTCGCCGGGGCTTTTTTCCCGAGCGGCAACCCCACCGCCCAGCTGATGAACACCGCCGGCATCTTCGCCGTCGGGTTCTTCATGCGGCCGGTCGGCGGCTGGCTGCTCGGGCGGGTCGGTGACCGCAGAGGCCGCAAGGCCGCGCTCACCCTGACCGTCACCCTCATGTCCGCGTCGGCGGTGCTCATCGCCGTCGCGCCGACCTACGCCGTCGCCGGGTACGGCGGCGCGTTAGTCCTGCTCGTCGCCCGGCTGCTCCAGGGCCTGTCGGTCGGCGGCGAGTACGCGGCCAGCGCCACCTATCTCACCGAGGCGTCCGACCCGCGCCGACGCGGCTTCGCCTCCAGCTTCCAGTACGTGTCGATGACCGCCGGACAGATCCTCGGCCTCGGCCTCCTGATCATCCTCCAGCGCACCCTCTCCGACGAGGCCCTGCACGGCTACGGCTGGCGCGTCCCCTTCGTGGTCGGCGCGCTCGGCGCGGCCGTCGTCCTCTACCTGCGCCGCACCATGCTGGAGACCGAGGTGTACGCGGAGGACACCTCGGGCGACGCCACGCGCGGCACGCTGCGCGCGCTGTGGGGCCACCGCAGGGAGGCGTTCCTCGTGATCGCCCTGACCATGGGCGGCACGGTCGCCTACTACACGTACACCACGTACCTCACGAAGTACCTGTCCAACTCGGCGGGCCTGTCCAAGGAGACCGCGACCCTCGTCTCCTTCACCGCGCTCATCGTCTTCGCCTGTCTCCAGCCCCTCGCCGGCATGCTCTCCGACCGCATCGGCCGCCGCCCGCTGCTGATCACCTTCGCCGTGGGCTCCACCGTCCTCACCGTGCCGGTCATGACCCTCCTCAAGCACGCCGACGGCTACTGGCCGGCGCTCGGACTCTCCCTGCTCGCCCTCGTCGTCGTCACCGGCTACACCTCCATCAACGCGTGCGTGAAGGCCGAGCTGTTCCCGACCGGGGTCCGCGCCCTCGGCGTGGCCCTGCCGTACGCGCTGGCCAACGCCCTGTTCGGCGGCACCGCGGAGTACGTCGCCCTGTGGTTCAAGGACGCCGGCGTCGAGTCCGGGTTCTACTGGTACGTGGCCGGCTGCGCCGCCGTGTCCCTCGTGGTGTACGTCACGATGCGCGAGACGAAGGACCTGGACCTGAAGCAGGTGCAGGCCCGCGAGGCGTCCACCCTCACGCCCGCATCCTGAGACAGTCGTGAGCCCGGGGGCGGGGTTGTGCCAGACTGCCCCCGTGCTCTCGTTCGCCATGATTATTGGCAGCAGGCGCGCCGGTCCGCAGTGACCGCCACGTACGACCAGGTACGGGTGGCCACCGTCGTCCTCGACCCGCGCGCAGACCTCTCGCACCCGCGAGGGGTTTTTTCGTTTTCCGGCCCACCCCAGCCGGGGGACGCAGGCGCGAGGGACCTCAGACGGGACGGTGGAGTCGGTTCTTCCGAAAGACCGAGATTCAACACAGGAGCCTTGAGACCATGACCGAGACGGCATCCAGCGAGCTCGACGACTCGTTCCACGTCTTCGACACCACGCTGCGCGACGGGGCCCAGCGTGAGGGGATCAACCTCACCGTCGCGGACAAGCTCGCCATCGCCCGGCACCTGGACGACTTCGGCGTGGGCTTCATCGAGGGCGGCTGGCCGGGGGCCAACCCGCGCGACACCGAGTTCTTCGCCCGTGCGCGCGAGGAGATCGACTTCCGGCACGCCCAGCTCGTCGCCTTCGGCGCCACCCGCCGCGCCGGCACCAAGGCCGCCGAGGACCCGCAGGTCAAGGCGCTCCTGGACGCCGGCGCCCCGGTGATCACCCTGGTCGCCAAGTCCCACGACCGGCACGTGGAACTGGCGCTGCGCACCACCCTCGAAGAGAACCTGGAGATGGTCCGCGACACCGTCTCCTACCTGCGCGAGCAGGGCCGCCGGGTGTTCGTCGACTGCGAGCACTTCTTCGACGGCTACCGGGCCAACCCCGAGTACGCCAAGGCCGTCGTACGGGCCGCGGCCGAGGCGGGCGCCGACGTCGTGGTCCTGTGCGACACCAACGGCGGCATGCTGCCCGCCCAGGTCCAGGCCGTCGTCGCCACCGTCCTCGCCGACACCGGCGCCCGGCTCGGCATCCACGCCCAGGACGACACCGGCTGCGCGGTCGCCAACACCCTCGCCGCCGTCGACGCGGGCGCCACGCACGTCCAGTGCACCGCCAACGGATACGGCGAGCGCGTCGGCAACGCCAACCTCTTCCCGGTCGTCGCCGCGCTGGAACTGAAGTACGGCAAGCGGGTCCTGCCCGAGGGCACGCTCGCCGAGACGACCCGCATCTCCCACGCCATCGCCGAGGTCGTCAACCTCACCCCCTCCACCCACCAGCCCTACGTGGGTGTCTCGGCCTTCGCGCACAAGGCGGGCCTGCACGCCTCCGCGATCAAGGTCGACCCGGACCTCTACCAGCACATCGACCCCGAGAGCGTCGGCAACACCATGCGGATGCTGGTCTCCGACATGGCCGGCCGCGCCTCCATCGAGCTCAAGGGCAAGGAACTCGGCATCGACCTGGGCGGCGACCGCGAACTGGTCGGCCGGGTGGTCGACCGGGTCAAGGAACGCGAGCTGAAGGGCTACACCTACGAGGCCGCGGACGCCTCCTTCGAACTCCTGCTGCGCTCCGAGGTCGAGGGCAAGCCGCTCACCTACTTCCGGGTGGAGTCCTGGCGCGCCATCGTCGAGGACCGGCCCGACGGCACCCACGCCAACGAGGCCACGGTCAAACTGTGGGCCAAGAGCGAGCGGATCGTCGCCACCGCCGAGGGCAACGGACCGGTCAACGCCCTCGACCGGGCGCTGCGGGTCGCCCTCGAACGGATCTACCCCCAGCTCGCCAAGCTCGGTCTCGTCGACTACAAGGTCCGCATCCTGGAGGGCAAGCACGGCACCCAGTCCACGACCCGCGTCCTGATCTCCACCTCCGACGGCAACGGTGAGTGGTCCACGGTGGGCGTGGCGGAGAACGTCATCGCCGCCTCCTGGCAGGCCCTGGAGGACGCCTACACCTACGGCCTGCTCCGCGCCGGCGTGGAACCGGCGGAGTGACACGCCGGACCCGCGCGGCACGCCGCGCGGGTCCGGACCGGCTGGTGACCAGCCCTACTGGAGGTGCCACTTCTGGTTGGCCGCGCCCGTGCAGGTCCAGATCTGGCCACGGGCCCCGTTCGCCGAGGAGTTGTCCGTCACATCGAGGCACTTGTTCGCGGCCAGGTTCACCACGTCACCCGTCGACGCGTTGTACGACCAGCGCTGGGCACCGCTCCCGTTGCAGTCGTACAACTGGACCTTGGCCCCGTTCGCCGTCGACGCCGACGTCACGTCCAGGCACTTGCCGAGCGCCTGGAGCGAGCCGTCCGCCTGCACGGTCCAGCGCTGGGCCGTGCTGCCGTTGCAGTCGTACAGCTGCACCGCCGCGCCGTTGGTGCTGGAGGCGCCCGCCACGTCCAGGCACTTGCCGCCGAGACCCACGAACGCGCCGGACTGGCTGCCGCCCCCGGACTGCCCGCCGGACCAGGTGAACGTCGCCGACGTCTTGCCCGGCAGCGAGTAGGTGGCGTGCTGCGAACCCCAGTTGATGGTGACCGTCTTGGCCGCCGAGGCGTCGTTGTACGCGATCAGCGCCTTGGACCCGTCGGGGTTGCGCCAGGCCACGTTCGGCACCGAGGACGACGCCGTCGACGCGATGCGCTGCGCGCCCGGCCGCACGAACTTCGTCAGGTGGCCCATCGTGTAGTACTCGACCGTGTAGTCGACCTGTCCGCTGCGCCCGTCCCCGTTGTGCACGGTGATCAGACCGGTGCAGGTGCCGCAACCGCCGTTGTGCGGGCCCATGTTCTGGTCCACGGCCAGCGACCACTTGGTCACCGACTTCGCCCAGTTGCGGGTGTAGTCGATGATGTTGGACATGTCCTCGCGCTGCTGGTTGGCGATCCAGGTGCCGCCCGAGTGCTCGGTGCCGAACGCGTCCAGCGAGGGGTACTGGTTGTGCACGGTCGTCTGCTTGTTGATGTCACCGCCGTACCCGTGCCAGGCGATGCCGCCGAAGTTCGGGTGGTTGCGCACGGCCGCGTCGTCCACCGTCTGCGCGGCGTAGGAGTCGTAGACGTCCCAGTTCCAGTCGTGCGCCAGCACCTTGGTGGACAGCCCCGCCGCCTGGAGCTTCGGCAGCAGCTCGCTCTTGGTGAAGTAGGCGAGCCCGCTCGCGTTCCAGCTCATCGACGGGTAGCTCGAACAGCACGTCGGCTCGTTCTGCGCGGTCACGTACGAGACGTTGATGCCCTGGTCCCGGTACGCCTGGAGGTACTTGACGAAGTACGAGGCGTACGCCCCGTAGTCCTCCGCCTTCAGCCAGCCGCCGTTGAGCTGCCCGCTGTCCTTCATCCAGGCCGGCGCCGTCCACGGCGAGGCCATCACGGTCAGCGACGGGTTCAGCTGGGTGGCCTGCCTGGTCAGCGGCACAACGTCGGCGAGGTCGTGCGCGATGCTGAACTGGTTGAGGTTCGGGTCGCTCTGGCCCGCCGGGACGTCGTCGAACGTGTACCCGAAGCGGGCCAGGTCCGAGGCGCCCATCGGATTGCGCAGGAACGAGAGTCCGATGCCGTCCGTGGGGGAGAACAGCTTGCGCATCGTGGCGTCGCGCGTCGCCTGCGACAGGGCCCCGCTGCTGTTCATCAGCCAGGCCGCGGTGTCCGTGAAGGACGCGCCGCCGCCGGTGAACGTCTGGTAGCGGGTGTTCTCGTCGACGGTGATGTTCTCACCGCCGCCGCCGGCTCCGGCCTGGAAGGCGAACGGCGTCTGCGCCTGGAGCCCACGCGTCACGTGGCGCCCGCCGGAGTCGTCGGTGGTGGTCAGATAGGCGGTCACCTGCTCGCCGGCCGCGTGTGCCGGCGCGGTCGCGGCCGTGAGGCCGGCCGTGCTCAGCAGACCGGCCAGCAGCACGTGCACCGCGCGCAGCGGTCTTCTCATGGGTCGTGCCATGGAACGCCACCCTTCTGAAGGTGGGGGACTGGGAGGCATGCGAGCCGTGAGTAAATGACGGTCGCGAAGGGCCGTCAAGGGGTTGGGCGTTCAGAACCTGAAGGAACAACACCCTTCCTGGCCAATGGACTTGGGTCTGTACCGGTTCTGACGTGATGTATTGACGCACCGAGCGACACACTTGTTAACTCACGACGTGATCTAAGTCATGAGTGAAATCTGCGAGTTCCCGAGAGCCGAGGGAAGGTCCATGCGAAGAACCGCCCTGCTCGCGTCAGTCGCTCTACTCAGCGCGCTCGTTCCGCTCACCGCCGCGGGCAGCGCCGCCGGCGCCGACGACCCGCCGCCCGTCCCGGTGGACCGCTTCGAGGGCGAGGTCCCCTTCGCCCCGCAGCCCGCCGACGGCATCTTCACCTGGGGCGGCGACAGCGACGACCCGCCGACGCTGTCGCTCGCCGACCGGACCGACGCCCCCGAGGGCGCCAAGGTCCTCGCGGGGACGTACGACATCAGCGGGTACGGCGGCTTCACCCACGACTTCGCCGCGAACCAGCCCGCCCACGACTGGTCCGCCCACAAGGGCATCCGGTTCTGGTGGGACGGCCAGGACAACGGCAAGCGCATCGCCTTCGAGATCAAGGACGGCGGCGCGAACGGCGAGGCGTCGGAGCTGTGGACCACGGGCTTCACCGACGACTTCACCGGCTGGAAGCAGATAGAGATCCCCTTCACCGACTTCGCGTACCGCACCGACTTCCAGCCCGTCGGCGGCATCGACCACGTCCTCGGACTCACCGAGATGTGGGGCTACGCGGTCACCCTCCCCACCGGCATCCAGAGCCGGTTCGCCATGGACGGCGTCGAGCTGTACGGCAAGGCCGACCAGTCCCTGCGGGCCTCCGTCACCACCGACTCCGCCGTCCGCCCGGTCACCGAGGGCGGCAGGGCCACCGTCAAGGTCTCCGTCGCCACCACGGGCGCCGTCCCCCTCGACGAGCCGGTGACCGTGACGTACGAGACCTCCGGCGGCACCGCCGAACCGGGCAAGGACTACACCCCGGTCTCCGGCACCCTCACCTTCCCCGCCGGCACGCCCTCCGGCACCGCGCGGGCGATCACGGTGTCCACCCGCAAGGACAAGGCCGCCGAGCCGGCCGAGACGATCCCGCTGAAGCTCACGGTGACCGGCGCCAAGGCCCCCGCCGAGAACCCGCAGGTCGTCATCGACGCGCACGGACTGCCGTACCTGGACAGCAGGCTGCCCGTGAAGAAGCGGGTCGCGGACCTCCTGGGGCGGCTGTCCCTGGAGGAGAAGGCCGGCCAGATGACCCAGGCCGAGCGCGCCGCGATCAACGCGCCCGGCGACATCGCCTCCTACGCCCTCGGCTCGCTGCTGTCCGGCGGCGGCTCCACGCCGACGCCCAACACCCCCGCGGCCTGGGCGAAGATGATCGACGCCTTCCAGCTGAGGGCGCAGGCCACCCGCTTCCAGATCCCGCTGATCTACGGCGTCGACGCGGTCCACGGCCACAACAACCTCACCGGCGCCACGATCATGCCGCACAACATCGGCATCGGCGCCACGCGCGACCCCCGGCTCGCCGAGCGGACCGGAGAGGTGACGGCCGCCGAGGTCCGCGCGACCGGCGTCCCCTGGGACTTCGCGCCCTGCCTCTGTGTCTCCCGCGACGAACGCTGGGGCCGTTCCTACGAGTCCTTCGGCGAGGACCCGGCGCTGGTCGAGTCCATGGAGACGGTGATCCAGGGCCTCCAGGGCCGCCCCGACGGACGTGACCTGAAGGACGGCGACAAGGTCCTCGCCACCGCCAAGCACTTCGTCGGCGACGGCGGCACCGCGTACGGCTCCTCCACCACGGGCACCTACACGGTCGACCAGGGCGTCACGAAGGTCACCCGGCAGCAGCTGGAGAACGTCCACCTGGCGCCCTTCCAGGAGGCGGTCGACCGGGGCGTCGGCACGGTCATGCCGTCGTACTCCTCCCTGGACATCCAGGGCGACGGGCTCGGCCCGGTCAAGATGCACGCCCGCGGCGACATGATCAACGGTGTGCTCAAGGACCGCATGGGCTTCGACGGGTTCGTCATCAGCGACTGGAACGCCATCGACCAGCTCCCCGGGGACTACGCCTCCCACGTGCGCACGTCCGTCAACGCGGGCGTCGACATGATGATGGTGCCGTACACCTACAAGGAGTTCACCGCCGCGCTCATCGCCGAGGTGAAGGCCGGCCGGGTCACCGAGAAGCGGATCGACGACGCCGTCTCCCGCATCCTCACCGAGAAGTTCGAACTGGGCCTCTTCGAGCACCCGTACGCCGACACCAGCGGCGCGTCGCGGATCGGCTCGGCCGCGCACCGGGCCGTCGCCCGCCAGGCCGCCGCCGAGTCGCAGGTGCTGCTGAAGAACTCCGGCGGCCTGCTGCCCCTGAAGAAGAGCCAGAAGGTGTACGTCGCCGGGTCCAACGCCGACGACCTCGGCAACCAGACCGGCGGCTGGACCATCACCTGGCAGGGGTCCTCCGGCAACATCACGCAGGGCACCACCGTGCTCCAGGGCATGAAGAACGCCGGCGGGAACGTCACCTACTCCAAGGACGCCTCGGCGTCCACCTCCGGCTACGACGTCGGGGTGGTCGTCGTCGGCGAGACCCCGTACGCCGAGGGCATCGGCGACGTCGGCAACGGACACTCGCTGTCCCTGTCCGCCGCCGACCAGCGGGCCGTGGACACGGTGTGCGCGGCCATGAAGTGCGCCGTGCTCGTCGTCTCCGGACGCCCGCAGCTGATCGGCGACCGGCTCGGCGACATCGACGCCCTCGTCGCCTCCTGGCTGCCGGGCACCGAGGGCGACGGCGTGGCCGACGTCCTCTACGGCAAGCGGGCCTTCACCGGTCAGCTCCCGGTCACCTGGCCGAAGTCCGAGGCCCAGCTGCCGATCAACGTCGGCGACGCCGCGTACGACCCGCAGTTCCCCTACGGCTGGGGCCTGACCACCAAGACCCGGACGCCCGAGGGCGGTACGGCCACCCTGCGGGCGCTCGGCCTCGCGGCGGCGGTCGCCGAACGGGCGGGCGCCGACGGGGCCGGGCGTGACCTGGTCACCAGGGCCCGGCTGATCGTGCAGGAGCGGGTCGGACAGCGGATCACCGCGGCGGTGGCCAAGCCCTTCGCCGACGCGGACCACCTGCTGCTGACCGGGAAGTACAAGGCGGCGGTGGACAAGCTGACGGAGGCCTACCGGGCGTCCTGAACCGCATGTCGATCGAATGTTCCCTTTTGGGAGGCTTCGGGTAGGTTCCAGATATGAAGGCCCTGCTGTGGACCCGAAGCCTTCCGACGCTCCTCCTGGCCGCCCTGGCCCTGGTCGTCGCGACACTGCTCGCGCCGCCGGCCGGGGCGGCCACGAGCGTCGACACCGTGGCCCGGGCCCTCAGACAGCACCCGGTCTACGTCGACCCCGCCGCCACCGGCCAGCTCTCCGCGGCCCAGGCGCGGACCCTCGCCCAGCGGATCGAGAAGGCGGGCGGCACGGGCAAGCCCCTGTTCATCGCTGTCCTGCCCGCCGACCACCCCACCCGGAACCTCTTCGCCGATCTGCGCGCCGCCACCGGCGTCACCGGCCTCTACGCCGTCCGCCTCGGCGACCGCTTCGACGCCCGCGCCGACTCCTCGGTGCTGTCCCGCACGGCGGTCCGCAACCTGGTCACCAGCGTGCAGGGCGAGGACGCCAGGACCCAGCTCACCGACTTCACCGACCGGGCCCTCGCGAACATGGGCGGCCGGGCTCCGGTGAGCTGGGGGACGAGCGACCCCGGTCCCGGTGTGTCCACCACGGCCCTGATCACCGCGGGCGCGGTCGTCGTGGCCGGCGGCGCGGGCGCCTACGCGCTGGTCAGTCGCAACCGGCGGCGGCACGAGGAGGAGCAGCGGGCCGCCCTGGAGCGGCTGCGGGTCGTCGTGGACGAGGACATCACCGCCTTCGGCGAGGAGCTCGACCGCCTCGACTTCCATCCGGCGGAGCAGGGCGCCGACGACGCGATGCGCGCCGACTACGAACGTGCCCTCGACTCCTACGACCGTGCCAAGTCGGCCATGGCGCAGGCGGCGAGACCCGAGGACGTGCGCGCGGTCACCCGGGCCCTGGAGGACGGCCGCTTCTCGCTGGCGCAGCTCGCCGCCCGCCGCACGGGCGAGCCGCTCCCCGAACGCCGGCCGCCCTGCTTCTTCGACCCCCGGCACGGCCCCTCGGTCGCCGACGCCACCTGGACCCCGCCCGGCGGCACGTCCCGCGAGGTCCCGGTCTGCGCGGCCGACGGCACCCGGCTCGCGGACGGCCGTGACCCGGTGGTCCGCGAGGTCGACACCGACCACGGCCGCCGCCCCTACTGGGACGCGGGACCGGCCTACGGTCCCTGGGCCGGCGGCTACTTCGGCGGCGGCCTCCTGCCCGGCCTGCTCGTCGGCACCCTCCTCGGCAGCGCGATGGCGGCCCCGGCGTACGGCGCCGACTACGGCACGGGGTACGGCGACTTCGGCGCCGCCGGCTACGAGGGCGGCGACGTGTCCGGGGCGGACTACGACCCAGGGGACTTCGGCGGCGGGTTCGGCGGGGGCGACTTCGGGGGCGGGGGCGACTTCGGTGGGGGAGGCGGGGACTTCGGCGGCGGCTTCTGACCGGACGCCGGGCCCGTGCGGGCCGCGGGGGGACGCTCGGGGCGCCGGGAACGCACAGGCGCCCGCCCTTCCTGTCCGTGCCGATCGGCGCGGCGGACGGAGGAAGGCGGGCGCGTGCTGTGCGTGCGGGTCAGGAACGGGTCACGCGTTCTTGATCGCCGAGATGTCGAAGTTCAGCTTGATCTTGTCGGAGACCAGGACGCCGCCCGTCTCCAGCGCGGCGTTCCAGGTCAGGCCCCACTCGGAGCGCAGGATCTCCGCCTTGCCCTCGAAGCCGACGCGCTCGTTGCCGAAGGGGTCCTTGGCGGCGCCGTTGAACTCGAGGTCGATGCTGAGGGGCTTGGTGACGCCGAGGATGGAGAGGTCACCGGTGATGCGGTAGTCGTCGCCGCCCAGGGACTCCGCCTTGGTGGAACGGAACGTCATCGTCGGGAACTCGTCCGTCTTGAAGAAGTCGGCCGACTTCAGGTGCCCGTCGCGGTCGGCGTTGCCGGTGTCGATGCTCTCCATCCGGACGTCGATCGTGGCGGTCGACCTGCTCGGGTCGCCGCCGTCCAGGTGCAGCGTGCCGTTGAAGTCGAGGAAGCCGCCCTTGACGTTGGTGACCATGGCGTGGCGGGCCACGAAGCCGATCGTGGTGTGCGTGGGGTCGAGCGTGTAGTCGCCGGTGAGCGCGGCCAGCTCGGGGGAGGCCGTGGCGGTCGTGTCGTCGCTGCTCTTGCGGCCGAAGATGCCCATGACGTGCTCCTTGGGGACGGGAGATGCGGGAGTGCGGTTGATGTTGAATCTTCAATGAGCTCAACAGGGACGACGGTAGACCTATTCCGTTCAATGTTCAACATCATCTACAGGTGTGTTGACGGCACCACCCTGCGTCACCCCGTCGTGCGTCGGTGTGCGGCGGGAGGCGATAGGCTCCGTCCGGGTCGACCCCCTCCGTTCGGGGCCGCGCGTCACTCCGGGGATGGCATGTGCCCGACGTGAATGTGAGGTGACTCTCAGGCGGTCCCTTTGTGGCACCCCTACAAGGGCGATGCCCCCTGAGCAGTCGGAACGGCTGCATGCCCCCACGGTTCTGTTCGGTGGTACCAGGAAAACGGGCCGGAGACTGTACGGAGTCGACGGCCCGCTTTCCTCGGTCTCCTTCGTAAGGTCGCTACATGACCGTTTTGGAAGAGACGACGGGTGAGCCCGCGGACGCGCGTGGTCGGGTCGCGGAGTTGCACGAGATCCGTGCGCGGGCTGTTGCGGGTCCGGGTGAGCGGGCGACTGAGGCGCAGCATGCGAAGGGCAAGCTGACGGCTCGGGAGCGGATCGAGTTGTTGCTGGATCCGGGGTCTTTCC
>NZ_JBEZXS010000070.1:0-28756 GCF_040638185.1 Streptomyces sp. NPDC026672
CGTGCGGTGAAGATTCGACACCTCCACCACACACGGAGGCCTTCGCCATGATCAAGCCCGGCGGCGTTAACAACGCTCGTGATCAATACACCTAGTCCCAGTCGTGGTCGCCGGGGAGCAGCACCATGTTGTGCGCGGCGAGGACGTCGACCAGTTCTTCGAACTTCTCCTCCGGCCAGGGGGCGGGCGCGCGGTCCGTCTCGCCGTGGGCCAGGAAGAAGGACTCGGGTCCGGCGGGCGTGTAGAAGACGAGGAGCCGGGCCGGTTCCGCGGCCGTGTTCCTGAAGCCGTGCCGGGTGCCCTTGGGGATGTAGACGAAATCCCCCGGACCGGCGGTGATCCGGTCGGCGCCGTTGAGGAATTCGAAGGCGCCGGACAGGACGTAGAACGCCTCGTCCTCCTGGGAGTGGATGTGCGGGACGTTGCCGTGTCCCGGTTCGACGAGTCCGTCCATGAACGCGAGGGCGCCGTCGGTCTGTTCGCCGGTGACCTTGACCGTGAACGTCTCATGACCGGTCAGCCGGACGACACCTCCGTCCTCGCGGACGACAAAACCGTTGGCGGCCGTCCAGACGGGGTCGTCCTCGTCCGGGAGCGGTAAGCGGAGAGCCATGGGTGCGGATCCCTTCTCGCGGCGTCGCCCGTACGGCCTGCCGCGACTCATTGAATGTAGTTCATTGAATGCCGATCAATCAATGGGTCCGTGCGGGTCCGCCGCGAGCACTCCGGTGGGTCTGCAATACGCTGCGCGCAGGACAAGTCGGCGTCGCCGGGAAGGAGCGGACGTGCACCGGTCCGCCACGGACAAGCCACCGACCCGGCGCCAACTGGCCGCCCAGGAGACCCGCCGCAAACTCCTCCGCGCCGCGCTGGAGAACTTCTCCCGGCGCCCCTACGGCGAGGTCACCGTCGGGGACATCGCCCGCACGGCCGGCGTCGCCCACGGACTGCTCTCCCACCACTTCAACGGCAAGGAGAGCCTGTACGCGGAGGCCGTACGGGAGATCGACCGGCAACTGCGCGCGGCCACCGCGTTCCCCGACGAGGGCCCCGTCGCCGACCGGCTGCGCCGGCACTTCGCCGCGCACCTCGGCTTCCTCGCCGAGCACGAGGACGCCGCGCTGAACCTCGTCCTGCGCCGCGCGGAGGCCACCGACCTGGCGGCGGACGCCTTCGAGGCGACCCGGCAGGAAGGAGTTGCGGCGATCTGCGCGCTCCTCGGCCTCGACGTGGACGAACCCGGACTCCGCCTGGCCGTACGAGGTTTCGGCGCCGCCTGCGACGAAATGGCCCTGCTCTGGCTGAAGAACGGCCGCCCGGTGCCGGCCGAGGCCCTGGCCGACGCCTGGCTGACCCTGCTCACGGGCACCGTCCGCGCGGCCCAGTCCCTCTCCCCGGCACCGCCCCCGGCGCTCCGCGCAGCACTGGAACTCCTCGACCGCTGACCGCGCAGGGCCGGGTGGGCCGCCCGGTCCCCGTGCGCGGTCCGAGGCGTGTCGGGCCACGGGGGCGTCCTGCCCCCCCCGGGGGTCATGCCGTGTGCCGGTACGTCGGGTACGTGAGGTAGCCCGCGTCGCCTCCCTGGTAGTACGTGGTCTCGTCGACCGGGGCGATCGACAGGTCCAGGCGCAGGCGTTCCACCAGGTCGGGGTTGGCGATGAAGGCGCGGCCGAAGCCGATGAGATCGGCGCCCAGACCGAGCCAGCGGTCGGCCTCGGCCCGGCCGGTCTGCACGGCGCCCATCGGCAAGGTCGGGTTCACGATCAGGGTGCCCGGCCAGATCCGGCGCAGACCGAGCAGCACCTCCTCGGGTGCCGTCGCCTCCAGGTGGACGTAGGCGGGCCGCAGCCGGGCCGGTTCGGTGAGCAGCGCGGCGTAGAGCTCGGGGATGTCCTGCTCCTCGACGCCCCAGAAGGTGCCGCCGGACGAGAGCCGGATGCCGGTGCGCTCCGCGCCCACCGCGTCGACCGTCGCCTCGACCGCTTCGACGGCGAACCGGATGCGGTTCACGACCGGGCCACCGTAGCCGTCGGTGCGCAGATTGGCGTTCGAGGAGAGGAACTGGGAGATCAGGTAGCCGTTGGCGCCGTGCAGTTCGACCCCGTCGAAGCCCGCGTCGACGGCCCGGCGCGCCGCCCGCGCGTACGCCAGGGCGTGCTCGGCCACCTCGGCGGACTCCAACGCGCGCGGCACCGGCGCCGGCCGGGGCCCGCCGGGGGTGAACACCTCGCCCGTCGCGGCCACGGCTGAGGGACTGACCGGCGTCGTCCCGGTGGTGTCGGGGTGCGAGACCTGGCCGCCGTGCATGATCTGCGCGAAGACCCGGCCGCCGTTGGCGTGCACGGCGTCCGTCACGGGACGCCACGACACCACCTGCTCGTCCGTTTGCAGACCGGGTGTGCCGGGGTTGGACTGGCCGACCGGGCTCGGCTGCACCCCCTCTACGCGGCGGGCCTGTCCAGCCGGACCGTCGCCGAACTGCTGCCCTGCGTCGACGAACCCAGCGCGGAGGCGTCCGACGCCGCGATGCTCCGCATGGCCGAGGAGCGCGACCGGCTCTCCGCGCACATCGCCGAGCTCGTGCACACCCGGGAGTCCCTCGACGCGCTGATCTCCGCGAACCGCGCCCACAGCGAGAGCCGGCGGACCACCACGACCGCCGAAGCTGCCCGGAGCGTCACGCCCGCTGAGGCCGCCGCGAGCGCCGAGGCCGTCGTGACCGGCTGAAACGCGGGAGGTCCGGGGTGGGCGGGGCTGTGGACGGTGACCGTGCCGCCGTACGCTCCTTGCGCACCCGCGTCGACCCGGACGCGCCCGTCACGGCACCCACAGGAGCCCCCGTTGACGTACGACATCACCGCCCTGCGCGCCCAGTTCCCCGCGCTGAGCGCCGGCACCGCCCACTTCGACGGCCCCGGCGGCACCCAGACGCCCGAGCCGGTCATCCGGGCCGTCGCCGACGCGCTCGCGCGACCGCTGTCGAACCGGGGACACGAACTGCCGGGCGAGCGCAACGCGGAGGACATCGTCGTCGAGGCGCGACGGGCCCTCGCCGACCTGCTCGGCGCCGACCCCGCGGGCGTCGTCATCGGCCGCAGCGCCACCCAGCTCACCTACGACACGGCCCGCACCCTCGCCCAGGACTGGGGGCCGGGGGACGAGGTGGTCGTCACCCGCCTCGACCACGACGCCAACATCCGGCCCTGGGTGCAGGCCGCGGAGCGGGCCGGAGCGACCGTGCGCTGGGCCGACTTCGACCCCGCCACCGGCGAACTCCCGGCCGACGCCGTCGGCGCCCTCCTCACCGACCGGACCCGCCTCGTCGCCGTCACCGCCGCGTCCAACCTGATCGGCACCCGGCCCGCGATCACCGAGATCTCCCGGCTGGCCCACGCCGCGGGCGCGCTCAGCTACGTCGACGGCGTCCACCACGCCGCGCACAGCCTCGTCGACCTGGACCGGCTCGGCGCCGACTTCTACGTCTGCTCCGCCTACAAGTTCCTCGGCCCGCACCACGGAGTGCTCGCCGCCAGGACCGAGTTGCTGGAGACCCTGCACCCGGACAAGCTGCTGCCGTCCACCGACGCGGTCCCCGAGCGCTTCGAACTCGGCACCCTGCCCTACGAGTTCCTCGCCGGCACCCGCGCCGCCGTCGACTTCCTCGCTGGACTCGACCCGGACGCGACCGGCTCCCGGCGCGAGCGTCTGGCCGCGGCGTACACGGCGCTCGAGGAGCACGAGCGGACCCTGCGCACCCGACTGGACGAGGGGATCGCCGCGCTGCCCGGCGTACGCGTCCACTCCCGGGCCGCCGACCGCACCCCCACCCTGCTGCTCACGTTCGAGGACGCCGACACCACCGACGCCTACCGCTTCCTCGCCGTCCGCGGCGTCCACGCGCCGTCCGGGTCCTTCTACGCTGTCGAGGCGTCGCGCCGGCTCGGCCTCGGGGACACCGGCGGCCTGCGCGTCGGACTCGCCCCCTACACCGACACCCAGGACGTCGACCGCCTGCTGACCGGTCTGGCCGACTTCCTCACCCGCTAGGCGGCGTCCCGGCCCGGGGCCCCGGGAGCAGTCCCAGGTGCTGGGCGCGCAGGACCGTGCTGATGCGGTCGCGGGTGCCGAGCTTGCGGTAGATGTTCTCGACGTGCTTGTGCACCGTGCGCGCGGAGATGCCCAGACGGCGGCCGATCGCGGCGGCCGTCAGGGCGTCCGTGAGCAGCAGGAGCACCGTCGTCTCGCGGGGCGTGAGCGAGCAGTCCGCGGCCCGCTCCCGCGCCTCCTCGGTGGGCGGCAGCAACCGGCGCCACTCCTCCAGGAGTTGACGCTGCTGGTCCACGGCGGCCAGCAACGGCTGCACCTGCCGCGCCAGTCGGAGGTGGTCCTCGGTGAAGTCCGTGCCCGAGCGGTAGACCATGCAGCCGGTGATCGGCACGGCGGTTCCCGGCAGCGGGATCGCCAACGCGTGGTCCACGTCCAGGACGTCACCGAGCAGCGCCGCCGTCGGACTCGGCGCCCACGCCCGGCCCGCCGTCCGCCGGGCGGTCACCGGCTCCCGGTCCCCGCCCGCGACGTAGTGCGCGGCGAACGGATAACCCGAGCGCAGCACGCCCAGCGCCGCGCTGCCCAGCCGGCCGAACTCCGGTGCCACACCGGGGGACATGCCGACGGTCCCCGCGCTCTCGCTCCAGTCGTCCAGCTTGTAGACGAGGGCCGCGCCGCCGCACACGTCGGGCAGCGCGGCGGCCAGCAGGGGCCACAGCCGCTCCGGATCACGTTCGTGGAGCGCCCCCACGGCCACCGCCGTCAGGCGTTCGTAGGCTCGTTCCACCGACGGTGCCACGGGTTCCTCCCCGCTCGTGCGCGTACGCAGTTGTACCCATACCCCTCCGCTTCCGGCTGTCCCAGACTTCAACCCGGCGACATCACCTTGCGGGATGTGCCGCGTGACCGCGGGCCGCCGGGGCGGGGGAGCGGCGGCCCGCGCTCCACGCCGCCGCACACAGGGCCAGATCGACCTCCTGGCCGTACCGCGTGGCGGCCAGCCAGGCACGGGCGAAGCGGTCCGTGTCGGCGGGCAGCAGCCTGCCGAAGGCGTCACGGGCGCGGTCCGCCGCGGCCGCGCACAGCTCGGTGAGCAGGTCGGCCGCGGTGGCCAGGCCGTGGTCGCGCAGCCGCCGGTCGTCGGCCGCCGGGCCGCCGCCGGGGAGGGCGAGCACCCGCCGGCCGCCGGACGCGGCCCGGTGGACACGCCTGCCGAGCAGGTGCAGCGGGGCCTCGCCGTAGGGGCCTTCGTCCACGAGGGCTCCCGCCGAGGGAGCTCCGTTCGACGGGGCTCCGCCCGAGGGGGAGGGGACGGCCGTCGCGGCGGCGGGGGGCGTCGCGGCGGCGGCCAGGTCCGCCCGCCGGAGCCGGTCGAAACCGAGGTCGACCCGGGCTCCGGCGGTCGTCGGATGCTCGACGGCCAGCAGGAGCGCGCGCGGCAGCGGCGCCGGGACGAGCCGGGCCACCACCCGCAGCCGACCGTCCCGCGCGGTGGCCAGCAGCCGCAGGTTGTCGCGGTACGGCAGCGCCGGGTCGTCGTGTGCGACACCCAGCCGGACCGTCAGCCCCGCGCAGTCGGCCAGGAGCACGTCACCCGTCGCCTCACGGGCCGTGCCGAGCGGCGTGACGTCGAGGAACAGCAGGTCGTGGCCGCCGCGCAGGGCCCGCGCGACCTGATCGGCGACCGGTACCGCCCACAGCCGGCCGAGCGGCTCCTCGTCCCAGCCGACGCCGGACGCCCGTACGGCCCGCACCGACGCGCCCGCGCCCAGCCGTCCCGTCGGCGACACCGTGGCCCCGGACACCGCGAGCCCGGCGCGTGACAACTCCCGGTGCGTCAGCGTCGTGTCACCGACGCGCACGGCCCGGTCGGCGGCGCCCACCGCCCGCCCCACGCCGCCCGGGGCCACGTCGGACACCGTGCAGAGCCGGCCCTCCGCGTCGGCGGTCCAGCTGACCGCGCCCGCGTGCCCGCTCGCCGTCAGCACCGGCTCGGAGAACAGGCCGTACAGCCGCAGCGAGCCGTCCGGGGTGTACGGCTGCCGCGCGGTGCCGCGCAGTTCGGCGAGCTCGGGCCCGGTGGCGTACGGCAGCCGGTGGGCGACGGTCAGGACGTCACCGAGCGCGGCCACCAGGTCGGCCGAGCGGTACGCCGGGTCCCCGGAGCGGGCCGCGCGCACCGCGGTGACCACGGAGACCGCCGACGCGGCGGCCCGCGGCAGCCCCGCCAGACGCGCGGAGTGGGCCGCGCGCAGCATCTCCGCCTGGACGACGGCACCGGCGCCGTCGGCTCCCGCGTCGAGCACGGCGGCGGTGGCGCGGAGCAGGGCCTGCGCGGCGGCGAGCTGGCCCGGGGCGGGGACCTCGGGCGGGGAGGCGTTCGCGGCGTCCGCCGAACCCGCCCGAGTGGTGGGGGAGTTGTCGGCCCCCGCCGCTGCCTCCTCCCCCGCCGCGTCTTCCCGCGCCCCTCCCTCCCGCGCTTCCTCCGCCGTGCTCGCCTCGGCCTCCGCGACCGGTGCCGCCGAGGCCGCCGCCGCGCGGTGGAGGCAGTCCGGCGCCAGCAGACAGCCGCAGCGCACGTCCTCCGCGCGCGTCACCGTGCCACCGGGGGCGTGGAGTTCGAGGTCGATGGAGTCGTCGACGGCGATGCGCACGGTGTCGCCGTCCCGTACGGCGGGGCGGCCGGCGAGCTTGGTGACGCCCGCGTCGAGCCGCTTGCGCAGCCGGGGGGACAGCTCCGCGACGAGTTCGGCGGTCACGGACGCGGCGACCGGCGGAAGGACCTGGCTCATGAGATCTTCTCCCCTACCCAGCGGGCGAGTTCGAGCGGGCTGAGGGCGGCGACGGGCATCCCGGCGGCGACCAGTTGCCCCGCGACGCCCGTCGAGTACCGGGGCCGCCCCGAGTCGTCGAGGCTCGCGCAGCCCAGGACGTGACAGCCCGCGCCGACCAGGGCACGGACCTCGGCGAGCAGCCCGCCCACCGGGTAGCCCTCCTCGAAGTCGCTGACGACCACCACGAGCGTGCGGGACGGCACGGTGACCAGCTCCCGCGCGTGCCGCAGCCCGGCGGCGATGTGCGTACCGCCGCCCACGCTGACCTCCAGCAGCAGCGACAGCGGATCGTCGACATGGCCGGTGAGGTCGACGACCTCCGTGGAGAACGCCAGGAAGTGCGTCGACAGCGTCGGCACCCCCGCCAGCACCGACGCCGTCAGAGCCGCCCAGATCGTGGACGCCTCCATGGACCCGGAGACGTCGGTGACCAGGATCAGCCGCCACTCGGCGGCCCGCCGCGCGCGGGCGCGGAACACCGGCCGCTCCGGTACGACCACGACCGTGCCGTCCGGCTCCCGGCGCGCGGTCGCCAGATTGGCCCGCAGGGTGCGCGGCAGGTCGAGACCACCGCCGGGCCGCCGGGCGGGACGTGGCAGGACGGCGCCGTGCAGCGCGGGGCGCAGCCGGGTGGCCAGCTGCCGGGTCAGCGCCTCGACCAGCCGCCGGACGAGCGGACGCAGCGCCGCGAGCCGGGCCTCGGGCAGCCCGCCCGCGTGCCGCAGCACGGAGCGCAGCAGATCGACGGACGGCCGCACGGTGTCCGGGTCCAGCTCGGTGATCACGTCCGCGCGGCCCGTCGCCGCGGCGGCCGCCAGCACCTCCTCCCGGATGCCGGGACCGAACAGCGCGGCCAGCTCCTGCGACCACTCCCGCGCCCCGGGGTACGGCGCCTCCCGGCCGCCCCGGCCCCCGCCGGTGAGGTCGCCCCGGCTGCCCTCGCCCCGGCCGCTGCCGTACAGCTCGTCGAGCGCCGTCGCCAGCCGCCCCGCGGACGGCGGCAGCCGGTCGGCACGGCGGCCCAGGAGCAGCCGCCAGCGGTCGGCGGGGGAGAGGTGGTGCGCGGCGGCGTGCGGGGCGGGCACGTCGGTGGCGGTGCCTGTGGTGGGGCCGGGGGTGGTGGCGGTCGGGGAACCGGGTTCCCGGGGGTCGCCGTGGGCGGGGAGCAGGCCCAGGCCGTCCAGCACCTCGCGCGCGGCCAGGTCGGCGGCCGTCCACGTGGCCAGGGCCACGGGGTCGAGACCACCGGTGTCCGCCGGGCGGTCGCCGTCGAGCCGTTCCTCCACGGCGGCCAGGAGCCGCTCGCGGGAGGCCGGGCTCAGCGTGTCGAAACCGCCGCGCAGCGCCGGGAGCCGGTCGAGGAAGTCCTGGTCGGACAGCTCCGACACCCGGCCGAGCAGCGGTTCCAGGGCCGGGGCCGCGGACTCCAGCAGCCGCCCGGCCGCGGTCAGCAGTCCGGTGAGCCGGGCGGTGAGCGCGGACCGGGACTCGGGATCGGCGGCCGCGTCGACCCAGGACGCCACCCGCCCGCCCAGGGCCTCGGGCGCCTCGTGCCCGAGCAGCACCCGTACGGCTCCGGCCGCGCCGCGCATCAGCGGTGAGCCGTCGGCGGCCAGCCGGACGAGGGCGTCGGTGAGCCGGATGCCGCCCAGCGGGTCGGCGCGGTGGGCGAGTTCGAGCAGGGCGTGGGCGTCGGCCGGGTCCTCGGAGCCGGTGAGGCCGTCGACCTGGCGCACGGCGGCGGAGGTCAGCAGCCCGGCGACCGCCGTCGCACGCGCCGTACGGTCCTCGTCCGCCGCCAGTCCCGCGATGTGGCCGGCGCGCAGCCGGTCCGACAAGGCGAGTCCGGCGAGGAGTTCGGGCAGTGTCCCGGACTGCGGAAGCGTCTCGGCGACGTCGTCGAGGCGTTCGTCCACGAGGCCCGGCAGACCGCACCGCGCCGCCTGCTCCAGACCGTCGAGCGTCTGTGCCGCCGTCGGCCCGCCCTCCGCGGCCTGTGCGCGCCGTCGCTCGCGCAGCACGCCCTCCGCGGCCTGGGCCGCGGTGACCCCACGGGCGCCGGCCGCGCTCAGCACGGCCGCGGTGGCGGGTGTCCAGCGCACTTCCCAGCGCGAGGTCAGCGCCTCGGTCCCGGCGGCGCCGACGACGTCCTTCGCCTCGGCGTACGGCACCCCGCACACCGCCAGTCTGCGCAGCAGCAGTTCGCGGCGCCGGTCCAGGTCGGAGCGGAGCGGGTCCAGCCGAAGGTCGCGGGCGGGGCCGCCGCCGTCCGCCGGGCCGGGCAGGTTCAGTTCCGCCACCTCCGCCTCGACGGCGGGGGCGAGACCGCTGCGGGGCGCGTCCGGTGCCGGACGGCCGCCGCGCGTGCCGACGAGCACCGTCTCCATCGCGCGGGCCACGGCGCGGCCCCGGCCGTACGGTTCGCCCTGGGCGAGCACCGTCTGCACGGCCTCGACCAGTTCGCCCCGGCCCGCCGCGGGCAGCCCGCGCAGCCGGGCGAGGTCCCCGGCCAGCCGGGTGATCTCGCGGGCGTCGGCCGGGCCCGACGGGTGTCCCTGCGCGCGCAGTTCCGCGCACACCCGCACGGCGGCCCGGACGAGGGCGTCCTCCAGCGCGGCCGGATCGCCCGCCGCGTCGAGCACCATGTGCTGCCACTCCGGGTCCCGGATCCCCGCCGGATAACCGGAACGCTCGTCCAGCAGCGCGTAGGTGTAGGGGATGAACGAGGTGGTCCAACTCCGCACCTTGCGGGTGGGAGCGGGACCGGGACCGTGAGCGGTGCGGGAGCCGGTGCCGGGAACGCCGCGGCTGTCGTGAGCGGGAGCGGAGGCCGTGGCGGAGTGGGCGTCGGGTCCGGACACGGCGCGGGCGTCGGGCCGGGGAACGGACTGGGCGTCGGGCCCGGGAGCCGGGTGGATGCCGGAGGCGGTCCCGGCCGGGTCGGGCGGTGTGTCGGGGCCGCCCGGGAGCAGCGCCGGGGCGTGGAAGGCGCCGACCACGAGGGCGGCCCGCTCCCCGCGCGCGGTGGCGGCGGCCAGACAGGACCGCATCCACCGCTCGCGCCGCAGATCCAGCTCCGCGACCCCGCCCGAGGCGACCGCGTCCGCGCGCAGCGCCCACCCGGTGAGCAGCGCGGCGCGCCGCAGTGCCTCCGGCGAGGACCCGGGAGCGGCGACCTCCACCAGCCGGTCCCAGAGATCGTCCCCGGGCCGCCCGGTCAGCCGAGCCCGCAACGCCTCACCGACACCACCACCCGTGCCGGAGCCGACGGTTGACTCCTCGCCGGGAACCCGAGCCCCGGTCGAGCCGACGCCGGAGTCCGTCTCTGCGTCGGGACCGCCGACACCGGCCGTACCGGCGTCGGCGTCCCGCTCGGTGTCGGGAAACCGGCCCCCGACCGTGTCGGCGTCGGCGTCCGTGGCGGCGTCGGGAGCCCGACCCCCGACCGTCTCGGCACCGGCGTCCGGCTCCCCGTCGGGAACCCGAACCCCCGTTGTGCTGCTGGGCTTCCCGGGTCCTCCCGGGACGGGGTCCGGCTCCTCCCACGCGCGGTCCGCCAACGGCAGATCGCAGGTCAGTGCCGGTACACCCCGTCGCGCGGCCCAGCGCAGTGCGGCCAGTTCGGGGGAGAAGTCGGCGAACGGGTAGAACGCGGGGCCGCCCCGGCCGTCGTCCGGGGCGGCGGCCAGGGCCACCGGCGCCCGGGTGGACTCGTGGGCGAGCCACGGCAGCCATTCCTGCAGCTCCGCCGGGAGTTCGACGAGCAGCACGTCCGGCCGGGCGGCGTCCAGCAGCGCCGGTACGGCCGCGGCGAGGGACGGCGCGTGATGCCGTACGCCGATGACGTACGGTCCCGCCGGATCGGTGAGCGCCGCGACGGCTTCCTCGGGTCGCACGGCCCTCAGCCCTCCAGGACCGTACGCAGGTCCCACAGCGTGCGCCAGGTGGCCGAGCCCTGCTCGGCCCGCCTCCGCACCGGGCCGTCCCAGTAGCCGCGCAGCCGCGCCGCGTCGGCGGGGTCGTCCTTGCGTACGACGCCCAGCAGATGCCCGGGCAGCAGCCCGAGCACATCACGGTCCCCGGGGAAGTACGCCGCCGCGAGACCCAGCGCACCGGCCACCGAGACCGCCTCCGCCGTGCTCATCACCGTGGACGGACGCTCGACCTCCCAGCCCTCGGCCGACCGTCCCTCCCGCAGGTCACGGAACGCGGTGACCAGCGCCTCCAGCACCGCGTCGTCGACCTGGAACGCGGCCCCGGCCCGCTCCACCGACGCCCGCGCCTGGCCGCGCACCAGCGCGGTCTCCGCGTCGAGGTCCGGGATCGGGCCCACCGTCTCGAAGTTGAACCGCCGCTTGAGCGCGGCGGACATCTCCGAGACGCCCCTGTCCCGCAGGTTGGCCGTGGCGATCAGGTTGAAGCCGGGCGCGGCGTGCGCCAACGCGTCGTCCGTGCCCGCGAGTTCGGGCACCGCGATGCGCCGCTCGGACAGCAGCGACACCAGGGAGTCCTGCACCTCGGGCAGACAGCGCGTCACCTCCTCGACGCGGGCGATGCCGCCCCGGGACATGGCGGTGAGGACGGGCGAGGGCACGAGGGCTTCGCTGCTGGGTCCCTTGGCCAGCAACAGGGCGTAGTTCCAGCCGTACTTGAGCTGGTCCTCCGTCGTGCCGGCCGTGCCCTGCACCACCAGGCCGCTGGTGCCGCACACGGCGGCCGACAGCAGTTCGGAGAGCATCGACTTGGCGGTGCCCGGCTCGCCGACGAGCAGCAGCCCGCGCTCACCGGCGAGCGTGACGACACACCGCTCGACGAGCGCACGGTCGCCGACGAACTTGTCCTCCACCACGAGCCGCCGCGGCACCCCCTCGGGCGCCTCGGCGCCGTCGGGCAGCCGCAGCGCCCGCCCGCCGCTGCCCATGACGAACGTGACCACCGCGCGCGGCGTCAGCCGCCACGCGGGCGGGCGGGGACCGCTGTCGTACGCGGCGAGGAAGGCCAGTTCGGCGGCGTACCGGTCCTCGGGCGGTACCACCTGGCGGGCCGTGTCGGGAACGAGGGCGGTGGTCATCGGCGGGCGTCCTTCGGGGCGGTGCGGCTGACGGTCGGCAAAGGCTGAGACGGTGCGGGGGACAAGGAGGGCAAGGAGGGCAAGGGAGACAAGGGGGACTCGGGGAGCTCGGCGGACTTCAGGGGCGTCGGAGCCGACGGGGTCCTCATCGGCGTCCCCGGCGCGTGGCGCGCGTGGTCAGTTCCTCGTACGCCGGGGCGTCACCCGCGCGCACCCGCTCCCAGGCCCGGACGAACAGGTCCGGAACCGGCAGCAGGGGGACCGCCCGCTCATGGGCCGGTACCGGGTGGAGACCTTCCTTCCAGGTCTCCACCGGCAGCGCCGGCGCCTTGAGGTCGTACCAGCCGCACGGCAGGAACAGGGTGCGTCCGGCGCGCGGGCGCCTGGCCTCCACGACCAGGTCGGTCGCGGCCAGTTCGGCACGCGCCTTCTTCAGCCGGGCGGGCTTCCAGCCGGTCCAGCGGGCGACGTTGCGGTCCGTCGGGTCCGGCAGCGCGAGCAGTTGCAGATACAGGGCAGCCGCGTCCTCGCCCAGACCGTGGGCCGCCGCGACCTCGGCGACCAGCGCGGGAGCGCCGACCGCGGGGTCCTGGGCGGGTCCGGCCGGCCCTTCGGCACCGGCGGCGAGCGCCCGCGCGAGGTCGTCGCCCAGGATCGCCCGCAGCGCGTGGACACCGCTCGCCCGTCCGGTGTGCACCAGCCCCTCGACGAGCCCGAGCGCCGGGTCGTCCGGGCCGGTGATCAGTGCCGGGCGGATCAGGACGGTCTCCGTGTCCTGGTACCAGGGGCGCAGCACGAACACCTCGCCGACCCGGGTGGAGCCGTCGGCGTCCGCGCCCCCGGTGGCGGGCAGCCCGTACGCCTTGCGGAGTTCGGCCGCGGTCGGGCCGCCCTGCTCCGTCCACTCGACGTCCAGGTCGAGCAGCAGCTCGGGATCGGCGAGACGGCGGCGCAGCGCGGCCAGCCCGTCCGGCAGCGCGGCGCGCAGCGGATGCCCGTACGGCAGGGCGTAGGCGAGCTGGGCCAGGGCGTCCACGGCGCGGGTGAGGTCGTACCGTCCGGGAATCGCGGCCGGGTCCGCCGCGACCAGGTTGCCGTCCGCGTCGGGCCGCTGGACCGTGGTGCGGCTCAGCCAGGGCGTGCGCCCGGGGTTGAGCAGGGACTCGGCGGTGGCGGCGGGCACCCGGTTCAGATCGGCGGCCAGCTCCTCCGGCAGCCGCACGAACGAGCCCAGCCGTTCGGCCCACACGCGGGCCGCGGCGGCCGTGTCCGGGCCGGTGGTCCACAGGTCGGCCGGGTCCGCGGGCAGCAGCGCCGCGACGAGCGCCGTCCGGTCGTCCCGCCCGACGGAGTCCAGCATGCCGTCGCCGAAGTCGTACTGACGTCGCTTCAGCCCGACGGCGGCCAGCGCCTCCGCGCCCGGGTCGTGCGGATGTCCGGCGAGCAGCAGGGTGGCCTGCACCGGACCCAGCGCCGCACGGGTGCCGGCGACCAGCGCGTCGACCGCGTCGGCCTGCCAGGGCGCGGCCCCCTTGTCCCTGATCAGGCGGGTGACGGTGGCCAGTTGCTCCGCGGTGAGCGCCGAGGCGTGCCGGGTCTCCCGCGCCAGGGCGAAGTGCGCGACCGCGCCGAACGCGCCCGACGGGTCGTGGTCCAGTGCCAGCCATTCGACACGGTCGTGCTCGCTGTCGACGCGCTGGCAGCCCAGGACGACGACGGTGCGGTCGCCCCGGCGCAGGACCTGGCCGGCGCGCTGCTGCTTGTCGTGCGGCTCGCTCAGCTCGATCTCGCGCAGCGTCCCGCCGGGAGCGGCGAGCATCCCCTCGCCGATCGCCTCGAACAGCAGGAGCAGCGCCTCGCGCCGGTCCTCGGCCAGCGCGGGCGAGGCGGCCCGGTGGGCGAGCGGCCGCAGGGTGCTCAGGACCGAGGGCCAGGCGGCGCCCATGACGGGGACGGTGAACTCCTCGCTGCGCCACCCGTCGGTGAGCGTCGCCCGCCGCTCGTGGTCGGCCAGCGGCCTGCCGTCGGCGGGCGCGCCGGACAGGACGTGGTTCACGGCGCGGATCTGCCGCAGTGCGCTCCACCGCTCCCCGCCCCACCAGCCGTGCAGGTCGGCGAACCCGCTGGTGGCGTCGTTGAGCGTGCGGTCCTCGCCGTGCTCGGGGGCGTAGTCGGCGAACATGCCCTCGGCGCGCTTGCGCGGCTGTTCCCGGGGCGGGTTCGTGAACGCGGTGGCCGACTCGGTCAGCCGCAGCGCCGTACGGACGAGGGTGGCGACGCCGGTGCGCAGCCGCTCGTCGGCGAGGTCGGGCAGGGCGTGTGTCACGGCGCGCAGCACGGTCTCGTCCGCCGACGGCAGCGCGGCCTTGGCGGCGGCGTCCGTACCCGCGCGGGTCATGGCCTCCTGCCACTCGGCCAGCGCCGCCCCGCACCCGCGCAGCACCTCGGCGGTCCGCTCGTCGGTCATGGCGCGCAGGACGGCCGAGCCCCGCTCGTCGCGGGGGCGCAGCGCGTGCCAGTGGGGGAGCGGCGGCACCAGCCGGGTGCCGGCCGCGAACTCCCCGCCCTGCTCGACGAACGTGACGCGGCCCAGTTCCCCGTCGGCGGAGGTGTCGTCGCCCGCGAACAGGGCGATCCCCTGGTGCTGCCGGACGGCGACGGGCGCGGCGCCGCCGGGCAGCCGCAGCGCGCCCAGCGGGGCCCCGGGCAGCCGGCCGTGCCGGTCCGCGCCGAGGACGACCGTCCGGCCGTCCGGGGTCCCCGCCGTCGTACGGCTGTCCGGGCCGGTGCCCTCCGTGCGCACCCAGCGGCCCAGGACCGTGCCGTCCGTGCCGAACGGGCTGTTCTCCAGGCCGGGCAGGAGCGGCAGCACCTCGCACCGGTCGGGCAGCAGGGTGGTGTCGTCCCGGACGCCGGCGCGCAGCAGGGCGGGCAGCGAGGCGCGTCCGTGCGTGCCGGTGGCCGGGTCGTACTCCAGCCACACCGACTGCCGGCCCTGCCTGCCCCGGCGCCACAGGTTCGTGCCGTCGGAGAGGACCGCGCGGCTCGGCGGCAGGACCGTGTCCCCGGCGTGCAGGGTCGGTCCGCCGGTCGCACGGCCGCCGCCGGGCAGGGGCACCGAGGCGTGCTCGACCTCGTGTCCCGACCACCAGGCGGACAGCTCCTCACCGCCGGGCGTGAACACCTCGGAGGGGCGGGACGACCAGTAGCCGCGCTGCTTGCCCTCCTCCCGCCACAGCACCAGCAGTTCGCCGTCGACGTAACGGAAGCGCGGGCGCTGCCAGCGGTCGAGGTCGACCGGCAGCCGCAGGTCGTGCATGAGCAGCACCCCGTCCGGGCCGACCACGACCGCCTTGTGCCGGCGGTTGAGGACCAGCGCGGGCCAGGCGTCGTGCACGGTCAGCGTGTTGTCCTCGCCCTTCCTGGTCTCCGCGTCGAGCAGGCGCAGCCCCTCCTCCAGGGCGGGCCAGCCCAGCTCGTCCAGGATGCCCGCGCGCAGGGTGCGGCCCAGCAGCGGGGCGACCGCGTGCCCGGCGATCCGGGCGACGGCCTCGGGGCGGACCTCGACGGCGACCGGGCGGAAGGTCCGCAGCCGGTCGAGTGCCGCGCGGGCGCCGGGCAGGCCCACCGCGCGCGTGTACTCCTCGGCCGCCTCGTCCAGCCACTCGCCCAGCACCTCGCGCAGGACGGGGTGGGCGGCGAGGGACGCCAGCGGCTCGGGGCCCGCGCGGTGGCGGCCCAGGGTGCCGATCGCCTCGTGCAGCAGACGCCGCAGCCGCGGGTCCGCCGCGGTGGCGACCAGGTCGCGCCGGCCCGGCCGGGTGTCGTTGAGCCACCGGTCGAGCGCCAGGTGCACGTCCACGTCGGCGTCCGGCACCGCCAGCGGGACGCCCAGCGCCGCGCACAGGTCGAGGAGGTCCAGGTCGGCGCCCGCGTGCCAGCGCCCGGTGAAGACGTCCACCGGCCTTCCCTGCGCGCACAGCCGGGGCGCCATCCGCTCGACCAGCGCGAGCGTGGCCGTGGAGCGGGTGGAGACCGCCGCGCCGTGCTTGCGGTGCGTGGCCCAGCGGCTCAGCCAGTCCGCCGCGTCGGCGCCCTCCTCCTCGCCGGTCAGCAGCCGCTCGGCCCCGCTCTCCGCCAGCACCGTCAGCCAGAACTCGTCGTCCTCGACCCCGTGGCCCAGACCGACCGGCATGATCTCCAGCAGTCGCGCGCGGACGGAGGGCTGCTCCTGTGCCAGGACCGCGAGGGTCGGCCGGTAGGCGTTCCAGAAGGAGGCGGGCGCCCGGACGGCGGCCGGTGAGGCGATCAGCTCGGCGACCAGCGCGCACTCCTCGGCGACCCGCGGCAGCCCCGCCGCCTTGATCAGCCCGCGCGCGTCCTGCGGCAGCGACGCGTACGGCGGCATGCCGGCCGCGCAGCGCTCCACGGTCAGCTGCCGGAACTGCGCCCACGCCGCGGCCGGGTCGAGCCGCCGGGAGAGGTCCCTGACGTGCTCCTTGAGCGCTTTGACGGTGAGCGCGCCGGCGAAGGCGAACTCCAGGAACACCGCCCGCTGCCGCTCCTCGTCCACGGCGAGCGCGTGCACCCGCTCGGCCTCGCGGGCCTTGCCGAAGAACGCGGCGGCGTACGTCGTGTTCTCGTGCTGGAGGAAGACCCGCGCGGCCTGCTCGTAGAACGTCGGCAGGAAGTGCGGCACGGTGCGGCCGAGGCGGGTGCCCAGCTCCTCGAAGCCGTCCTTGGCGTTGCCGGGGCGGGACTTGGCCTGCCGCGCGAGCCGTTCGACGTCCTTGACCAGGGCCAGCGCGTGGTGCCCGTTGGCCGGGTCGTTGACCAGCGCCCACGCGGGGAAGCCCAGCGTCTCCCGGCGCACCTGGCCGACCTCCGGCGCCTCGGGCTCGCGGGTCAGGCCCAGGAACTCCAGGGCCAGGTCCTCGGCCTCGCCGAGTGTGCCCGGCACCAGCCGCACCACGGGGCGGTCGTCCAGGGCGGGGTGCGTGTACGTGCGGACGGTGAGGGTGTCGGCGTCGTCGCGGGTGCTGGTGCCCGGCGGCAGCACGGCGCCCGCCTCCAGCAGCGCGGCCGCGGTGGTCTCGTCGTACGTCGTGCTCATGCCGCCTGCTCCTCGTCCTCGACGTCCCGCCCGGCGTACAGCGCCGCCGCCATGCGCATGCCCTCCGACCAGGCCACGGGCCCGACCTCGCCGAGCCGCAGCACCCGGCCCGAGGCGTCGGTCCACATCAGGGGGCCGGTCTCGGTCTCCTCGTAGCCGTCGTAGTCGCCGATCCACACGCGGGCCTCGACGCCGCGGCCCTCCTCCAGGACGGAGCAGACGGCGTGTCCGCCGCGGACGCGGTATCCGAGCTGGGAGGCACGGCCGTGCAGGAAGCGCAGCTCCTTGAACGAGCCGCCCGCGTGGTCCTCCACCTGGGTGCCCTCGGCGTCGACCGCCGCCGGGCGGTGCCACACCTCGCGGAACAGCTGCTGGGCGCGCTGCTCGACACCGAGGTCGACGGCGAACTCCCGCAGTTCCTCCAGGTCGTCGAGGAGGACGGGGTGCGGGAGCCGCACGAGGTCCGGGGCGATGCGGACGGTGTCGCCGTCGAGGTCGACCAGTCCGAGTCCGCGCCCGGGGTCGGCGTCCCGCAGGAAGCCGGCGACCTCGCCGTCCGCGCCCGTGACGACGACGTCGCGCAGGGCGGCCTGCCACGCGGGGTCCGGCCACACGCGGGCGATCACCGTGAGCGGCACCGGCAGCGAGCGCACCATCCAGCGTTCGACGTCGGCCAGGCACCGGCGCTCGTGCCGCTCCAGCCACTCGGCGAGCTGCCGCAGTCCGACGACCGCCGGATCGTCGCCGAGCTTGGCCGGGACGGACTTGAGCCGCCGGCCCGACGCGTTGCGGCACACCACCTTCCCGGCCTCCAGGGCGACCTCGTAGTCGCCCGCCGTGACCCACCCCATGACGTGCCTCCCCGCACCGTGTCGATCAAGTGACCGGAACTGTAGGGCAGCCCACTGACAACGCCCCGCGACGGACCGGGAGAACGGTCGTCACGGGGCGTCCGGGAGCCGGGAGGGCGCGGCCGGGAGGCCGGGGTTCAGTCCTGCTCGGCTTCCTGGCGCTTCTTCAGGTTCTTGACGCGCACGGCCTCCTTGCGGACCTCGGCCTGCGTGGCGCGCTCCTTCTCCAGCCACTCGGGCCGCTCCTGCTTGAGCGCCTCGATCTGCTCGGTGGTGAGCGCCTCGGTCACCCCGCCGCGCGCGAGCCCGGCGATGGACACGCCCAGCTTCGCCGCGACCACCGGACGCGGGTGCGGGCCGTCGAGCCGCAGCACGCGCAGCCACTCCGGCGGATCGGCCTGGAGCTCGCCGAGCTCGGCGCGCGAGACGACACCCTCCTGGAACTCGGCGGGGGTGGCGGGGAGGTACACACCCAGCTTCTTCGCCGCGGTCGCGGGCTTCATGGTCTGGGTGGTCTGCTGCGACTTCATGACGTCCAGGGTATCGGCCGTGTTCGGGGCGTCCGACCACGGCGGATACCCTGGCCCGGTGACAGGCTCGCAGGAAACACCGTCGTTCCGGCTCGCGTACGTCCCCGGAGTGACGCCCGCCAAGTGGGCGCGGATCTGGAACGAACGTCTGCCGGACGTGCCGCTCACCCTCCTCCAGGTGCCGTCCGGGGAGGCGGCCGACGTGCTGCGGCGCGGTGAGGCCGACGCGGGGCTGGTACGGCTGCCGGTCGACCGTACGTTCTTCAGCGCGATCCCTCTGTACACCGAGAAGACGGTGGTCGTGGTCCCCAAGGACCACGTGATCACCGCGGTGGACGAGGTGACACGGGCGGACCTCGCCGACGAGGTGGTGTTCCACCCCCTGGACGACGTCCTCGTCTGGGACGGCGCGCTGCCGGGGGAGCCCGGGTTCGAGCGGCCCGCGACCACGGGGGACGCGATCGAGCTGGTCGCGGCCGGTGTGGGCCTGGTGGTCGTCCCGCAGTCGCTGGCCCGGCTCCACCACCGGCGGGACCTCACCTACCGCACGCTCGTGGACGCCCCGCAGTCGGGCGTGGCCCTGTCCTGGCCCGAGGAGGCCACCACCGACCGGGTCGAGGACTTCATCGGCATCGTCCGGGGCCGCACGGTCAACAGCACGCGGGGCCGTACGGCGTCCCAGCAGGACAAGCGGGACGGCACGACGCCCCGGCAGGACAAGCCGAAGCGCACCGAGCCCCGCGGGAAGACCCAGCAGGGCCGCCCCGCCCGCACCCGCCGTGCCACCCCGAAACCGGGCAGACCCCGCCGCCGCTCCTGACACGGAGCCCTCTCGGACCCCCGCACGGCCCCGACACCCCGAGGCACGCCCGGACACTCCGAGGCACGCCCGGGCACCGCGGGGCACGCCCCGACACCGTGCGGCACGGCGGCAGTCGTGCCGCGGCGGCCCGTCGGTCCCGGTGCCCGGTCTACTCCGGTGGCGCGGAGCGTTCCTCGCGCAGGTCCGCCACCGCCAGTGCCAGGGCCGCCAGGATGAACACCAGGGCCGTCAGGATGCCCAGTTGGAGGGCGCCGGAGGCGCGGCCGTGGTTGGCGACGTGGGCGAAGTACACCGCGCCCACCGCGGCGATGCCGGAGGCCGAGCCGATCCGCTGGCCGGTCTGGAGCACCCCGCCCGCCGCCCCGGCCCGCCGCACCGGCACCCGCGCCAGTGTCAGCGTGGTGTTGGGGGAGACGGTCAGCCCCGACCCGACGCCGGCGACCAGCAGCGGCAGCGCCGCCGCCCAGCCCACGGAGTCGCCCGGCGCCAGCCGCACCGCAGCGATCGTGCCCAGCAGCCCCACCCCCACGGCCACCAGCCCCAGCACGACCAGCGCACGCCCCTGGCGCACGACCAGCCGTCCGCCGAGCAGCGCGGCGCCCGCCGAACCGACCGCGAACGGCATCGCCGCGAGCCCGGCCGCCAGCGCGCTGTAGCCCATGCTGTTCTGGAGGTACAGCGTGAAGACGAAGAACACCGAGGTGAACCCGGCGAAGTAGACCAGGCTCAGCAGCGCGCCGTACGTGAACGACCGCAGCGCGAACAGCCGCAGATCCAGCAGCGGCCCCTTCTCGAGCCGCCCCTGCCGTCGCTCCCACGCGCGGAACGCCAGGAGCAGCACGATCGCGACCGGGACAAGGGCCCACTTGCGCCGTCCGGGCCACGCCTGCTCCTGCACCAGGGGCAGCATCAGGGCGAACGCCCCTGCGCCGAGCAGCAGCACCCCCGGCACGTCGAACCCCTCGCCGGGGTCCCTGCGGGGCGCGATCCGGGGCAGCAGCCGCAGCGCCGCCAGGAACACGCCGAGGCCGATGGGCAGGTTGACGAAGAACACCCAGCGCCAGCTGCCGAACGCCTCGATGAGCAGTCCGCCGGCCAGCGGGCCGACCGCCGTGGAGACGGCGACGACACTGCCGAACGCGGCGAAGGCCCGCGCGCGCTCGGCCCCCTGGAACATCTGCTGGATGAGCCCCGAGCTCTGCGGCGCGATCAGGCCGCCCGCCATGCCCTGGAGCAGCCGGAACACCACCAGCGAGGTCCCGGTGGGCGCCAGGCCGCACGCCGCCGAGGCGATCGTGAACAGCGCGACCCCCATCAGGAAGGTCTCCCGGCGCCCCCGAAGGTCACCGAGGCGGCCGGCGGGCACGAGGGCCAGCCCGTAGGTGAGCGCGTACCCGGACACCACCCACGACAGATCGGCCTGGGCGGCGTGCAGCCCGTGCTCCATGGAGGGCACCGCCACGTTCACGATCGACGTGTCGAGCAGGGTCATGAACCCTGCCGTCAGACAGACCGCGAGCGCCTTCCAGCGCCGGTCGTCCGCGACCGGAGGGCTCTGCGGAGCCTGGACCGTCGTCATACGGCCTCGATGGTCACGGGCGTGGCGTTCACGGGCTCGGACCTGCGGGAGGTGGGCATGCGGCTCGCCTTCTCGTGTTGTGGTGAGCCCACCGTAGGGAGCGCCGACCGACCCCGCGCGGGACGACCGGCGGCCACGACGCCGCCCACACGCGGGACGCCCGGTCCTCCCGGGGCGGACCGCCTCCGCACGACGGACGGGCCGAGTTGGTACGCCCGGGTGACGACACCGGACGAGAGCTCCGTCGCGCGCTACGCGCGGGTCGTCCGGCCGACCGATTCGACCAGCGGCAGCAGCCGGTGCGGAACCCGCTCGCGCAACGCCACCTCCGTGCGGGTGCGCACCACGCCCGGCAGGCTGATCAGCTTCTGGATCACGTCCTCCAGATGGGCGTTGTCACGGGCCACCACCCGGGTCAGCAGATCGCCGCCGCCGGTGATCGAGAACGCCTCGACGATCTCCGGCACCGACGCCAGCGCGTCCCCGACGTCGTCCAGGTGGCCCTGGGTGACCTCGATGTGCACGAACGCCAGCACCGGGTGGCCCAGCGCGGACGGGGACAGCGAGGGGCCCGTACCGGTGATCACCCCGTCCCGTTCGAGCCGGTCCAGACGTGCCTGGAGGGTGCCCCGGGCGACGCCGAGGATCCGGGCGTACTCGCGCACGCTGGTGCGCGGCCGCTCCAGGAGCAGTCGCAGGATGCGGGTGTCCAGCTCGTCCACGGCCACGGTGATCCGGCCTCCCTGTGCCTGGGTGATCGCCGCCGACTGTACCAATGGCCCATCCGGTCCCGGTCCGTATGGGCCGTACGACCTGGGCCGATGGCCCCACGGCGGCTCGGCTCGGAGCGTGAGGACTGGGCCAATGGACCTGTGTGTGCGCATCCGCTTGAGCCAACAGGGCCGGGGGTGCTCTCATGGAGGCATCGATGGCGCTGCGGACCCCGCGGCGCCTTTTTCGTGCCGTGGCACAGAGGGGGCGGTGGGCAGTGCTCAGGCGGGTGTTCATGGCGCCGGATCCGGGACGGGTGCGGCTGCGCTTCGCCGCGCGGGCCGTCCTCGGGATCGCGCTCGCGGTCGTCGTCTGCGCGGCGGCCGGACACTCCCTCGCGGGCACCGTCACCGGTGGCCTCGCCGCGCTGCTCGCCCTGTTCACCGTCGCCGATCCCACGGTCCGCGGGCAGGCGGTCACCACCGCGCTGCTGCCCGTCGTCGGCCTGCCGGTGCTCGCCGCAGCGGCCGTGCTGCACGCCCACCCCGTCGCCCGCGACCTGGTGTTCCTCGCCGTCGTCGGCGCGGGCGTCCACGCCCGCCGCTGGGGGCCGCGCGGGCACAGCCTCGGCGTGTTCGCCTTCATGACCTTCTTCGTCGCCCAGTTCCTGCACGCCACGACCGACCGGCTGCCCGAGCTGTACGCCGCCGTGACCCTGTCCGTCCTGAGCGCCGCCGCCGTGCGCTTCGGCCTGTGGTGCTACGAGCGACGGCTGCCCGTCGTTCCCGCCCCCGCGCCACCCGGCGGCACGGGACTGGCCCGGGTGACCACCCGGCAGGCCGTCCAGGCGACCGCGGGCGCCGGCTTCGCGCTCGTCGCCGGCCAGTTGCTCTCCGGGCAGCGCTGGTACTGGGCCGTCGGCGCCACCTGGTGGATCTTCGTGAACACCGCCTCGCGCGGCGAGACGCTGGTGCGCGGCTTCCGCCGGGTCCTCGGCACCTTCCTCGGCATCGGCCTCGGCCTGCTGATCGCCGTCCCCGTGGGCGGGGCGCCCGTCCCCACGACCGTCCTGCTGGCCGCGGCCGTCTTCGGGATCTTCTACTCGGCGGCCGTCTCCTACACCTGGATGATGCTCTGCGTGACGCTGCTCGCCGAGCTGCTGTACGGCCTCCTCGGCGTCCTCACCCCGGCCCTGCTGGCACTGCGCCTCGCGGAGACCGCCGTCGGCGCCCTCGGTGCCGCCCTCGCCGTGCTGTTCGTCCTGCCCGTCACCACGCACACCACCACCGACACCTGGATCCGGCGGGCCCTGCGCTGCGTCCACGCCTGCACCGCCGAGGCCGCCGCCCGCCTCTCCGGCTCCCCGACCGCCGACCCGGCACGGCCGGCGGCGGAGCTGGAGCGGCTGCTCGGCCGGGTACGCCTCTCGGTCGCCCCGCTCGTCCACCCGCTCAATCCGATGCTCGGCCGCAAGCGCCGCGCCCGCCGGGTGCTCGCCCTGCTCGACGACTGCGCCCGGGAGATCCGCGGCCTGATCGCGGTCGCCGCCGACCCGGAGGCGTCCCACGACGCCCGCCTCACCGCCGCCCGCCACCGCGTCGAAACGGCGGTCGAGACCCTGGACCGAGGCGCCGACCTCCTCACCCACCCCACACACCCCGAGCCCGGCCGGGATCCCGAGCTCGCGACGGGCCACGTCACCGAGCCCGCGTACGGCCGCCCCGTCCCGCCCGCGCACGGCTTCGCCGGGCCCGCGTCGGAGCCGCGCTCCCCTCTCGAACCGGCCCTCGCCCATCTGCACGGCCTCGAACGCGCCCTCGTCGAGCTCGCCGAGCCCCTGCGCGCCCCGTCCGGCTCACCTCTGGTCGGTGCCTGAGCCGCCGGACGGCGGCCTCCCCGCGGGACATGAACGAGCCTTGGTCTAGACCGCAACTGATCGACTGCTACCGTCGGCCCCGGACCCGCACGGACGAGAGGGGACAGCGGTGGCAGACGTCGGCAGGCGCCGGAGGGCGTTCATCGGGTCGTTCACGGCGGCGGGCGGCCGCGGAGTCGTGACGGCCGCCGTCCATCCGGCCAGCGGCTCACTGACCCTGCTCGCCGGCGCGGACGGCGTCCCCGACCCCTCCTACCTGGCCCTCTCGCCCGACGGGAACACCCTGTACGCGGTCAGCGAGACGACCGAGGGCGCGGTGGCCGTCTACCGCGTCCACGGCGACCGTCCCGAGCTGGCCGGACCGCCCGTGTCCGTCGGCGCCGGCGGGCCCACCCACCTCAGCCTCTACGACGGCCACCTCCTGACCGCCAACTACGGGTCCGGAAGCGTCACCGCCGTGCCGGTCCGCCCGGACGGCAGCCTCGGCATCGCCTCCGGACAGCTCCGGCACACCGGGTCCGGCCCGCACGAGCGCCGCCAGCGCGGACCGCACGCCCACCAGGTCCAGCCCGACCCGAGCGGTCGCTGGGCGGTCAGCGTCGACCTCGGCACCGACTCGGTGCGGGTGTGCACCCTCGACGGCGGCACGCCCACGCTGCACCGCGAGATCGCCCTGCGCCCCGGCTCAGGGCCCCGCCACCTGGCCTTCCACCCCGGCGGCGGCCACGCCTACGTCCTCAACGAGCTCACGCCGACCGTCACGGTGTGCCGCTGGGACGCGGGGGACGGCCTTCTCAAGCCGCTGACCGAGGTGCCGGTGCTGAAGGGCGCCCCGGCCGGTGACGCGTACCCGTCCGGCATCGTCGTCTCGCCCGACGGGCGCTTCGTGTGGACCGCGACGCGCGGCGAGGACGTGCTGTCCGTGTTCGCCGTCGAGGGCGAGGAGCTGCGGCTCACCGGCACGGTGCCGTGCGGCGGCGAATGGCCGCGCGCCCTCGCCGAGAGCGACGGCTTCCTCTACGCGGCCAACGAGCGCTCCGGGAACGTCACCTGGTTCGCGATCGACCAGGACACCGGCCTGCCGCGCTACGACGGCTCGGTGGACGTGCCCGCCGCCTCCTGCGTGGTCTTCGGCTGACCCTTCCCGGAGGACGGGCGGACAGGACGAAGGGCCCGCTCCGTGCCGGAGCGGGCCCTCGTGCGTCCTGCTCGGTCAGCGCACCGGGGTGCCCTGCTGCTGCGGCGGGGCGATGCCCAGCGACGTCGTGTACTTGGCCAGCGCGAGCTTGCCGATCGCCGGGTACGCGCCCAGCGCCTCCGCCGTCGCGCAGTCCACCTCGGCCGCCGCGGCCTCCAGCAGCCCGGGGTCGATCTCGGGGCCGATCAGATACGGCGCCAGCGCCAGCTGCTGCGAACCCGAGGACCGCAGCTGCTCGGCGACGGAGGCGATCGAGCCGTCGTCGTCCAGGGCGGCGGCCATCACCGGCACCGCGAGGCGCGCGGCGAGCAGCATGCCGGTGATCCCGGCCGCCTGCACCGCCTCGTCCCCGCCCACGGAGGCCAGGATGATGCCGTCCGCGGCGGTCGCCACGGTGAACAGGCGCGCACGGTCGGCACGGGCCAGGCCCGCCTCCGACAGCCGCACGTGCAGGGCCTCGGCGAGCAGCGGGTGCGGGCCGAGGACGTCCGTCAGCTCGGCCGCGATCTTGCTGTCCATGACCGCCTGGCGGACCCGGCGCAGCAGCGCGCTGTCGGGTCCCGCCAGCAGCGGTACGACCACCGCGACCGGGCCCTCGGGCTCCTTGACGTCGGAGCCCGCGGCGACGGCCTGCTCGTAGCGGGCGGTGCGCTCGTCGGCCGCGTGCGTCAGCACGGCCCTGAGCGTGGGGAACTCGTCGTCGTCCCCGTCCAGATACCCGATGCGCGCGTCCAGGCCGGGCAGCTCGGAGCGGGCGATGCTCACGACCTCCTCGGCGAGGCTGCGCGTGTCGGCGCTGGGCGCGCCGGGAACCGCGAGGACGAGCGCGGGCGCGCCCTCGGGTGCCACCAGCGGTTCGGGGCGGCGGTGCCGTCCGGGCTGGCGGGGTCGCGGCATTCGTACTGGCAGGCCGGACGCGGGCCCAGTGGGGGAGCTCATGGCGCCGCATGTTACTGGCTTCTTGGGCTCCCCTGTTCGGGGAGGGTGCAGGTGAGCGGTTTCCGTCCGTTTTTGTCTGATGAGTTACGTACGGATCGGAAGGGGGCGGCGTGCCATTCCGTCGTGATTCGTGGTGTCGGCAGGACACGAGGGCGTATTTGCCGCCCTCTTCACCACAGGGAACCCCAACACCCTTTCCAGGACGTCACATACCCCCACGATCCGTCACGGCAGGCGCCAGTCCACCGGCTGGCCGCCCTGCTGGATCAGCAGGTCGTTGGCGCGGCTGAACGGACGGGAACCGAAGAAGCCGCGGTCGGCCGACATCGGCGACGGGTGGGCGGACTCGACGGCCGGGAGGCTGCCGAGGAGCGGGCGCAGATTGCGGGCGTCACGGCCCCACAGGATGGACACCAGCGGCTTGCCGCGGCCGGCCAGCGCGCGTATCGCCTGCTCGGTGACTTCCTCCCAGCCCTTGCCGCGGTGCGCCCCCGGGCTGCGCGGAGCCGTGGTCAGCGCCCTGTTGAGCAGCAGCACGCCCTGCTGCGACCACGGCGTCAGGTCGCCGTTGGACGGCTGCGGCAGCCCCAGGTCGGAGTTGAGCTCCCGGAAGATGTTGATGAGGCTGGGCGGCAGCGGGCGTACCTCGGGCGCGACCGAGAACGACAGGCCCACCGCGTGCCCCGGTGTGGGGTAGGGGTCCTGACCGACGATCAGGACCCTCACCTCGTCGAAGGGTTGCTGGAAGGCCCGCAGGACGTTCGCCCCGGCCGGCAGATAGGTGCGTCCCGCGGCGATCTCCGTGCGCAGGAAGTCGCCCATCGAGGCGATCCGTCCGGCAACGGGTTCGAGGGCCTTCGCCCAGCCCGGTTCGAGGATTTCATGCAAGGGTCGTGGTGCCACGGGCGTCACCCTACTGCCGTACGCCGGACGGTGATCAACCGGTGACCGAAGACTGCCCACCAGTGATCGGACCTTTTTGATTTGTGGCTGGATTTCATCGATTTCCCGGTGGTGAACCGGACGGACCGCATGCTGTTCCCCCCGTCCTCCGTCATGCCACGACCGCTGCCCGTACACACAGCACGTCCGGCAGATGGGCCGCCAACTGCCGCCAGCTGTCGCCGTCGTCGGCCGACGCGAACACTTCGCCGTTACGGTTGCCGAAGTACACGCCCGCCGTCTCCGCGTCGTCCGTGCACAGCGCGTCGCGCAGCACCGTGCCGTAGTGGTCCTCCGCCGGCAGGCCGGCCGACAGCGGCTCCCAGCTCCGGCCCGCGTCCGCCGTGCGGAACACCCGGCAACGGTGACCGGCGGGCACCCGGTCGGCGTCGGCGTTGATCGGGAAGACGTACGCCGTGTCCCCGCGGTGCGGATGCGCCGCCACGGCGAAGCCGAACGTGGAGGGAAGGCCCTCGCCGATGTCGGTCCAGTGCGCGCCCGCGTCGTCGCTGCGGTACACGCCCCAGTGGTTCTGGAGGTACAGCCGGTCCGTGTCGTCCGCGTCCTGCGCGACCTTGTGCACGCACTGGCCGAACTCGGGGTTCGGATCGGGCAGGAACACCGCGGAGACACCGGAGTTGGAGGGGACCCAGCTCTCGCCGCCGTCCTGGGAGCGGAACACCCCCGCCGTGGAGACGGCGACGGTCACCGCGCGCGGGTCGCGCCGGTCGGTGACGATCGTGTGCAGTCCCTCACCCCCGCCGCCCGGCACCCACCGCGACCGCGTGGGGTGCTCCCACAACGGCCGCACCAGCTCGAAGCTCTCCCCGCGGTCCACCGAGCGGTACAGCGCCGCCGGTTCCGTGCCCGCGTAGATCACGTCCGCCTCGGCCGCGGCCGGGTGGAGCTGCCAGACCCGCTCCAGCGAAGCGCCGGTGTCCTGGGGGAACTTGACGGCCGGCCGCTCCGGTTCGGTCCAGGTGCGGCCGAGGTCGTCGGAGTGGAACACGGACGGGCCCCAGTGGGCGCTGTCACCACCCGCGAGCAAGCGCGGGGCGCCGCCCCGGGTGTCGACGGCGACCGAGTGGATCGCTTGTGCGTTGAAGTAGGGACTCTCGTCGAACTCCCAGGTTCCGCCTCGTCGTCGCCCGATGAACAGGCCCTTTCGGGTGCCCACCGCGAGCAGTACCTCGGTCATGCCGATCACCTCCGGGACGTCTTTGTCAACAGGTGGTCCTCAGACATCGGCCAGTCTGCACCCCACCACTGACAACCACCCCCACAGCGACCGTCTCCGCAGGTCAGGGCGGTGTCGTCGGCCTGTCGGGAGGAGGTGACAGGAGTCTGCTGCGGCATACGCCTGCGCGGGCCGGGGGTCTCGTGCGACCGTCGGTGCGTGGGCTCGCCGTGAGCAAGGAGGGGACGTCCCCCGTATGGGAGGGCGGTCCGGCCTGTTCGTGCGCTCGTGAGGAGGATGCCGTTGAAGGCGTTCCGTGGTCCGAAGGTGTGGCTGTGGCGCTGGCGGCGCAACCCGCTCAAACGCCGTGCCGACACGGTGGAGGCGTGGGTGCTGCTCGGCGCCTGGGCGGCCACCGTCCTGGCGGGGGTGTTCACCGGTCTTGCCGCCGACGGGACGGTCGAGCGGGGACTGGCCAGAGAGCGCGCGGAGTGGCGTCCGGTCGTGGCCCGGCTCGCCGAGCGGGCGCCGGGAGCGTCCGAACCGCACGCCCGTACCGTGAACGGCGAGCGGGTGTGGGCGACGGCGCGCTGGACCGTGACCGACGGCTCCGCCCACACCGGTCAGGTCCGTGTCGCCGCCGGGAGCGCGGCCGGCACCCCGGTCACCGTGTGGACGGATCCCGTGGGTCGTCTGGTGACCCGGCCCACCAGCCCCGACCAGGCAGGCTTCCGGGCCGCGCTGATAGGCGCCCTGGTCGGTGCGAGCGCGGCGACCGTGCCCTTCGTCATCGGCGTCGCGGTCCGCGGCCGCCTGGAACGCCGCCGCCTGAACCGCTGGGACAAGGAGTGGGCCCGCCTGGGCCCGCAGTGGCGGCGGATGACGTGGTGAGCCGCGGGGAGCGCCCCTGATCGGTGGCGACACCCCACCATCCCGCGCGCGGGCCGCCGTCCCGCGCGTCGGCTCAGGCGGCTCTACCTTCTTGATCGGGTTGATCGAGCCATTCGTAGGGTTGGGTCGCCCAGGGGTGCTGGGTGTGGCTATCAGGCGGCTGCCATCTCGTGG
>NZ_JBEZXS010000071.1:0-27946 GCF_040638185.1 Streptomyces sp. NPDC026672
TGTGGGCCGCCTGGTGGGAGGTCTGGACCCAGTGGTCGCCCACCGAGTGCGCGATGAACAGCGCGACGAACACGGCGGCGAACACGGCGGCTGCGCTCATGGATGCTGGTCTCCCTCTGCGGTTTCCCGCTGTTGTTTCCGCTTGCTTTTTCGCTTGCGGTAATTCAAGGATGCAGACTCCGAGTCTGCATGTCTAGGGGTTCGCAGACTCTGAGTCTGCATAGGGCGGGTCTGTGCTGGTCAGGCCCCGAAAGAATCTCGCGGGCCGCGTGCGCTGTCCGCTCCCGGGGACCACAGGGAGCGTGGCGTGGGTCTCATCCGGGCCGCGCAGCACACAGCCCGGAAGCGGCCGGGCTTACGGCCGGTTCCGGGCTGGTCTCCTGCCACCCAAAAGCGGGGGAGGGCGGGCGCTGGCCGGGGCGGCGTCGCCGGGCGCGGGTCAGCCGGCGGGCCGGGCCCACGGGTCGTCCGACTCCTGGCGTCGCAGGCCGGTGAGGAAGTCGAGGACGACCCAGAGCCGTTCGCCGGCGGTGCCGTACTCCGGCGCCACGATCGAGACGTACGTGCCGTGCGCGACCTGGTCGTAGAGGCCGGGGTCGAGGCCGGGCCACTGGATGGCCATGTCCGCGCGGCCGATCCGTCCGCCGAACGCGGTCATCGGCTCCCCGTCTCGGGTGGTGACGACGACGGGCTGCTCCTGGACGCCGCCGTCGCGGCGGCGGTCGTTGATCCGGACCGTCAGCCCGGCGGCGTGCGCGGCGTCGACCAGGCGGTGGAAGAGGGCGGCGTCGGTGACGACCAGCTCGACCGCGGCGCGCTGCTCCCACCACAGGCCGTCCGCGCCGGTGCCGACCAGGCCGGGCTGCGAGCAGGTGGTGACGTACCCGGCCCGGCACAGCGCGGCAAGGGTCGGCACCAGGTGCGCGGTCTCCTCGTCGGGGCCGAACCGCGGCTGGTAGCCGGGGCGGGAGGCGATCGTGCCCTCCAGCCAGCGGGCCATCAGCTCGCCGAGGTCGAGGACGGTGCGGGCGGACTTCCACAGGCGCCGGTCGGCGCGGCTCATCCAGGGCAGCGGCATGGTGGTCACCGCCCCACGATCATGTTGCCGTGGCCGTTGCGCATGTGGTCGACGCACGCCGGGCAGTCCTCGCGCGGCTTCAGGTGCTTGTGCTGCTCGCGGCTG
The DNA here is from genome assembly GCF_040638185.1 of Streptomyces sp. NPDC026672. Classification (NCBI taxonomy): domain Bacteria; kingdom Bacillati; phylum Actinomycetota; class Actinomycetes; order Kitasatosporales; family Streptomycetaceae; genus Streptomyces; species Streptomyces sp. NPDC026672. Next base: position 1,184 of record NZ_JBEZXS010000071.1, read on the forward strand.
TCGTAGGCGTGCAGCCAGCACTGGCGGCACTCGCCCGCCGGCGGGTTCAGGGCCTTCTTGCTCGCCATCGTGTCTCTCCCCCGGGTCAGTGGTTGACGGTGGTGTTGGACCGGCCGAACCACTTGCCGCCGTGGCTCGTGACCTGCGTGTTGTTCTGCTGGTGGACGGGCCCGGAGTAGTGGTGGTGGGTCGTGACGTTCGCGGCCTTCACCGCCCGGACCACCGAGCCGATCCCGACGACGACGGCGGCCACGGCGGCGATGGGGAGCGTCACGAACAGGACGGACGTCAGCGTGACGGCGGCGAATCCCTGGCAGACGAGCCAGACTCCGCAGCCGACGCCGGTGATGCCGGCGCCGACGCCGATGGAGGCGACGGCCACCCCGGCGGCCCACGCGGGCACGATCCGGTGGTCCTCCTGGTGGACCGGCTCGGCGGTGCCGTACGCGGGGACCGCGGTGCGGTCGACGTAGGAGGTCGTGGTCGTCACGGGCTCGGACTTCCACAGGCCCTCGATGATCCGGCGGGCCTCGGCTTCGGCCTCCGACTCGCTGAGCGGGCGGCTCTCGGCGGGGTTCTCGGTGCTCACGGGGGCGACCTCGGCTTTCTGTCTCGGGGGAAGACCGCCGGCCCCCGGGCGGACCCGGGGGCCGGGGCGGTCAGTTCTGGCGGTACGGCTTGGTGCGGCGCAGGACGTGGTCGCGGGAGAAGCCGGTGGCCTCCACGACGTCGAGCTGGAGGGCGTTGCCCGCGTCCAGCTCGGCGGCGATGGACTTCCACATCGCCTCGTCGGCGGCGGTCTTGGCCTTCTCGGCGTCCTCGTGCGCCTGGTCGCGGACCTGCTTCAGCTCGGTGAAGCGGGCCTTCGCGGCGGTGCGGCTTTCCTGGTCGGGCTGAGCTGCCATGACAGCGGGCTCCTTCGGTGTCGTGAGGGACGATGGGGCTCCCCCCGCTGCCGTTCGGAGCGGGATACGGGGCCCGGGGCGGCCGGTGGTCCTTGGCCGGGTGACGGCCGCCCCGGGGCGTGTCTACCTGGTCAGCGGGATCTCGGGGGCCGGGACGGTCGCCTCGGCGGCGCTGGCCACCTGCTCCAGGACGTCGCGGGTCGAGTCGGCGGCGCTCTCCAGGTGCTCGGTGAGCGCGCCGTATCCGAGGTAGCGGGCGCGGGCCTTCAGCGCGGTGAGGTAGTGCCAGGTGTCGTGCAGCTCGTCGTGCAGGTCGACCAGGCCGGGCTGGAAGGCGTACGAGTCGGTCAGTCGACGGGCCCCCTTGCCGTGGGCCTGGGCACGCTCCGGGAGGGAGTCGAAGCTCTCCTTCGCGATGACCTCGCGGACGTCCTCGGCGGACTCGTAGGCCCAGGACTTGCCGAGGAGGGCCATGAACCACCTGGTCAGTGCGTTCGGCACGGTGTCTCCTGTCTGCTTTTTCGCTGGCGGATTTGCTGGCGGGTTCGCTGGCGTCAGCGGCGGGGGCGGACGCGGCCGGAGACCGTGCTCAGGCGCGGGTTGAGGTGGTGGGCGCCGCGGGCCTCGATGTCGCCGGAGACGGTGCTGGCGGTGAAGAAGCCGGTGGCGGCCGGGGTGGTGCTCACGTCGATGTCGCCGGAGACGCTGTTGGCCCGCAGGTCGCTGCCGTTGTACGCGCCGATCTCCAGGTCGCCGGAGACGGAGCTGATGTCGACCTTGGCCTCGACCCGCTCGACCTCCAGGTCGCCGGAGGTGAGGTTGCCGCGCAGGGTGTGCACGCCCTTGGCCCGGACGTCGCCGGAGACCGACTGGACGTCGAGGACCTGGAGGTCGCCGCGCCGCACGTCGAGGTCGGCGCTGGTGGTGTCCAGCCGGACCGAGGACAGCTCGGGGAGGCGGACGTCGACGGTGACGGTGCCGGAGCCGCCGGCGCCGCCGACGACCGTGCCCTGCTCGGCGATGACGCGGCCGTTCTCCACGATCTTCTTGCCGCCCATGTAGATGTCGCCGCCGACCATGCTTACGCCGCCGGAGCCGGAGACGGTGAAGGTGTTGCCGCCGACCGTCATGGTCGTGGTGCTGAACCCGCCGCCGCCGGTGAAGGTGTTGCCGCCGCCGTTCACCTTCGGCACGCGGACCTCCAGGACGTTGACGCCGTTGGAGGTGTGCTCGCGGCTCGTGGTGTCGCGGACGGCGTCCGCCACCGGGCCCTCCTCGTCGGGGGTGCTGACGGTGATCAGCGCGTTCTTCAGGGTCCGGTCGACGGTGACGTTCACGGTGCCGATGTGGCTGATGACGTCGGCCCAGATCGGACCGGCGGCGGTGGCGGTGAAGGTCTGCGTGGTCAAGGTGATCTCCTCGGATCGCTGGCTTTTTCGCTTGCTTTTTCGCTTGCGATAATTCAAGGATGCAGACTCCGAGTCTGCATGTCCAGTGATTCGCAGACTCCGAGTCTGCATAGCGGGTGTTCGTGCAGGTCAGCGCCCGGAAATTTCTTCCGGGAGAGTGACCGTCAGGAGCTGCTGCGGTGGCAGACGCCGCACGGGATCTTGACCTCGGAGGTCTTGCCGGTGGCCGCGTGGACGCGGGTCGAAATGGTGACCTTGCCGCCCCGGCAGCCCTTGACCGTGCAGCGCCGGCGCTTCGGCTTCTGGCTGGTGGTCGGCCCGGCCCCGCCGGTCTGCAGCGTCCAGGCCGTGGTGAGCGCGGTGGCCTTCGCGGTGCTCAGCGCCTCGCCCGCCTTGTCGCCCGCGGCGTCGGCGGCCTCCTTCGCCTTGCCCTTCACCGCGCCGGTGACCGCGCCGGCCTTCTGCCTCACCTGCGCCTTGGCCGCCTTCTTCTTCCCGCGCCACCACCGCTTCGCCTCGGGCGCGACGACCTGGTCCACGCCCTCCTTCACGGCCTTCGCCGCGCGGATCAGCTCGTACATGTCGAGGAGCGGCTGCATCTGGCCGGTCATGACGGTGCCGCGCCACTCGGCGCGGAAGACGTCGCGGTCGTCGTCCTTGATCCGGGCGGCGCGGGAGGCGAGGACGGCGTCGACCAGGCCGTTGGTGACGACGCCGGAGTCCTCGCCCCTGCCGCACGACAGGCAGCAGATCCAGGCGGGGTAGACCTCCCGGAAGCCGTGCTTGTGGATCTCCAGGGAGAAGCCGTTGCCGCACCCGGCGCACAGCAGCTCCTTGCCGTCGACGTACGCCATCCCTTGCAGCTTCAGGTCGGCTTTCACGTCCATCGGAGGTCTCTCCTCGCCTCTCGCGGTTTGTCAGGGTTTGGGCGGTGCTGCGACCTGGATTGGGCCCGGACGGGCTTGGCATCGATGCAGGTCAGAAGGGGTGCGCATCCTGGACCGGACCCGGCCCGACCTGGACGGGGCCCGTCCAGGTCGAGGGGGGTGCCGTCCGGGTCGACGGCCGCCCGGTCCGGGGTGATACCGGGGCATTCCGGGCGGCCGTCCGGGGTGAATCCGGGTTCTCAGGCGGTCAGGCCGTACTTCGACTGCACCGCCCGGAGCACGGCGGTGAGCGGGTAGCCGTTGAGCGCGGACGTGCTGTCCTGCCAGGTGCGCTTCTTCTTCTCGGCGTCCTCGCGGACCACCAGGCGGGCCAGCTTCTCGGGGGTGATGTCGAGCCCGGCCGCCTTGAGCGCGTCGACCAGGACCGTGCCCGGAAGCCAGTCGACCTCGCCGGTCGCGTCCTCTTCCTTCGCCTCCTGGTCGTACGCGTTGAAGACGTCGACCAGGACCGCGAGGACGTCGGCGTCCGGCTCGGCCTTGTCCCGGAGCTGGTCGGCGAGGGTCTTCGGGCCCTCCGGCAGAGTGCCGGCCGCGTCGCGCAGGTCCCACGCGCGCTTGATGAGCAGCTCGACCTGGTCGTCGGTGTAGTAGTCCGCGCGGACCAGGGCCGGGTTGGAGCCCTCGGCCCACAGGAAACCGGCGCCGCGCATCTCCGGCTCGATGGTCTTCGCCGAGTAGCCGGCCGCCGCGGCGCCCTTGCCGAGGATGGTGTCGGACGCCTCGGGGGTGGTGCAGCGCAGCGCCCACCGGATGGACAGCAGGTCCCGGAGGCTGGTGTCCACGACGTCGCTGCCGGGCTTCTGGGTGGCGCAGAAGGTCACGATGCCCGCCGCGCGGCCCCGGGAGACCAGGTTGCGCAGGAGCTTGGTGATCTTCTTCCCGAAGTCGTCGTCGGTCGTGTAGAACATCAGCTCGTCCACCCACAGCAGCTTCTGCCGGAGCAGCGGGTACTTGTTGGCCAGCTCCTCGGTGACCTTGCGCTTGCCCAGCTTCTTGAGCAGGGCGTATCGCGCCTTCATGTCGGCGACGGCGGCCTTGAGCATCTCGTAGAACGCCTCGGGGTCGGCGTCACCCTCGAACCACTCGCACAGCTCCTCGAAGGGCTCCAGGTCACCGCCGCCCTTGCCGTCCGCGAGCCACAGGATCACGCGCGGGTCGAGCGCGGCGGCCAGCAGGATCACGTTGCCGGACGCCGACTTACCCGCGCCGGGCTCGCCGCCGACCAGGCCGGAGCGCTCGACCACCGAAATGGACATCGGCAGGCCGCGCACGTCCGGGCCGATCGCAATGCGACCCCAGAAGTTGGTGGCCGCCTCCAGGGCGAGCAGCGGGCCCGCCTCGGCGCTTTCGGTGAAGGGCAGGTCCTTGGAGACGTAGATTTCCAGGCGACCGGCGCGGGCGCCCTTTCCCTTGGTCTTGGTCATGCTGACCTGCGCGTCCTCGACTCCGAGAGCGGAGGCGATTTCCGAAAGGGCGCGCATTGCCTTCTTCGCCGGAATTCCGGGCGGCAGGTCGATAATCGCCGACCAGGCGCCGCGCGCGTCCAGCATGGGCATCTGGACCATGTGCAGCGACTCCTCGGAGCCGATCACCTTGGCGCGGCGGAAGACCTCGTCCAGCATCGGCGCGGACATCGGGTCGCCGTCGCCGAGGGAGCGCCAGTCCGCCGACCAGTCGGTCTCCTCGACCACGACCTCGCGGCCCGCGAAGGCGCCGCCCGCGAAGGTGGCGAGGGCGCCGGCCGTCGCACCGAGTCCTCCGGCGGTGGCGTACCCGGAGCCGATCGCGGCCAGCGGCGGGCCGTACGCGGCACCGGCGCGCAGGGCCCGGAGTCGGCGGCGGTACTTCTTGGCCTGCTTGTGGGCGCTGACCGCCTGCATAGCCACGGTCTGGGTGCGGTCGGCCTCCCGGAGAGCCACCTCCTTCTTGTTCTTCATCAGGGCCGGGGTGAACCGGGCGGTCTTCGCGGCGGCGCGGGCCTCCCTCGCGGCGATGTACGCCTGGTGGGCCAGGGCCTGCGTCTGGACGCCCTCGAAGCCGACCACCCAGTCCTGGACCCGGCGGGCGCCCCGCTTGAACTGCGCGGCGTGGCCCCGGTCGGTGCGCTGGCGGCGGACCCAGCGGCGGTAGGCCCGCAGCCGGGAGCGGTACAGGACGCCGGAGTACATGGCCCAGCCCTCGGGCGTCTTGGCCCAGGCCGGGATGAGCGGACGGTCGTCGAAGGCGTCCAGGTCGACGTCGAGCTTCTCGACCGGCTCGGCGGGCGCCGGGGTGACGGTGCCCTCCAGGACTCGGCGGGCCGACTCGACCACGGCGGCGCGGTCGGTGGCCTCGGTCGTGCCACCCAAAGCGGGGGCAGCGGGAGCGGGGCTGGTGTCGGTGGCCGGCCCCGCTCCGTGGACGTAGGTGACGGTGGCCAGGTCCTTGCTGTCGGGGCGCGGGCCGGTCGGCATCTCGGTCATGCTGGTCCTTCTCCTTCGGGAGGAAGCGGGGCCCGGCGGCGACTGTGGAAGGGAGGCGCCGGGCCCCGCGCTTTCGGGGGCGGTAGATCAGGCGGCGGCGGTGAAGCCGTCCGCGCAGGGGGTGCAGGCCCCCAGCGAGCGGGCGATGCAGTAGTCCTTGACCTGGCCGCACTCGGGGCAGGTCTTCCGGGCCCGCAGCGCCGCCGCGAGGGAGGCGAGCTGCCCGGGGGAGCGGGGCTTGGGCGGGGTGGCCCGGTCGATCTCGTAGAGGCGGGCGAACCGCGGTTCCGCCGGCGACTTCCGGCTGAACCACATCACCTGCGCGACGGCCGGGCCGCGGGGCCGGAGCCCCTTCGCCACGAGCTGGTCGCGGGTCGCCAGTCCCTTCGGGGCCAGGCCCCAGGGGAAGGTCGGCACGTCGTGCCGCTCCCCCTCGGGGTCCCAGAGATCAGCGATCCGGCGGGCCATCGGTCAGGCCCCCACCGCAGCGGTGTCCGCGTCGCCGTCGATGAGCCGGAGCTTGCGCTCGGCGACGACCCGGTCCCGCAGTCGGCGGGCGTCGTCCCGGCGGATGCCCAGACGCTTCGACAGGGCGGCAGCGGAGATCTGGTTGCCCTCCGCGACAAGCTCGGCGGCGACCTTCAGCGCGTCCGGCAGAAGCGCCTCCAGCTCCTCATCCGACCGGCCCCGGCGACCGTTCCCGCTGGCGTCATCGCCATCGTTCCCAGAAGCCTTCCCGCTGCCCTTCTCGCTGGCTTTCTCGCTTGCGGCCTCAGACCCGTACATCCCAATTCCCGCAAGGGCTGTAGCGCCCTCAGAGGGCCGCTGGAGAGCCGGGATCGGGAGGGCCGGACCGAGGGTCGGGATGCCCTCGGAGAGGCGGTGCGGGAGCGGGTTGTAGAGACTCGCGAGCATCCCCGCGCGGACCAGCTCCGGGCGGACGTGCTCACCCAGCTCGAAGGCGGCCCCGAGGGCGACCCGGGCGTTGGTGGCGTCGGCGTAGACCTCGGCGGACAGGCCCGGCTCGGCGCCCTTCTTGATCCGCCACGCGGTGGCGAACGCCTCCTCGTCGGAGACCGCCTCGAAGGGCAGGGCCGACAGCAGCCGGTCCGCCTCCTCGGCGATGTCCTTGTGGTGCTTGCGCCGGTCCTTCAGGTGCTTCTTGCGGGCCTTCTCCTGGCGCCGCTCCTCCTTGGTCTTGCCGTGCGACCCGTGGGTCTTCATGTCCCACAGGTAGATCGCGATGAGGGACGACGCGGCGAAGACGATGGCCACCCACTCGTGACCCGGCAGCGCCTCGGCCCAGTGCCAGTAGTTGACCCCGGCCGCGAGGAACGCGGTGACCCAGGTGGCGACCCGGTACTTGCCCGCCGGCCGCCCGGCGTCCTCGGCGGCCTTGCCCATGAAGGTCAGGGCCCAGGCCGTGCCCTCCAGCATCGCCGAGAGCAGCGCGGCCAGGAGGACGAACACCCCGGCGTCGGACAGGGCGCCGATCTGCGAGATGACGGCCGGGACGATCGAGCAGACCATCACGAAGCCGACGAACGCCGTGACCGGGTTCCGGTTCAGCCAGCCGGTGAGCTTGCTGACCTTGGCCCGGCGGGCGGCCTTCTTGCGGTCCTTCTCCTGCTGCTTGGCCCGCTTGTCCGCCAGCTCCTGGCGGCGCTTGGCCTCGGCGTCCTTCCGGGCCCGCTCGGCCTTGGACTCCTCGTCCTGCCGCTTCTGCTCGGCGGCGAGCCTCTTCTCCTCGCGCTTGGCCTCCAGTTCGAGGCGGCGGTCCTCGCGGGCCTGCTCGGCGCGCAGCTCGGCGGCCTTCCGGGACTGCTCAGCCTGGGCCGCGGCGTCGGCGCGGCGCTCCTCGCGGTAGCTCATCGGGTACCTCCAGCCGCCGGGGTCGCGATCCCGGACAGCACGGTCGCCAGCTCAGTACGGAGTCGGGGGGAGACGGGGCGGACGCGGGCGTGGCGGGCGAAGGTGTCGCCGCCGGCGGCCGTCGCGCGGGCCACCATCTCGGTGATGACGCTGACCAGAGCCGCGACACCGGCGATCACGCCGAGGGTCATCTCCAGCACGGTCAGCAGGAACAGGGCGAGGTGGGCGAGGACCTTCATGCCGCCACCGCCGGGATCTCGTTGCGGACGATGCGCAGGGCGGCGCGGACCGCGCGGCGCTCGGCGCGGGGGGCGCGGGCGCGGGCGACGGCGGCGGCCGGGTCGGTGGTGCCGAGGGTGGCGAGGACCTCGTACGAGTCGAAGTCGGCGGCCGTCCAGTCGGCGGTGATGTCGTCGGCCTCGAAGCCGAGGGCGTCGTCGGCGGCCACCAGCTCGGCGACGACGGCGGCGGCCGGGGCGGCGGGGACGGTCTTCCGGGCGCGCAGTTCGCGCGGCATCCGGCGGAGCAGGCTCTTGTAGTACGCGGCGTCCTCGCGGTCGGTGTCCGTCTCGACCTGGAGGTCGGCGAGGAAGGAGTCCAGCGCGTCCCGGCTGGCGAGTCCGCCGGCGGTGAACTCCTCGGCCAGGTCCAGCGGCTCGACCTCGGCGGGGGTGAAGCCCAGCGCGGCCTCCAGGAACTCGGAGTCCGTAACGATGCGCTGGCCTGCGACGATGATGTTCATGTGGGTCGTGCCCCTCTCGGTGTAACGGCCCCGGCGGCTCTCCGGCGGTCTGGCAGATCACCCGGAGAGCCGCGCCATGTCGGGCCACGTTCTGGCGTTTTGGGCATGGCTGAGACCCGGGTACAGACGACATACCGGGTCCCTTTCACCGCTTCCGCTGAACTAGTTCTGCGGGGCGATGTGACGATTAAGGCACCCTCCGGAGCCGCTGTCAATAGAACTAGTTCAGAGTCTCGCCGACACGGCAGATTGAACTAGTTCTGCGGTTCCCGAACGACGCGAACGCAAGGTATGGTCGGCCTGGCTATCCAGACAGAACTAGTTCTGACAGACTGGGGACGCGCAATCAGAGACGAGGGAGCAGGCGTGGAGGAGAGCAAGGTCCCGAAGGTGCAGCGGCTCGCCGCTGAGCTTCGAGACAAGATCCGACGGGGCGTGTATCCGCCCGGGTCCCCCCTGCCGAAGGTCCGCGACCTCCAGGAAGCCGAAGGGGTCGCCTTCCAGACGGCACGGGACGTGTACAAGGTGCTGGAAGACGAGGGGTTGATCTTCTCCCGCCGGGGAGAGGGCACGTTCGTCTCCCCGATCCTCGGCAAGATCCACCGCGACGGGACCGGCCGGTACATCAAGGCCGCCCGCGAGGAGGATGGTGCTCGCGGCGCGTTCGCCAGCGAGATCGCCCGCCTGGGCATGACGCCGTACTCCGAGACGGTGATCAGCCGTCTCAAGCCGCCCGCCCGGGTCGCCAAGATCCTGGGCACCCACCACGCCGCGAAGGTCCTGGTCCGGGCTCGCACCATGCGAGCCAACGAGTCGGTCGTCCAGGTCGCGACCTCGTACTTCCCCGGGGACGTCGCCTTCGGCACCCAGCTCGAAGATCAGGACACCGGCGAAGGCGGCAGCAAGTCCCGGCTCGCCGAGGCCGGCCACGCTCAGGTCCGAATCCGCGAAGAGATCGACGTGCGGCCTCCGACCAAGGAAGAGGCAGAGGCCCTGAGCATCCCGGCATCCCGCTCCGTCTACGAGATCACCCACGTCGGCCTGACCTCCGAGGGCCGGGCCGTCGAGGTCTGCATCCACGTCCTGCCCACCACGCTCTGGTCGCTCAGCTACGAGTGGCCCATCGACCAGCACGAATCCTGAGAGGACCCACCCTTGAGCACCAAGAACGCGATCGTCCGTGACGCGACCGAGCGGTACCTGAAGGAGCGCCGGGAGTCCGGCGAGAGCCGCGGCGCCTTCGAGACCGAGATCAAGCGGCTCGGCGGCACCCCTCGGGTCGAGACCGCGATCCGTCGCAGCCCCGCCCCGGCGGAGGTCGCCGCCATCCTCGGTATCTCGGAGACCGAGGAGACCGTCGTCCGGGCCCGCCACATGTACAACGGCGACCAGCTCGTGCAGCTCGCCGACTCGTACGTGCCGCTGGACGTCGCCGAGGCCGCCGGGATCGAGAACCCCGACCCGGGCCGGGGCGGCATCATCAGCCGGATGGCTGAGGCCGGGTTCGCCCAGACCGAGGTCATCGAGGAGGTCGTCCAGTACCCCGCCACCCAGGTTGAGGCCGACGCCTTCGGGGTCGAGGTCGGGAGCCTGCTCCTGCAGATCACCCACATCGCGCACACCGGCGACGGCCGCGCGGTCGAGGTGACGGTGCACCGTCCGGGGCCCGGCTGGGTCCTCCGCTTCAGCACGCCGCTGAGCTGACGTCCGTGGGGCCCGGAACTCCGGGCCCCACACTCAGTTCACATCACGACGCGGTCACGCCGCACCATCGTTGACGCCGCAAAACGGGATGGATCATCCCCGACCGTCGTGAACGATGAAGATCAACAGCGTATGTGGGTGCACCATGAGGCCCACAGAAACGCCGAAGGCGCCCCTGCCAGGGCGCCTCGGTTACAGCAAGGCCGGGACCAGCATCCCGGCGAGGTTCGAGCGGTACGAGAAAGGACGCTCACTCATGAGGGTACGAGATGGATCGGCCCCGATGCCACCACAGTCCTGGGAGAGGAAAACGGCAATCCCGGTACTGCGGGCAAAGCTCCTGGCCAGCGCGCTGCGGTACGCCGAGCGCGGGATGTATGTCCACCCGCTCCTGGTGGGTGCGAAGGAGCCGCGCTGGCTGAACTGGGAGGAGCGGGCGACCCGCGACCCCGAGCTGATCGAGCGGACGTGGGGCCGGGCCCCGTTCAACATCGGCGTCGCGTGCGGGCCCTCGGGCCTGGTCGCGCTCGACCTGGACGTGCCGCACGAGGGGGAGGTGTCCGGTTCCCCGGAGATCGTGGACGGCATGACGATGCTGGACTCCCTCGCTGCCCGGACTCCTGGCGCGCGGATCACCCCGACGCTGACGGTGCGGACGCCGAGCGGCGGCCGGCACCTGGTCTACCGGGCCCCAGCCGGGGCGGCGGTGCGCAACACGGCGAGGACCCTCGGGTTCTGCCTCGACACCCGGGCGGCGGGAGGCTACGTCGTCGGCATCGGCTCGGAGGTCGACGGGGCGCCGTACGTCCTCGAGGACCGGAGCCCCACCGATCCGGCGGTGCTGCCGGAGTGGCTGCTGACCCTGATCACGGCTGCACCGACGCCACCCAAAGCCGGGGGAGCGCCGCGCCGGGCCGATGTGGTGGCCCGGCTGCGGGAGATGACCCGGCAGGGCACGCGCGAGCAGCGGTGGGCCGCGGGCATCCTGCGGTCGGAGTGTGACGAGCTGGCGGCGATGAAGCAGGCGGGCGGCCGGAACAACCGGCTGAACCTCGCGGCGTACCGCGCGGGCCAGCTGGTGGCGGCCGGGCTCGTGGACCAGGCCGTCGCCGAGGAGCACCTGACGGAGGCCGCGCAGGCGGCGGGGCTCGGGGTCGACACCCCGCGCGAGATCGAGAAGACGCTCCGGTCCGGCATGACCGCCGGCCTCGCGCGTCCGCGCCGGATGGGCGGTGCCGCCTGATGCGACCGGTACCCCAGGACACTAAGGCTCAGCGCCACGTACACCACGCCTCGGAACTGATGACGGCCCCGGCGACGCACCACCGCCCCGGGGCCCGGCACCCGAGGAGTGGCCTCGAATGCGAGACCGTCGTACCCCCGCAGACCTGCTTGCGTCGCCCGCTGATGAGCGGGGGTGCGGCATGAGCGAGGACATGAACCTCAGCCCCGAGGACCTCGCCGCCTTCCGGGCCTGGAAGGCGCAGACCTCGGCGACGCCCCCGGCGCAGCGCGGCAAGGGCAAGGGCGCGTCCGCCGGCGGCGGCGAGAAGATGAGCGTCGCGGACCAGATCATCGCGATGGCGGACAGCCGGTACGAGTTCGGCACGTCGGATGCGGGCGACCTGTACGCGGTGCCGAAGGACGGGCCGCGGATCGCGCGTCTGCTGCGCGGCGGGCGGATCTCGCTGCGCGCCGAGCTGGCCCGGACGTACTACGGCCTGCACGGCAAGGCGGCGTCGTCGTCGGCGCTGGCCGACGCCATGCTCGCCATCGAGGGCCGGGCGCAGGCGGAGGACCCGGTGCCGCTGCACCTGCGGGTCGCGCCGCTGGGCAAGCGCCCCGAGGACGGCCTGGTCCTCGACCTCGGCCGGGCGGACGGCACGGTCGTCACCATCACCCGCACGGGGTGGTCGGTGGCGCCGGCCGCCGAGGGCCAGCCGCTGTTCCGGCGCTCCCAGCTCACCCAGCCGCTGCCGGTGCCGGTCGCGGGCGGGTCGCTGCGGGAGCTGCGCAAGCTGCTGAACGTGACCGATGAGTCGTGGCCGCTGATGGTGTCGTGGCTGACCTCCGGGCTGGTCCCGGGCATCCCGCACCCGCTGCTGTTCCTCTCCGGTGAGCAGGGCACGGCGAAGTCGACGGCGACGAAGATGCTCGTGCAGCTCATCGACCCGAGCGCGGCGCCGGCGCGGTCGACGCCGAAGGACCCGGACGACTGGTCGACCGCGGCCGTGGGTTCGTGGGTGGTCGGCCTGGACAACCTCAGCCGCATCCCGGAGTGGCTGTCGGACGCGATGTGCCGCGCCGCGACCGGCGACGCGAACGTGAAGCGGACGCTGTACTCCGACTCGGACGTCACCGTCCAGGAGTTCCGCCGGGTGCTGATCGTCAACGGCATCGACGTCGGCACGCTGCGCGGCGACCTCGCGGACCGCATGATCCCGGTGCACCTCGACCGGATCACCCAGCGGCGGACCGAGACCGCGCTGTGGGAGGCGTACGACGAAGCCCACCCGCGCATCCTCGGCGCGCTCCTCGACCTCCTGGTCCAGGTCCTCGACAAGCTCCCGGCGATCCGGGAGCGGGCGGACCGCGGGGAGATCCCGCTGCCCCGCATGGCCGACTACGGCCTGATCATGGCGGCGCTCGATGAGGTGTACGGCGTGCCGGAGAAGTCGATCCTGCGCGACTACCTCCAGCAGCGCACCGAGCTGGCGGAAGAGGTGGTGGAGTCCAACCAGGTCGCCACCCAGCTCCTGACGTTCATGAAGCGGATGCCCGCCCGGCCGGAGGACGGCGTCCAGGCGTGGGACGGCACCACCGCCGAGCTGCTGGACGAACTCACCAGCCAGGTCGGCATGACGAACGACAAGTGGCCCCGCACCCCGGGCGCCCTGTCCGGCCGGATCAACCGCGTCGCCTCCGACCTCGACAAGCTCGGGGTCGACATCGCCCGCTCGAAGTCGAACGGGAAGCGGTCCCTGTACATCACCTACATCCCCAAGCCCGTCCCGTCCGCCGAGCCTGAGCGGCCGGAGCCGGTCCAGGAGACCATCACCGCGTAGCGCCACCGCGCCACCGCCGACCCGCCGTGCCGAGCACGCGCGGGCTTTCGGCGTACCCGCACCCAGGGGCGGACTATCTAGCTTGATTGAACGCGAATCCGCAGGCAGACGCGGCCCTGTCGGCGCGTCTTGGCGGGGGAGGGGCGGTCAGCTCCCGGCGGTGTACCGGGCCCAGGCGTCGGCGAGGGTGTCGAGCGCGGCCTCGGAGGCGCCGGCGGCTTCGAGGTGGTCGGTGTACGTCTCCAGGTCGTCCGGGCCGTCCGGCCAGTCCGGGTCTGCCGCGGCGTCCCGGGCGAGGTCGCCGATAGCGCCGTTGACCTGCGTGAACTGTGCCAGCCAGCCGCCGAAGCCTGCCACGGGCCCGTCCTTCCGTCGTCCGCCGATCCGGTGGCCGCACCCTACCGCCGGCCGCCGACAGTGATCACGGAGCGTGAGAGGAGCCAGGGGCGCACCTGCGTCCCTGGGGAGGGACGCACTCAGGGACGCACCTGTGAAATGTGCGTCCCTTGGGGCGCCAAGTGCGTCCCTAGGGACGCAGTGCGTCCCTGGTGCGACCCTGGTGCGTCCCTGCCTCTGACCTGCCGCGAGTCCTTTATGCGGCTTATGGAGGGTCGCAGGGACGCATCTGACCCCCTCATCTCTGTTGGAATGACAAGAAGAAGCAGAGAGAAGAGAGATGTAGGGGAAAAGAGCGTCCCTGCGTCCCTGCGTCCCTGCCGGGACGCCGCCCCGATCCACAGAAAGTGATCGACTCCGAGCCGCAGACGGCGACGATCCGCACCGCCTCGCCCCGCGCCCCGCTTTTGGGTGGCGCTGATCAGCCCCGCGCGGCTTCAAGCCGCTTCGCGGACGGAAGGCAGGCACCACCTTGCGCAGCCGGGCCGCAGCGCTCAGCGCGCCGGTACGGGCGCGGCGGGGCGCGTGAGGTGCGGCAGGCGGCGGTCCGCGCCCGGCGACGGCCGGGAGGCCGGCCAGCGGCCGGTTCGGCCGTCGACGGTGAACGCGCGGACCGCAGGGGCCCGCACCCGGGGGTGCCGAGCGCGTACGCGCTCGTCCGCTTTACCCTCCCCCTCCAGGACGCGCGGCTCAGGTGCGCCCCTCCCCGGCGGTGCGTCCCTGCCGACCAGGTCAGGGCAGCAAACCGCCCGCATTCCCGCCAGCGGAAAGGCCGGTGGAAATGCGGGCGGAAAGCCGTACGTCAGACGGCGCGCGGCACGAGCTGGTGGTAGCAGCCGAGGCAGACCGGCAGCGGGGCGGACGTCTCGGTCGGTGTCTCGACCCGGATCAGCAGCCCCGGTTCGGCGGGGCTGGTGCAGGCCGGCACCATCTTCGAGGCGTGGAACAGGGCGCACGCACACCGGCAGCCGCCGGGCCGGTTCTGCTCCCAGGCGAACATCGCGTTCATCCGGACGGTCAGGATCGGCGGCAGCGACTCGGTGTCGAAGGTGGTCACGCGGCGCCCTCCGAGCCGGTCTCGGCGCCCGGGTCCTGGATCTTCAGCCGCCGGAAGTACGCCTCCAGCGCGTCCTCCACGAGCGTCTGCGGGTTGAGCCCGGTCTGCTCGACCGCCACGGTCAGCTTCCGGTCGGTCGGCGGGAGGATGCGCACGGTCAGCGGAACCCGCTCCGGACCGCGCGGCCGGCCCCGGCGGCGGGGAGCGCGCGACCGCCCGGTCGAGGCGGGGGAGGGCCGCTTCGGCGGGGCCGCGGGCTCCGGCTCCTGGCCGTCGTTGCCGCCCGCAGTATCGCCAGCATTCCCGCTGGCGGAATCGCCAGCGTCGGAGTCGCCGCCACCCCAGGAGTCGGGGTTGTTCCAGTCCGGCTCCTGCGCGCCCGACAGGTCCGCGGGGTCCTTCTCTTCGCGGCCGGCGCGCTTCTCGTCCTGCGCCTGGCGGGCCTTCTCGGCGAAGCTGGGCATCAGCTCATCTCCTTCAGGTGGGGCAGGGTGTGGAACAGGATCTCCCGGTAGACCTCCTGGAGGATCTTCGCCTCCCGCCCGGGCGCGGCCGTGATCGGCATGGACCCCGTACGGCAGACCTCGCGGATCGCGTAGTTCCTGATGATGGTCGGCAGGACCAGGTCGCCGAAGTCCTCGACCAGGCGGTCGTTCCAGTCCTGGTGGATCTGCCGGTACTCGCTCTCGCGGGGCACGATGCTCCGCACGATGCCGGACACCACCAGGCCCTCGTTGAGGCCGCCGGGCGCGGTGTAGTGCTCGATCGAGGTCATGGCCTCGGTCGCTCCGTCGTGGCCGTCGTCGGCGAGCGTCGCGGGGATGAGCACCTTCTTGGCCGCGATCAGGGCGGAGCCCACGATCTTCCCGCCCGCGCGCGGCGGCACGTCGAGGAAGAGGACGTCGACCTCCTCGCGCAGCCCCCACAGCGCCCGCTTGAGCCGGAACTCCATGCCGGTGGCCTGGTCGGTCTCCCGGTTGCCGAACTTCCGGATGCACGGCAGCACCCGCACGTTCGAGGGCCAGTCCTTCCCGGCCGGGACGAACGCCTCGCGCGCGATCTCCGCAGGGTCCCGGGGCCGCTTCTCGGGGTCGACGTAGTACACGTCGTTCACCGACAGCTCCGGGTCGGTGATGCCCAGCTCGTCGGTGAGCGTGGACCGCGGGTCGAGGTCGACACCGCCCACCCTCAGCCCCAGCTCGGCGGCCACGGCGATCAGCCCCGCCGTCAGCGACGTCTTCCCGACGCCGCCCTTCTCGCTGACCTCAGCGACGATGTCCGGGTCTTCGGCCACGGGTCCTCCCTTCCTCTTCAGGTAAGCCGAAGAGTGCCGACACCGCTTGCCTAAGCGCAAGCTGACCCGCACGCTTTCCCGCTCGTAATCCCGCAAGCGGAAATGCCAGCGGGAGCCCGTAGGGATTCGCGGTCTATCTAGCTTGATTGACCGCAAATGCGCAGGTGAAAGCCGCGCCAGTATCCAGTAGCGCCAAGGAGGGGTAAGAGGTCAGCGGATGGCGCGCTTCACCGCAGCGCGG
Organism: Streptomyces sp. NPDC026672; assembly: GCF_040638185.1. Lineage (NCBI taxonomy): Bacteria > Bacillati > Actinomycetota > Actinomycetes > Kitasatosporales > Streptomycetaceae > Streptomyces > Streptomyces sp. NPDC026672. The sequence goes on from NZ_JBEZXS010000071.1 coordinate 17,278, forward strand.
ATGATGTCGCCGGTGGTGACGATCTGGTCCTGAAGCTGTGCCTTGCGGAGTATGGCGTCGGCGGTCGGCCGGGGGGCCATCGCGGCGCACCACATGTCGAGGATGGTGACGGCGCCGCGCCGTTCGGCCTCGCGGAAGATGACCTCCGGCCCGTCGCCCCACAGGGTCTGCCACTCCCACAGTGCGGTCACGGCCGGCGCCGACGTCCAGTAGCAGCCGCGGGTGAGCTGGTCGCCGAGGGCGCCGGGGAGCTTGACGTACATCCGGCCGGTGAGCTGGGTCTTCTCGTCGCCGAAGCGGTTGTAGTGGCGGGGGCCGGTGCCGACGCGGCGGCCCGGGGTGGCGGCGTCCTCGGCGGGGACCGGGTCGTACTCCTGGTCCATCCCCCGGCGCTTGAGCTCGGCGCGGACCTCGCGCGCCAGGACCAGGTCGCGGGTCCCGGCGAGCCTGCCCAGCTCCCGGAGTCTGCGGAACTCCTTGCGGATCTCGGCGCGGGCCTGGCTCAGCGCCTTGCCCCGCAGGAACCGGATGCCGTACGCGTCCCGGATGGAGTCGAGCCACTTCTCCTCGGCGTCCCGGCCGTCTTTGACGACCTCGTTCAGCGCCGTGAGGTCGTCCGGCTCCAGGGCGACAACGAAAGGCATCAGCGACATGGCGCGCAGTCTAGCTAGATAGAAGCCGGTGAGGACCCGTTCCCGAGACGGTTCACGCGCGCGTGCGAAGGACGGTCTCACGAGTTCCACGGTGCTTGCTAAGCCGCTAGCATTTCCGCAAGCGAAAAAGGTTCAAGCAAGCTAGATAACGCGCCATTGAATGCGCAGGTCAGCCCGTGTTTTCGGGTTGTTGCGCGGGCCGGATTTCGGCTCTACCTTCCCGTACAGGAACCCTCACAGGAGGTTGTCTTGCCCAGCTCGATCCCGCCGCTCCCCGGTCTCACGCGGTACACCCGCTGGGACCTGGTCCCGGACGGCCTGCAGACCAAGACGATGCTCGCCCGCCAGGGCCTCAAGCCCGGCACCGACCCGGTCGGCCAGGTGCTCTACCACGGCAACTCGTACGCCCCGCTGTACGAGGTGACCGCCGCGGTGCCCAAGCGCCGGGTCTCGCCCGCGCAGCGCGCCGCCCTCGACCGCGCCCGCGCGTTGCAGTACGAGTGCCGGCGGTGCGGCACCCGCGAGTCGGAGCCGCTCGGCAAGGGCCGGTTCTGCGACCCGTGCCGGTACGCGATGACCCTGTGGGAGCAGCACGACCAGGCGCAGGCCCTCGCCCGAGAGCTGGTCGCCGACCCGGCCGCCGTGCTCCTGGTCGTGGACGTCGCCCCCGACTCGCTCCCGGCGGCGCAGGGCGTCGCGGTGGTCGGCGTGCGCGACCGCCAGGTCCTCTACGCCGCCGAGGCCGGGGAGTACGGCAGCCCCGAGCGCGGCGCTGTCCTCGACCGGCTCGATGTCCTCCTGGAGGGCCGCCGCGTGGTCGAGGAGCCCGACTTCATGGGCCCGCACAGCCGCTACCCGCACGCCCTGCTGCGCCTGCCGAACTCCGGGCCGGTCGTCTCCGGCCGTGACCCGCTGCACCCGTGGGCCGCGCCCTCCTCGCACGCCAACGAGAGCGTCACCCGGATCTGGGCCGGGTGGTTCGGGTGGACCGACCGCTACTCGTCAACGACCGCGTGCGCCCCCTGGGAGTGGAGCGGTGACCTGCCCATGCCGTGGTCGCGCTCGCTCGACCTGGCGGCCGACGGGCGGTCGATGGCCGGCCTGCTGCACCGGATCGCGGACGGCACCGAGCCGGTGTGGGAGCGGGCCGCGTGGACGGTGGACGGCCACGGCGTCGGCCTGGAGGTGAGCGCCTGATGTCCTCGCTGCGCATCATGGACTCCGACCCGGGCAAGGCCCGGCGCACCGCCGACGCCGTGCAGCGCGCCCTGGAGGCGTCCGGCGAGGTCGTCGTCGGCAACGTGTCCGTCGTGCCGAACCGGCGCGACTGCGGCGCCCGGGTCTTCATGGAGGTGCTGCTCCTGGAGGCGCCGGCCGCGCCCGGCAACGACGACCAGGAGGTGACCGTCGAACGCGCCGACCGGCCCCGGCCCCGCGCCCGGCGGGCCCTACCGCGCGGTGGCCGCGGGGAGGTGGGCGCATGACGTCCGCCTCCGACGTCTGGCGCTCCCCGAGCGGCGAGCACTTCCGGCTCTCCTGGAGCGAGGAGGCGGGCCCGTTCCGCGTCACGCTCCGGCCCGCCGTGTACGACGCGGACACCGGGCAGTGGAGCACAGACCGCAACGCCTTACCGGTCGAGGTCGACGCGCGGGCCTTCGAGGAGACCTACGTCCAGGTCCCGCTCGAACCGCTGCGGGACCCGCGCATCACCCGGCTGACCGCTCTCGTCAACGAGCTGCTCGCAGACTACGAGCGCAGCACGGGCAATCCGCCGACGGACGCCGACGCTATCCGCGCCGCCCTGGAGGACGTCGCCGCGATCCCCGAGGAAGCCCGCAAGCGGCGGCACGCCGCCGCCAGCTCGGCAGCGCGCCAGGGGTTCCACCGGGGCCGCCGCAGGTAGGCGGACGGCCTGACATCTCTTGCAGCTCGGTTCCGTCCGGGACGATACGAGGGCCCGCGCTCACCTGCGCGGGCCCTTTGCCGTGCACGGGTATCCGGCGGCGGCGCGTGATCGTTGGGTGGACATGGAGCTGAGCCAGGAACCGCGGCCGCGGGTCGAGGAGCGGGCGGCGGCGGTCGCCGACGCGGTGTGCGAGCTGGTCGACACGGTGTCGCCGACGACATGGAGCACGGGCGCGGTCGAGGACGCGGTCGACGCCATCGACATGCTCGCCGAGGCACTGGCGGCGATCGACCCGGAGGCCGCACGAGCCCTCGCGGCGGTCCCGGCCGCCACCGCCGCACTGCGCCGCCGACTCGCCCCGGCCGCCGAGGACGTCGTCCCCGAGGTACCCGCGCCGCGCTCCGCACAGCCGCGCCGGCGCGGGCTCGGACCCGGCTGGAAAGGCGTACGGGTCACCGGCTGAGTCCATCGGCAGGTCCACCACCAGGTGATGGAGGAAACCTGTTCGCCTTCGGGCCGTTCTCCCAGTTCAGCCCCCGGGCGGGGCCATCACGCGGAGGCCGCTTCCGCCGGAAGTAGAGGTGAGGTGGGGGAGTCGGCGGCCGGAGGGCGAGGCGGGTACCCCGGGTACCCGGTCCGATCATCGGCCTCCCGTGGGAGACGGCTGTCCCGACTCGGGACGCTGTTTCATAGGTGGTCCCTGTTTCAACACCGCGCGCGCCCCTTGCGGCGACAGGGCCGAAGCTGTTTCACGAACCGTTTCCATGCTCTTGATGAGTGAAACGGATTCATGAAACAGTAGGGATCATGGACACCGCTCCTCACCTCCTTGTCGAGGCCAACCCCTGCCCGATGTCGACGTGCCTGGTACCGGCGGGCTCCCCGTGCCGTACGGCGGCCGGGAAGGTGGCCGTCAGCTACCACACCGCCCGCTTCCAGCTCGTGCCCTCGCTCCGCTCCGAGCTGCGCATCGCCACTCCGGCTGTGCGTCACCCCGGGGCCACCTGGCGGGAGCTGCCGGCGCCGACGTCGACCGGCCCCGTGCTCGATGCCGAGATCCGCATCGGGTACGCCCGCGTCTCCACGAAGCAGCAGGAGATCCAGTCGCAGATCGACGCCCTCACCGCGGCGAACGTCCACCGGCTGTTCCAGGAGCACGTCAGCACCCGCGTCCGCGAGCGCCCCGAGATGAAGGCCGCGCTCGCCGCCGCCCGGGAGTACCGGGCCCTGGGCGCGAAGGTGACCCTCGTGGTGCACGAGATGAAGCGGCTCGGCCGCGGCGCCCTGGAGCTGCTGAAGGTCGCCGAGGAGCTGCGGGACGCGGGAATCGAGCTGGAGTTCTTGACCGGCCCCTTGCAGGGCAAGCACGACCCCGCCGGGTACGGAGCGGCGCTGTTCGCCTTCTTCGCCGCGATGGCGGAGGCGGAGCGCGACTACATCCGGGACAAGACGCTGGAGGGGCACGAGACCGCCCGCACCAAGGGCAAGGCCATCGGCGGCGTGAAGGTGAGCGACGGCGACATGCTGGCGATGGCGCTGCACCTGCGGGACCAGGAGCTGAGCCTGCGCGAGATGGCGGCCCGGCTCGTCATCACCAAGGGCAAGAAGAAGGGCCAGCACCCCTCCCCGGCGACCGTCATGCGAATGCTGCGCGAGCACGACGAACGGACGGCCGCGACGCAGCCCGTGGCGGCGCTGGAAGCCGCTGAGAGCGCCTGAGAGCGCACAGGGCGCCACCAGGGGCCCCGGAGCCGCCTACGGGACGGTCTCGGGGCCCTTCCCGCGCTCCGGGACGATCCCCAGTTCGTCAGGAGCGATTCTGCGGGCGGACACGGCCGTGGCAACGCCTGGATACCGCCGTTGCCACCCGTAGCCACCACGGCGGCCGGGAGGAACGGCGCGGCAGCGGGAGGAAGCGAGTTAGTGCGAACTGATATCAGTAAGCCGCCCCGGCGCGGTCGGCGCGCGGGGTTTCCTCGGCGACCGGGCACGGTCGGGTGGCGGGGTTTTCCGCCGGCGGACGCGGCGACCGGTCCGGCCCTCACTCGCCCGCAGGGAGCGGAAGCGAGTTAGTGCGAACTGGGCCCAGTTTCGTGGCGGCCGTCGACGGGGCCGTGCCTGAGCCCGGTGGCCGCTGGTGGCCTTCGCCGGCCCCCAGGCCCCCGCTCCGGTCGGCATCCTCCGGCGCGGTCCGGCATCGTCGTGGCGACCGCCGTGCGCGCCGGCGGACACCGCCCCGGGAGGTCTCGGCTCGCAGCAGGGGACGGCAGCGAGTTGTGGGTCACTGACCCCAGTAACCCGGGACCGCGCGTACGGGGACGCGCGTTGTCCTGCGCAGGCTGCGCGTCGGCCCGGCTGCTCGCGCGTGCACGCGAAGGACGGTCCCAGAAGTCCCAAAACCCGACCGGCCCGTTGACGCGCGCGTGCGCATGGAGACCGCTCGAAACCGCCCACAACCGCGACGGCCGCCGACGCACGCGCGCCCGCGAAGGGGCGGTCCAGAAAGTCCAGAAACCTCGGGCTGGAGTCGACGGCCAGCACGACCAGGAGCACGGCTTCGTACGGCCCGCCATCCCGAGGAGGGTCCCGTACAGAAGTAGTCGGCGTGCGCGAGCTCCACACCCGCACCTTGCCCACCCAGGTCACCGCGCCGGAGCCACGATGGCCGCCGCGGTGATGAGGCGCCTCGTACGGCGCCCCGGGGGGCACCTCGTACGGCGTCTCGTACGACGCCTCGTAGAGCGCCTCGTAGGGCGCCCCGGTCCGGCCGCCGGTCTCAGGGGGCGTCACAGGGAAGTAGTCGGCGCCGCGAGCGGTCCCGCACCGACCCCTTGTCGTGCAGCTCAGGCCGTACGCCGAAGGCCCTCGTGCCCCACCAACCGATGCGACCGAGGACGCGACTCAGGACGGGACGCAGGATGCGACCCGGAGCGCGATCCAGGGCACGACCCAGGACGCGACCTCGGCGGCGAGGACCAAGGTATCGACACTTCGCGTCGATACGGCGGCGCCGGAGAAGGGGCTGAGGGGAAGTAGTCGGCGCCCGCCGGCCTGCGCCGCGCACCCCTTGTCCACCAGGTCAGCGCGGTGCTGCACCGGCACACGTCCGGTTCACCCAGGGGACCCGAAACGGGACCTGAAAGAGGACCAGGAGCAGAACCCCGAACGGAACCACGGGTGTCCACCGCCGTGCTCGGAGAGCCCGACCGTGGGCACCCGCTGCTGCGCATCGACCGTCCCGCCCACCGCGCTCCGCGCTTCATGATCGAGACGGTCACACCTCATGCATTACGAATGACCCTGGTTTCGTCCGTGACGAAATGCGGTGCGCCGATCCCGTCCGCCGAGCGCACCGCGTGCAGCTGCACGCCGCACCGCACCGCCCTCCCGCACCGGGTGCACCGCATCGTCCGCCGGCGGATGCGCGCGGACGGTGCGGTGCGGTGCACCGTGGCGATGCACCGCACCCGACTCCCGCACCGGCAGCCCTCGGCCGGTGCGCTGCGTACGACGGCCGTAGGACGGTCGTACGCGATAGCTTGCTCGGCTCCGGCCGGGCTGGCGAAAGCGCGGAAGCATAGCTTTCGCACCAACTTGCTCGCCGAGACCGGCGTCGGTGGGACGCTGTCCGGCCGTCGATTCGATGGCCGACCCCCCCCTTGACCACGGTCTCTCTCGAAGGTGGACAAGGGGGTGTCAGCCTCGCTTCTTGCGGGCCTCCCGCTCCCGTCGACGGCGCTCCGCACGGGAGAGCTGTGGCTGCGCCGGAGGGGCCGGGGCGGGGGCCGGAAGGAGACCCGAGCCGCGGCGCAGCTCCTCGATGACGGCCTCGCACGCCCCCAGGAGCAGGGCCCGCTGGTCGCGGGTGAACCGTCCGGCCTGCGCGTCGCCCGCGAGGTACTGGAGTGCCTCGAACCACTCCGCAGTGTTCTCCGGGAGGGTGTACGGGGCCCCGCTCGACCGCGCTGCGGGGATGCGCCGCACCTCCCCCGGGCCGCGCCGCACCACGGTGCGGGTGACCGTCTCGGTGCGCTCGATGACCTCCCGGACCGGTTCGGTGGTGCGCCCGCCGGCGTCGACGGGGCGGTCCGCGCGGGCCTGCGCCGTGCGCAGTTCGGAGGCGCGCTTGCGGTGCGAGTCCTTGCAGTAGCGCGGGGGCCGGCCGACGCCGGAGTAGTCGATCGGGTCGCCGCACCACTCGCACGTACGGCGCACCAGGCGGTCGTGCACGGTCGTCTTCACGCGCTCGCCGAGGACGTCGCCGTGCTGCTCCTGGTCGTCGTTCTCGGTCCCCGGGACGCGCACGCCGAGCAGCTCGGCGAGTTCCTCGTCGGTGTAAGGCCGCTGCTGATTCGTCACGGACGAAACCTAGGTCATTCGTAATGCATGAGCTGTGACCGGGTCGATCTTGCGGCGGGATCGGCGCAGGTCAGCACGGCCGGTGCAAAAGTGCCAGAGGTGCTCGGTCGCGGGGCGCCGTACACCGGGGGCACCGGCACGGTCCTGGGGACCGACAGACCGTCACGGGGACGGTCCCCAGCTCGGTCCCCGAAGTCGGCACCGGGGCGGCGACACCTCTTGCAACTCCGCACGCGCAGGTCGGCGGAGCCGCGCGGCGGGCGAGGGCAATGCACATGGTGTGCCGAGTGCAGCCATTACGTCCGGGACGAAACTGCGGGCGGCGGGAGCGCAGGTCAGCGGGCGCGAAGACCGCACGGCGGACCGAGGGTCAAAAGTGCCAGAGGTGTACGGCGCTCGGCGGCTGTCCGGCGGGGTGCTCCTGGTCCTCGTTGTCGACGGAGGCCGGGGTGACCGGGACCCGGTCGAGGGGAGCAAGGTGGAGGCCGGGAGTGTCCCCGACCGAGGGCGAGCAAGTTATCGCCCAAGACACTCTTCGGCCTCGGACCGGGGGCGGTCCGAGTCGTGGCGGCGCCGGCGGGCGGGGGAGGCCCGCGCCCTACTCTGGGCATGAGGCGACCCCCGGCACTTACCCTGCCGGGGGTCGCTTCGGTGGTGCGGGTGTCAGGGCCCGGCGATGAGCCAGAGGATCAGCGCGGCGTCCAGGTCCTGGCTGTAGCGGTAGACGACGGTGATGCCGCGCCCGCCGGTCTGCTCGGGGAGCAGGTCGATCGCGTACGACTCCGAGCGGGGGTCGGCGTCCGGCAGTCCCCGGGCGTGGTCGGGGTCGGGGTCTTCCTCCAGGGAGGCCCGTACCGACATGACGGCCGTCCGCTCGCTGACGCTGAGGTCGTTGCGCAGGATCTTCTCGGCGGCGTCCGAGTAGAAGGCGTGGGTCACCGGCCGTTCCTCTCGGCGGCCAGCTTCTCCCCCAGCTCGAAGGCGACGTCCTCGGTGCTGCGCATCAGGGCCGCCATCGCCTGCGGGTCGCACCGCAGCAGGACCCGGTGCCGGTACGCCTGCGTGATCTCGCGGACGCGGGTGAGGTCGTCCAGGTCGGCGTCCGCCAGCTCCCTCTCGAACTCCTGGAGGTCGCCGGGGAACCCCCAGACCCCGAGCGCGTTGCGCAGCTCGGCGAGCGTGCGCATCGGCGGGGTGGCGGCGTGGTGTTCGGGTTGTGCGGTCACTGCCCCTCCTTGGGTCGGTGCTACGAGTGTCCCCCTCGGCACGGCCGGGGTCACCGGTCGCCGAGGAGCTGCGCGACCATCGGCCCGGCCTCCTCGTTGACCCGGCGGGCCACCTCGTGGACGACGCGCTTGGCGTCCTCGACCAGGCCGCGGCCCTCGGTGTGCTTCGGGGTCGGCAGGTCCCAGCCGGTGGCGGAGATCAGGATGTTCGAGACGGTGAGGACGGCGGGACGACCGGGCTTGAGGTCGGGCTCCCAGGGGTGGCGGTACTTCTCACCGCGGGCCGCGATGTCGTAGCGGGTCGTCCAGTCCTGCCACGGGTGGCGGGGCCGGCGGTCGGCGGGCAGGTCCCTGAACCACAGCGGCACGGAGACCTTGAAGGCGAGCGAGCCGTCGCCGTCCTCGTTCTCGGCCCAGACCGCCTCGATCCCCTGGAGGTCGGGGCGGAGCGCCACGTAGCCGGTGAGGATGGGCGGGGTGGCCACGCGCCAGGCCGCCGCGGCGAACTCTTCGGTCGGCAGCGGCGTGCCGGGGGTCTCGTCGCGGAAGTCCTCCAGGCGCTGGCTGAGGTAGACGCCGTAGCGGCTGTGGCCGTCGCTGGCGCCGGAGCGGTCGCCGGGCTCGTCCACGGAAACGAGGGTCGTGGGGGTCCAGTCGGTCATCGGTGCGGTTCCTCTCTGGAACGGAGCGGGGCCGCCGTGGTGGCGGCCCCGGAGTCATCTTGGCGTGCGGGTGAGACAGTCCGGGCCGGTTTGAGCCGCTACGCCCGACGGGGCTCGCCACCGCTCAGCGGACCGGGGAAGCAGGCGTTGGCGACCACGGGCCCGCGAGGGGTCTCCCGGGACCAGCGGGTGTAGTCGATCGCGCTGCACACGTAGCTGGTGTTCATCTGGCTTCCGGCGTTGTCGATCCGGTCCCGCAGCTCCTCCAGGTGCCAGTCCGCCCACGCGAGCCGGTCGAGAAGCCAGCGGGCGTCTTCCCGCGAGAGCTGATCCGGGCGGGCCTGAAGTGCGGCGATCCGGGCTCGCTGCTCGGAGATGTAGTTGCCACCATCGCCGTCCGCCGACTCCATCGCGACCACGTCGGCGGTGTGGCGGGGGCGGTTGTGGACTCCGGCGGGCAGCAGGTCCTGGTCGACGTCGCGGTGCTCAATGGTGGCCTCCTCGCCGACGCCGAGCAGCAGCTCGTGTGCGAGGCGGGCCAGGCCGACGCTGCGGTGCCGGCCGCCGGTGCAGCCCCACGCCATCGTGACGTCGGCGCCGGTGTCCTCGGCGAGGCCGCGGGCGGTGGCGACCGCGTTGAACGCGAGCCGCTCGGCACCCGGGGTGTCCCTGACGTGGTCGTAGACCTCCTGGTCGAGGCCCGTGCCGTTCTTCAGCTCCGGGTTGTGGAAGGGGTTCCGGAGCAGGGCCCGAAGGTCGAAGACCAGGTCCGCCTCCGGGGCGGGAGCGTGGCCGTAGCCGAAGGAGATGATGCGGATGGTCATGGGTCAGCTCTCCTCGAACCGCTTGGTGGCGCAGGGCGGGCACAGCGGGATCTGCCGGTGGTCGGGCTCGTCCGGGTAGAGCGCGGTGGAAAACGGGTCCGGGATGACCTCCACGTCCGGCCGCCGCTTCATGCACTCCTCACAGACCAGGAGCAGGGGCTCCAGGAGGTCGAGGGCGTGGCGGATACGGTCGCCGGTGCTGTCCTGGACGTGGCCCTGGGCTTCGTCCAGCAGCTCGGTGACGCGCTCGATGTCGTCGTGGTCGACGTCGCCCATCGACACCGTGATGGTGCCGACGACGTCGGCGACGGCCGCGAGGACGCCGGCGTCCGGGTGGGCCGGGTCGTACAGCGCCTGGAGGGCGGCGGCGTGCGGGCCGACCTCCTCGGTGCGGCACGCGGCGTCCCGGAGGCGGTCGAGGCCGACGCGGACGATGGCGACGGCCGCCTGCAGTTCCTGGTCGAGGGTGAGCTTCGGTGTGCGCTCCACTGGGGTCCTTCCGGGGGTGAGTCGCGGGCTATCTAGCTGGTTTGTCTGAGTGCGCCCTGATCAGAGCGCCGCGATCAGGAGCGCCGCGACGCCGAGGAACAGGTGGTGGAAGCTCTGGTCGAGGGCGTAGGCGCCGGTGCCGAGGGTCGGCGCGTACGTGCCCTCGGAGGTCACGGGGTGCTTCGGGTGGGCGGGCGTGCCGAGGCTGAGGAACTCGGTCTTGCCGGTGACCTTGGCGAGCCAGGCGAGGGTGCTGCGTCGGTCCGCCCACCAGTGGGTGGCCGCGTCGACGCCGAGGCCGGCCGCCACGCCGGTGATGGTGACGGGGATGTCGAGGGCCCAGACGACCGCCGCGAGGGCGATGCCCTTGGTGATCGTCAGGCCGATGACGTGCAGGGTGCAGGCGATCCGACCGGCCCGGCTGGACTGGCCCGGGGTGCGGTCGTTCTCACCCTTGTGGGCCGCCTGGTGGGAGGTCTGGACCCAGTGGTCGCCCACCGAGTGCGCGATGAACAGCGCGACGAACACGGCGGCGAACACGGCGGCTGCG
>NZ_JBEZXS010000072.1:0-26117 GCF_040638185.1 Streptomyces sp. NPDC026672
ACCAGATACGAGAAGACCGCCACTTCCTACGAAGCTGCGGTCACCCTCGCCTCGTTCCTGCTCTGGGCAAGATCCGTTTGAAGACGGACCCTAGTCCCGCCGGGCGGTCGAACTCCCTTGATCCAACGCCGTCTAGAGTGCGGGCATGACCTACCGCAAGGGCCTTGTCCTCGACTTCGGCGGTGTGCTGACCACGCCCCTGCTCCCCGCCGTGCTCGCCTTCGAGAAGCGTGAGGGCCTGCCCGAGGGCAGCCTCATCAACGCCCTCTATCTCGACGAGGAGATGATCCGCCGCACCGAGGAGCTGGAGCGTGGAGCCCTCACCCAGGACGAGTGGAACGCCGAGGCCGCCGCACGGGCCGGTGTCTCGCCCGACAACCTGATGGGCCGGATCTTCGCGGACCTGCGCCCCGAGTCCGCGCTGGTCGACGCGGTCGCCGCCGCGCGGCGCGCCGGGGTGAGGGTCGGCATCCTCTCGAACTCCGTCGGGCGGCGGCCGTGGGACCTCTACGCCGGGTACGACCTGGAGCGCGACCACGACGCGGTGGTGATCTCCGAGGACCACGGTCTGCGCAAGCCGGAGCCGGAGGCCTTCCAACTCGTCCTGGAACTGCTCGGGTTGCCCGCCGAGGAGTGCGTGTTCGTCGACGACACCGACCGCCATCTGCCGCCGGCCGCGGCGCTGGGCTTCGCCACCGTGCACGCGAAGGAACCCCGGCAGACCATCACCGAACTCGAGCGCCTGCTCGGTGTGACCCTGACCGACGGGAACTGAACCCCGAGGACGTCCCCAACCCGGGCGGCTCATTCCCCTCGGATCCCCCTCGGATTCCGCTCGGTCCGCCGCGAAACGGGCGACCGTGGCCTAAGATCCTGCGACACCGGCGAGGACGTGCGGGGGGCCCAGTGGAATCCGAGTCGGCGGACTTCCGCCTCGGAGTGCGGGACTTCCGCGCCGTGACGGAACCCGGCACCGGCACGGTGCTGGAGGCGCACTGGCGTTGGGTCCTCGAAGCCGAGGGCGTGCCGACGGAGGAGGCGGACGTCTCCCTCCGGCACGCCGACTGGCAGGTCGACGCCCTCCGCGACCTGCGGACCTACCTCCGGTGGCGGACGGACCCCCGTCGGCGGCTGGCGCACGAGAGTGAACTCCTGGACGAGCTCGGCCGGTGGATGACCCGGCACGCGCTGAAGGACATCGCCGCTCTGCTGGCGGCCGACGGCCCCTGCGTCGTACGGATGACGGTCCCCGCCGAGGCCCGCTTCGTGGCCGAACTGCCCTGGGAAGCCGCGGTGGTCGACGGCCGTCCCCTGCCCCTGCACCATGTCGCCTTCGTCCGGGACCTCACCGCGGAGTCCGCGACGCCGCCGCGCTCCAGGAGGAAGCACGCCGTCACGAAGGCGCTGCGGGTGCTGGCCCTGTTCAGCCTGCCCGACGGGGCGTCCGCGCTGAACCTGCGCCGCGAACGCCTCCAACTGACCCGTCTGCTCGACACGGTGGCCAAGACCGGCGGCACGGCGATCGAGCTGTCCGTCCTCCAGTACGGCGTGACCCGGGAGCGGCTGGCCGAACTCGTCGCCCACGGGCACGGCTGGGACGTCCTCGTGCTGTCCGGCCACGGCGGCGAGGGCGTCTTCGTCCTGGAGCGGCCCGACGGCAGCCGCGACCCGATCGACGGCGACGCCCTGGTGGACCTGCTCGCCCCGCTGCGCCGACGCGTCAAGTTCGTGCTGGCGGCGGCCTGTTCGTCCGCCGACACCTCCGCCGACGAACGGCTGGAGGCGCTCGGCCTCGGCGCCCCGACCCGGTCCGCCGAACGCGACGAGCACGACGGGCAAGGCGGGCAAGGCGGTACGGCGCACGTGGGCACGCTCGCCGAAGTCCTCGCCGCGCGCCTCGACTGCGCTGTGCTCGGCATGCGGCACACCGTCACCGACGACTTCGTGACCAGGCTGAACGGTGCGGTGTTCAAGCTGATGGTCGAGCAGTCCAACCCGCTGGGACGCGCGCTCGCGCTGGCCCTGCCCCGCGTCGTCGACGTACCGGCGACCGAGGCGAGCCCGCCCCTGGCCGCTCTCACCCCCGCCCTCTTCGGCGCCAGTGCCGTGAGCCTGACGCTCGAACCCCCCAGGGGACCGGGGCTCTTCTTCGACCAGGGCGAACTCAAACTGGCCGGCTTTCCCGACCGGCCGGCCCGGTTCGTGGGGCGCGGCGGGCTGATGTCCGCCGCGAACCGCAACCTGGCCCCGCACAGCGGCAGTTCCGGCATCTTCCTGCGGGGCATGGCGGGCGCGGGCAAGACGGCCTGCGCCCTCGAACTCGCCTACGGGCAGGAAGGCAACTTCCGCATGCTCGTGTGGTACCGGGCCCCCGAGGTGGCCGGTGACGGCGCCGCACCCGACATCACCGGCTCCCTGACCGACTTCGCGCGCGCCCTCCAGCGGCGGGTGCCGGGGCTGGACCTCGCCGACGTCCTCGACGACGACGAGCGGTTGAGCGCCTTCCTCCCGGTGCTCACCCAGTTCTGCGAGGAACAGCGCCTCCTGGTCGTGCTGGACAACGTGGAATCCCTCCTCGGCACCGGTGGGGCGTGGCGCGACCGGAGGTGGGGTCTGGTGGTCGACGCCCTGACGGGCCACCGCGGTCTGTCCCGGCTCGTCATGACGGGACGCCGGGCGCCCGCCTCCCTCGACGCGGGCGTCCCCGTGCAGCAGGTCGACGCCCTGTCCCTGCGCGAGAGCGTGCTGCTCGCCCGTGAGATGCCGCAGTTGCGGGCGCTGCTGGACGGGGACCTGCCGGGTCTGGACCCCGCGCTGTGCCGCACGCTCGCCGTGCGGGTCCTGGCGTCGGCCCAGGGCCACCCCAAGCTGGTCGAACTGGCCGAGGGCGAGCTGTCCGACCCCGGTGAACTCAGCGCGCGCCTCGCCGAAGTGGACCGGTCCTGGCAGGAGTTGGGCATCGTCCCGGAGAGCTACCTCGACGTGACCGTCGCCACGCGCGCGGACGCCACCGCCTACGCGGCCGTGCTGGGCGTGTGGACCAGGGGTGTCATGGCCGGGTTGTCGGCCCCGGCCCGTCATCTCCTCCAGGTGCTGAGCTGCCTCGAACCGGCCGACCGCAGCCCCGCGCTCGTCGCACGCATCGAGCTTGGGGTCGAGGTGGGGACCGAGTCCGAGGCCGGGACGGGGGCCGAGTCCGAGGCCGGGACGGGGAACGGGTCCGAGGGCGGGTCCGGGACCGAGGTTGGCACCAGGACCGAGTCCGAGGCCGGGTCCGGGCCCGTGCGTGACGATGTCGACGGCTGGCGGAGCAGTTGGCCCGAACTCGCCGAGAGCGGACTCGTCGCCGTCGAACGCGACACCGGCGGCGAGCCCACCGTGCTCGTCGTGCACCCGGAGGTCGCCGAGACGGGTCGGCAGTCGGCCGGGCCCCGGCTGCGGGAGACCGTCGACCGCGAACTCGCCCGGCACTGGACCGAACGCGCCGTGGAGAGTCTGGCGGCCGAGGACGAGACCGGCGCGGTCCAGGTCGTGGACACCGCGCGTGCCGCACTGCCGTACCTGCTGCGGAGCGGGCAGTGGAGCCCGGCCGCCCTGCTCGTCGAGCGGGTGCTGTTCCGCGACTCCTCGCCCAGGACCGCCGCCGCCCTGCTGCCCGTGCTGCGCGACATCGCCCGCCGGGCCGAGGGCGGGGACGACGAACTGCCCGCCCGGCGCATCCTGGCCCGGGTCCTGGAGGGAAGCGACCCCGAGGAGGCCCGCCGGCACCTGGAACGGCTGCTGGACACCGCGCTCGCCCGGGACGACCACCTGGCGGCCACCGGACTCGTCGGCGACCTGGTCTGGCACTGCTTCCTGCGCGGCGAATGGGAGGGCGCACTCGCCCTGCTCGACCGCAAGCGCCACCACACACGACAGGCCGGCCTCGGCCCCTGGTCGGTCCTCGGCGACGAGGCGAAACGGCTCCAGGTCCTGCAACGACGCGACCCTCCCGACACGGTCCTCACCGAGGTGGGACGCCTCCTGGACCGGATGGACGCCCTGCCCGCCCACGGCGACCGGCCGGAGAACGTCGACCCCTGGAACGTCCGCGAGGCAGTGCTGGGCGTCGGCTGCGCCGCGGCCGACGTCATGGGCGCCTGGGAACTGGAGCTCACCCTCATCGATGAAGTGCTCGCCTCCCTGCGGGCCCGTGACGCCCCCGAGGCGGACAGGGCGCACACGCTGTTCAACCGGTACGGCCCCCTGCAACGCCTGGGCAGGGTGGACGAGGCGTACGACGTGCTCACCGAGTGCCGGGCCGTGTTCACCCGCGAGCAGGACTGGGAGCGTGTGGCGCTCACCACCGGGGCGCTCGCGGACGTGTCGGCGAGCCGCGGCCACGCCGGGACCGCCGCCGCGCTCATGGCCGAGGCACTGGCCGGGCTCTACGGCTCGGGCCGCGCCCACGCCCAGGGGGTGCGGGTGGCCCACCACAACCTGGCCGTGTACCTGTCCGACGCGGCGACGGGCGCCTCCGGTGACGGCAGGCGGATCATCGTGCACGGGCTCGCCGCCGTCCTGCTGGGCGTCCTCGTGGACGGCGTCGACCCGGTGCCCGCCACCGGGCTGGTCGCCCGGCTGGCCCCGGCGGGCGAGACACCCCCGGCCACCGTCGCCGACCTGTGCCGTGCGGTGGACGCCGAGCCCGGCATGCGGCTGACCGACGTCCTGTCCCGCGCGGCCACCCCGGCGGCACGGGACGCGGCCTGGACCACCGTCACCAGCACCTGGCCCGTCACCGGAGACTGAACCGAAAGCCCCACCCCCAGCACCCCGGTTTCACGTGCCCCCGGCCGAGGCCCGTGCCCGGTCCAGCAGGGTGGTCCACGTCGGTGTCGCGGTCGGGCCGGTGATCGTGGTCAGGACGTGGTGCAGCGCGACGCCCGGTACCCGGTCCACCAGGGCGGCCACCTCGTCCACCGTGCCGAGCCGGGCGGAACCGGTGGCCCCGTCGGGGACGTCCCCGGACGGGAGTCCGTCGTCGCCGGCCAGTCCGCCGGCCACGCGGATCAGCTCCGCGGCGAGCAGATGGGCGCCCGCCGCGACGGGGTCGTCCCCGTGGGCGTGCAGCAGGACGCCCATGTCGTGGTGTGCCACCGCGATGTCCGAGGCCAGGCCCGCGCGATAGGCGTACCGCAGCGCGTCCCGGGCCAGGTCGAGGGCGATCGGTCCGTGTCCCCGCAGGTGTTCCACGCGGGCGAACGCGGTGAACGTCCAGGCGAGCCCCGGCTCGTGCAACTGCCGCTCGTACTCCGTGCGGCAGGACTGGAACACGGCGGCCGACTCGTCGAGTTCCCCGAGCGCCAGCAGGAGTTCGCCGGAGTTGAAGAGGGTGTGGGTGCGTTCGAGGACGGGCGCGTCACGCCGTTCCTCGCAGGCGGCGATGCGCCGGTTGAACTCCAGCGCGTCCGCGAGCCGGTCCAGTCCGCGGCTCGCCAGCCGGGCCACGTCGAGCAGCATCTCCTCCACGGTCCAGGGTTCCAGCCCTTCGGAGGCGTCCTGGTCCCGGGGCAGCGCGGCCGCACGGTCGAGCAGGGCGCGGCTGCCTTCCAGCGCCTCCTCGAAGTGGCCCGCCATGGCCAGGAGTTGGGCGTGCGCCGCCTCGATGCCGAGCCTGGTCCAGGGCCCGCGGCCCGACGACGCGGCGTGTTCCACGGCCCGTTCGGCCCACACCAGCGCCTCGGCGAGCCGGCCGGCGTTGCGGTGCCGGGCGCGCAGATCACTCGCGAGGTTGGCGGCCCGCTCGTGGTCCCCACGGCCCACGGCGATGTCGAACAGCTCGGTGAGCCGGCGTTCCCCGGCGGCGGGGTCGACCCTGAGCAGGACCCTGGCATGGGTCCGGGCGAGCCGCAGCGTCCCGTCGTCGTCCCCGGCCCGCGCGAGCGCCGCCTCCACGAACGGAAGCAGCGCCAGCGCGGTGGGGCGGGTCAGGTCGCGGGCCAGCACCTGGCTCACCACGTCGACCGTCCGCGCCCAGTCGCCCAGCCGCAGCAGGTACGGGAACGCCGCCCGGCCCGCGCGCAGCACCTCCATACCGGTGTGCTCGGTGTCCTCGCGCGCGAGCGCGTCCGCCAGCACGGCGCACCAGTGCTCCGCCAGGACCCCGTCGACCAGGGACGCCAGGCCGGGGTCCGCGCCCGCCCGGCCCGTCGCGGCCACACTGGGATGCAGGTCCCAGCGCGCCCGTCCGTCCGCGTCGGTGCTCTCCACGACCAGCCCGCTGCGGGCCAGGGCGGACACGGGCGCCGTCTCCGCGCCCCCGGGCCGTACGTCCCGCAGCCCGCTCCACACCCGCTCGACCGGCCCCTGCTCGCGGTCGGCCTCCTCCATCGCGCTCAGCGCGTGGAACAACGTCCGCTCCGCCGGGCCGAGTCGGCCCTCGATGGCACGGGTCCAGGAGTCGAGGAGGGCCGCGTAGTCCTCCGTCGACGGACGTGCCGCCCCCTCCGGGGCGCCGTCGTCCCCGGCCGGGCGAACGCCGTCCCGCAGGAGCCGCGCGGAATCCAGGAGCGTGCCGATCCGGTCGGGGTCGGACGCCTGCGCGTCCGCGAGGACCAGCAGTTCGGGATGGCCGGCGGCCGCGGCGAGGACGTCCGCGACGACCTGGCGACCGGCGTCCGCCGGCACGTCCGGCACGGTGCCCTCGATGAGCCGTCCCAGGTGGGGCAGTTCGCGGGCCAGCAGTACGGCCTCCCGCGGGGCCAGCGCGTGCACGGGATCGACCACGACCGGTCCGGGGACCTTCTCCGGCCGGACCCTGCTGGTCAGCACGGTCCGGGACAGACCCGTATGGGCCGTCAGCGCCTCGAACACGGCACGCCAGCGCTCGTCCCGCCACGCCCCCCGGCTCGTCAGCAGGGCCTCCGCGTTGTCGATGACGAGCAGCACGCGTTCCCGCTCGAAGAACTCCGTGAGCAGGGGCAGCAGCCGCTGCAACTGCTCGCGGTCCGTGAGCGCCGGTGTCATCGACAGACCGCGCAGCTTGCGTTCCAGGGCGACCGCCAGATCCGTCAGCGCGGTGTCGACCACGTGGGCGCCGACGGCGGACGAGGCGTCCGCCGTCCCGGAGTCCCGGACCCGCAGCCACACCAGTGCCAGGAAGTTCGACTCGTGCGTGTACGCCAGTTCGAGGGCCGCGGTGGTCTTGCCCGCGCCGGCCATGCCGTGCAGGACGACCCCGGACGCTCCGCTGCGCGGTGCCAGTGCGGCGTTCGCCCGGCTCATCAGCGCCACCCGGCCCACGAACCGGCCCGGAGCCGTGGGGAAACCCGCCAGCTTCAGCCGGTCCGCGTCGAAGACGAGCGGGGCGCCGCGCGGCGCGGACAGCCGCAGGGCCGCCGCGCTGCGCCCGAACAGCGCCGGGGTCGCCGCGGACAGGGCGGGAAACGCGGCGGTCGGCCGGGCGGGCGTGCTCGCGGCCACCGCCCGGGTCAGGGCCGTCCCCAAGGGCTGGTCCCGGAGCAGCAGGGACGCGTACAGGTGCTCGCTCAGCGCGATCGCGAAGTCGTCGACCACCGGGAACCTCATGCCGACCACCGCGCAGTCCAGGCGGGCGGCGAGCGCGGAGGCCAGGTCGGACAGCGGGGCGGACTCCTCGGCGGCGGGCCGTTCCTGACGGAGGGCCGGTCCGAGACCCGGCGCGTCGAAGGAGACACGGACACGGTCCCCTGCCGACGAGCACGACGACGCGGTGATCAGCTTGACCTGGCGGCGCAGCGGCGTCAGCAGGTCCACCAGCGCCTCGTGGGACACCTCGTCGGGACTGCCGTCCTCGTGCTCCAGGGTCAGGACGTTCGGCCCGCCGTGCCCGGAGATGTGGACGACGTCCCAGCCCGGCCCCTCCTCGGCGATCTCCCGCAGCGACTCCCGGGTCACCCCGTACTGCAGCACCCGCAGTTCGACGGCGCGGCCGTGCACCGCGCCCACCGTGTGCACGAGCCGGGCCAGCGCGTGGCGTTCCCGTCGCAGGTCGAGGGCGTTGGTGGTGTCGGGGAGGCTGAACAGGGCGAGGATGCGCAGGGCCGTGCCGACCGGGCGCTTCGGCAGCCGGCGCGCCGTCCCGCCGGGGTCGGGCACGTCGTGCACGAGCACCACACCGGCGGAACGCAGCGCGGTGCCGTCCACCACGGCGGCCTCCAGCGGCCGCGCGGCCAGCACCCGCGCCTCCGGAGGCAGTGTCAGCCGTACGACGCAGCCCGCCGCGTCCTCGGCGAACCGCAGCAGACGCGGGCCGACGTCCCCGAACACCTGCCGTCCGATCCACTCGCCGACCTGGCGCACCACCTCGGCCTCGTGGGCGGTGCGCCGCTGCGGATCGACCCGCCACGCCAGATAGTCGTGCAGGTTCTCGAAGGCGTCGTACTGCCACTGCTCGCGCCGCAGCCGGATCTCGGCGTCCCCCTCGAACGAACCTCCAGGAGCCGTCAGCACCCAGCGCCATGACGTGCCGTCCGCGTCCGAGCGGAAGTCCTCCACCGAAAGCGTCAGGTCCTCGCCCGGCTCGACCGTCGTCACGGTTGCCCCCCTCATACCGGATCGTATGGGCAAGACTGCCACAACTGCCCCTTGCCCAGGCGTCCTTGACATAGTGGGTGACGGGCGTGGCCGTACGGTCGAGAGGACAGCGTGAACCAGGACCAACTACTGCGAGCAGCCGGCCGCGCCCTGGGCCGGGGGCCGGACGACCGGGAGGTCCGGGACGCGCTGGTCGCCGCCGGAGTCGTGGCCGCCGCGCCGGTCTCCGGCGGGCACGGGCCCGACCTCGCCGGTCTGCTGCGCCCCCGCGCGGGGGAGTACGGGGCGGCGGGCGCCGTCCTCGTTCCCTGGACCGACCCCAGCGACCTGCTGGAGCGGGACCCGGCGGCGATGCCTCGGCTCGCCGCGGAATGGGCCGCGGCCTGCGCGGGAACTCCCGGAGTCCGGCTGTCCGTCGGGTGGCCCTGGGGGACGTACCCCGCCCTCGCCGCCCTGCTGCGCGAGGGACACCACGTCGTCGCGGTGAGCCGCACCGCTCCGCCCACGCCGTCCGCGTGCCCGGCATGGGACTGGCCCCTGCCGGTCACGCTGCTCCCCGACGCCACGCCCGAGGAACGTCTGCGCCTCGCCCGCCGGACGGCCGCACGGACACCCCTGTGGCGGGAGTGCGTCACCGAGACCGTCCCGGACGGCCGCTGGGCCCGCGCCGGCCTGGTGGTGTGCTCCGCCGACACCCCCGCCCGGCCGGCCCGCACCCCGGCGGACCCGACGGCGACCGTGGCGGTCGCCCTGGTCCGGCCCGGACGGACGCCCGACGGCGACGACGCACCGCTGTCCCGGATCGCCGCACGCCACGGGACCACCAACGCGGCACTGGTGGATCCCGGCGCCGACACCGCCGTATGGCTGGCCGCCCTGCTCTCGGCGCTGGCACGGGACGCGCCGCTCGACGTCGCGCTGGACCGGGCGGCGACCGCCGTCGGCGCGGCCCGCCCCCTGCTGTACGCCGACCCGGGCCTGCTGGACACCACCCGCATCAGCGCCGTGATCGCCCGGACCACCGCCGGCACACCGGCCGGTCCGAGCACCGGCGGGCGCACCGTGCCCGACCCGGGGCCCCACCCGGACGCGCCCGTCGGCACGGCCGAGGACGTCGCGCGCCGCTGGGCACGCCTGCTGCGGGAGATCCACCACGACCGGCGCCGCCGTCCCCACCGTGTGCTGCGCGCCCGGCTCACCGCGCCGGGGGAGGAGACCGGGGCGCGGGGCGTTCGGCCCCACACGGACCACGACCTCACGGTCTGGGTGGGCCGCCCCGGCCGGGACACGGCGGCGCGGACCCCGCTGCCGACGGACACGTTCACGCCGGGACGCACCGTGCGGCTGCGCATCACCGCCGCACAGCTCCACGGCACACCGCCGCCCCGCACGGGACAGTACGCGGACGTGGACCTGCCGTCCGTCGGACGCTCGGAGGAGGCCGGGTTCACGGTGCGTGCCGGTGCGCCCGGCAGCGAGTTCCGCGTCCGTGTCACGGTGTTCCACCGGCACCGCTTCCTCCAGAGCGGGGTGCTCAGCGCCACCGTCGGCTCCGGACACCCGCCCGTGTTCGAACTCGACGCCGTGGTCCGCGCCGACACCGAGGACCTGGCCGCCCGGGTGCCCCACGACGCCGCACTGGCCGTCGGCCCGGACGCCGGCGGAGGGACCCTGCTCACCACGGTCACCTCCGACGCCGTGGAGATCCGGGCACCGGCCGGTCTCTCCGACACGGTCGGCGCGCTGACGGCCGCCCTGCGCGACCCGGCCGAGCGACCCGAGAGGTACGGCGACTACACCAGCCCCGCCTACACGGAACTGCTCACCGCGCTGGCCCTGAGCGGCAGCGCCCTCTTCCGCGGCCTGTTCGGCGAACGCATCGGCCTGGTGCCCCCGGCGAGCGCCCGGGCGCTGCGGCGGGCCGGGAACATCTCCGTCCTCGCCGCCCGGCCGGGCGACCTGCTGCCCCTGGAACTCGTGTACGACAAGCCGCTGAACATCGGCGGACCCCTCGGCACGGCCGGCCGGCTCTGCCCCGACGCCCCGGCCCTGACCGGCCCCGAGGACTGCGCGGCCAGGTGCCCGGGACACTCCTCCGACTCCACGATCTGCCCCTTCGGGTTCTGGGGCGCGAGCAAGGTCATCGAACGGCACGTCCACGCCGACCGGTCCGCCGAACTCGCCAAGGACTTCGCGCTCGCGGCCGGCCCGGTCGCCGAGCGTGCCACGGTGGACCTGGGTGCGACCCTCCTCACGGCCGCCTGCGACCGGGCCGACCACAACACGGAACGCGCGTGGACCAGTGCCGTCCGCCTGCTCGACGCGCGGGACGAGCCGGCGACCACCTGGCGCGAACTGGCCCTGCGCGCACAGCGGCTCCGGGACCGCGGCGACGCACCGGGCGTCCTCCTCCTCGTGGTGCACAGCGAACGGGTCACCGACGGGCCCGCGCGAGGCACGACCTGCCTCGTGATCGGCCGCGACGACCGGCTCTCGCTCCAGGAGACGCTCGACCCGCTGCTGACCGGGCCCGCCGAACCCAATCCGCTGGTCCTGCTGCTCGGCTGCCGGACCGCCGACCACCGCACCCCGCTGCTCGGCGCCCAGTTGCGGCTGCTGGAGGCCGGGGCACCGGGCGTCGTCGGCACCCTCGCACCCGTGCTGGCCCGCCACATCGTGCCCGTGGCGGTCGAGTTGATGTCCGAGATCCGGCACCTGGCGGCCCGGTCCGGCGCCGGACTGCTGCTGGGCGAGGCCCTCACCCGCGCCCGGCGCACCGCGCTGCTCAGGGGCGAGGCAAGTGCCCTGGCCCTGGTGGGCTACGGCGACACCGACTGGGAGGTCCACGCCGCTGATCCGACCGGCGGCCGGGAACGGGAGGGGGGACGGTGATCAGGGTCGAGGCCCTGCCCGCGGCCGAGGGCGACTGCCTGTGGGTGGAATGGACGCACGGGGGACGCCCGCACCGCATGCTGATCGACGGCGGCAGCCGGCGCCGCGCACGGCTGCCCGAAGGACTTGCCGACCGGCTCCGAAGACAACCCGTTCACGACCGCCGGTTCGACCTGGTGGTGTGCACCCATGTCGACACCGACCACATCGGCGGACTCCTGTCCCTCTTCACCCGGCCTCCCGACGGGTTCCACGCCGACGAGGTGTGGTTCAACTGCCGGGACCACCTGCTCCCCGCGGACCTCCTCGGCCCACGGCAGGGGGACCGGCTCGCCGCGCTGCTGCGCGAGCGGGGCGCCGACTGGAACCGCCGCGCCGAGGGCCGCGCCGTGGTGGTCCCCGACGACGGCACACCGCCCGTCTTCGACCTCCCCGGACTCACGCTCACACTGCTCTCACCCACCCGGGAGGGCCTGGACAAGCTGCGGGACGCGTGGCCCGAACCGACGCCCGGACCCCGGCCGCGGGACCGCCCCGATCTGCTCGGCGACCCGGACCCCGGGGAACCCGAGGACGACACCGCCATTCCGTGGGCGGAACTCGCCGCCGACTCCGCCTACGAGGCGGACACCGCCGCCGCCAACGGGTCGAGCATCGCCTTCTGCGCCGAGGACACGACGGGCGCCCGCGTGCTGTTCGGCGCCGACGCCCACGCCGAGACACTGGCCCGTTCGCTGCGCACGCTCGGCGCGGGGCGCCCCTACCGTGTCGACCTGTGCAAGGTGCCCCACCACGGCAGCGCGCGCAACGTCAGCCCCGAACTGCTCGACGCCCTGGACTGCCACGACTGGCTGATCTCCACGCACGGCGGCCGGGCCCTGTCCGACCGGTCCGCCGAGGCACGCCACCGGCGCGGCGAAGGCTCCCACCCCAGCCTGCGCGCCATGGCCCGGATCCTCCGCCGGTCCACCGAACGCCCCACCCTCTGGTTCAACCACAGCGTCCCGAGCACCCGGCGTTACGACGCACCGGCGCCGGTGCCCGCTCCGGGCTTCGCCGCGGCCTACCCCGCACCCGGCGAGGAAGGCATCACCGTCCTGGTGCGCAAGGGCCGGGTGACACGGGCCCCTTCACCATGACCCCCTGACCCCCGACCCCCGACCCCTGACCCCCGACTCCCGCTCCGGGACAGGTCGCAGGCGTCATGGCCCGTTCCGGGGGCACCAGGTGGGCATGGTCGGTGGATCGATGACGGTACGGGGACGCATACGGGCGCGGCGCGCGGCGAACGGCACGGCGATCGCGGCGGCGGCCCGTGCGGGGTTCGTCGCCCGCGGGGTCATCCATGTGCTGATCGGTGTGCTCTCGCTGCGGATCGCCTTCGCCGACGGCGGCGGTGGTCAACAGGCGGACCGCGGTGGCGCGGTCGCGGAGATCGCCGACAAGCCCTTCGGGTCCGTGCTGCTCTGGCTGCTCGGCGCCGCCCTGGCGGGCATGGCCCTGTGGCGGCTGTCCGAGGCCGTGTTCGGGCAGGCGGGACCGGACGGCAGGAAGGCGGGCAAGAGGGCCATGGCCGCGGGCCGTTGTGTCTTCTACGGGTTTGTGTCCTTCTCGGTGCTCTCCTACGCCGCCGGTGACAAGGGCAGCGGGAGCGGCAGTTCGGACCGGAACTCCCGGGACGTCACGGCCAGGGCGCTGGACTGGCCCGCGGGGCAGTGGATCGTCGCAGCGGCCGGCGTCGCGGTGGCCGGGGCGGGCGTGTGGATCGCCGTACGGGCGGTCATGCGCAAGTTCCTCAAGCACCTCAGGACGGGGGAGATGGCGCGCAGGACCCGTCGAGTGGTCACCTTCCTGGGCGTCTTCGGCGGTACGGCCCGGGGCCTTGTCATCGCCGTGGCCGGAGGCTTCGCCGTCGTCGCGGCCGTCCGGCACGAGCCGGGAAGGGCCAAGGGCGTCGACGACACCCTGCGCTCCTTCACCGGGACTCCGGCGGGGCCCTGGCTGCTCGTGCTGGTCGCGGTCGGCCTTGCGGCCTTCGGCGTCTTCTCCTGGGCCAACGCCCGCTGGCGCGAGGTCTGACGGGCGGCGCGGGGCGGGGACGGTGCGCGGGGGCCGGTGACCGGGTGGTGCGCGGGGGCCGGTGACCTGGGCGGTCACCGGCCCGGCGGGCGTCAGGACACGTCGCCGTGGGCGCGGTCCGACAGCTCGCTCCACGCCTGCCAGGTCTCCATGCGCCTGGCGTACTCCTGGCCGATCCGCTCGACCTGGCCGCGGCCGAGGAAGAAGCGCAGCGGCGGCTCCTCGGCGTCCACGATCTCCAGGATCGGATCCCGCGTCGCGGCCGGGTCGCCGACCATGCCCGGCTTCACCCGCGCCGCACGGGCCCGGCGGGCGGGCTCGTAGGCGTCGATCGGCGCGGCGTGCACGGCCGAACTGCCGCTCCATTCCGTGCTGTAGCCGGTGGGCTCCACGATGGTGACGCGCACACCGAAGCGGGCGACCTCCAGGGCGAGGGACTGACTCAGTCCCTCCAGGCCCCACTTGGACGCGTGGTACAGGCCCAGGTTCTCGAAGGCCGTCACACCGCCGATGGAGGAGACCTGGAGGATGTGGCCGCTGCCCTGGGCACGCAGGACGGGCAGGACGGCCTTGGTCACCCACAGCGCGCCGAAGAGGTTGGTCTCGATCTGCGCGCGGGCTTCGTCCTCGGAGACCTCCTCGACGGTGCCGAAGAGGCCGTAACCGGCGTTGTTGACGACGACGTCCAGCCGGCCGAAGTGCTCGTGGGCGCGGGCCACCGCGGCGTCCACGGCCGCCTTGTCCGTCACGTCGAGCGCGAGCGTCAGGACGTCGTCCCCGTACGTCTCGACGAGGGCCTTGAGCGTGTCGGTGTCACGGGCGGTGGCGACCACCTTGTCCCCGCGGTCGAGAGCGGCCTGCGCCCACTCGCGGCCGAAACCGCGCGAGGTCCCGGTGATGAACCACACCTTGGGGCTGGTGCTCATGGATGTTTCCTTCTCTCTCTCGCGATTGTGCTTCTGTGCTCTCGTGACACAGGGATGTCCCGCACGGGGGAGGGCCCGGGACCCGTCAGGTGGTGCGCTGTGCGCCGGCCGTGCGGTCCTTCGCCGCCGGACCGTGCGCGGCCGTCCAGCCGGCCAGCAGGTGCAGCGCGTCGGCGGACGGGGTGCCCGGCTCCGCCGAGTAGACGTACACCGTCTGATCGGCGTCCCCGGGTATCACCAGCCCCTCGTAGCCGAGTTCGAGCGAACCGACCACGGGGTGGTCGAACCGCTTGGTGCCGTGGGTGTGCGCCGTCACCCGGTGGTCACCCCACCACCGGCGGAACTCCTCGCTCTTCATGGTCAGTTCGCCGACCAGCTCGGCCGTGCGGGGATCGTCCGGATAGCGCCCGGCGTCCACCCGCAGCACGGCCACCATCTCGGAGGCCACGCCCGGCCAGTCGACGTACAGTTCGCGCGCCGCCGGGTCGAGGAAGATCCAGCGGGTGTAGTTGCGCTCACGCATCGGCAGGGAGTCGAAGTCCGTGAGCAGGGCCCTGCCGAGCGCGTTGGTGGCGAGCACGTCGGTACGGCGTCCGATCAGGAAGGCCGGCTGGTCCGACCACCCGTCGAGCAGCCGCTGCACCTGGGAACGCACCCGCTGGGCGGCCTGCCCGCGCCGCCGGTCGGCCCCCGGGTCCGGGTGGACCAGGGCGAACAGATGGGCGCGGGCGACCTCGTCCATGCACAGGGCCCGCGCGATCGCGGTCAGCACCTCGGCCGACGGGACGATGTTCCTGCCCTGCTCCAGCCGCGCGTAGTAGTCGGTGCTGACACCGGCGAGGCGGGCCACCTCCTCGCGGCGCAGCCCCGGCACCCGCCGGTGCGGTCCGTCGGAGGGGAGTCCGACCTGCTCGGGCCGCACCCGGGCCCGCTGGGCACGGAGGAAGGCCCCGATCTCGCTGTCCCTGCTCACACCCTCGATGATGCCCCCGCACGGGCCGGCACGGGCGGTCGAGGGTGGGACGCCGCGTCCTAGGGAGGGCCACGGCGGGCGGCGCTGTGCGCCGGTCCGCGGGGGTGGCGTCCGCCGACGTACGGGAGCCCCGTGCGCCCCCGCGGCGGAGATCAGGTGTAGATGGACTTGACCTGCTGGAAGGCGGCCAGGCCCTCGGGCCCGAGCTCCCGGCCGAGGCCGCTCGCCCTGATGCCGCCGAAGGGCGCCGTGGGTTCGGCGAGGTAGCCGTTGACACCGACCGTGCCGGTGTGGATGCGCCGGGCCACACCCAGGCCGCGCTCCTTGTCCGTGGTCCAGACGGTGCCGCCGAGCCCGTACTCCGAGTCGTTGGCGATGCGCACCGCGTCGTCGACGTCGTCGTAGGGGATCAGGGCGAGCACCGGACCGAAGATCTCCTCCTGGGCCACGGTGTGCGTGTTGTCGACGTCCACGAGGACGGTCGGCTCGACGAACCAGCCCTTCGTCAGCCCCGCCGAGGCACCGCCCCCTGGCGCCTGACGACACCTCAGGGGGTCTCGCACACACAGAAGAGGTTGCCCTCCGGGTCCGCGAGCGTGGTCCACCGGATGTGCGCGAACTCGGTGAGGTTGTCCCACCGGTGCACGGCTCCGAGGCCGATGATGCGCTCGACCTCGGCGGCGCGGGTGCCCGACGGGACGTTCAGGTCGACGTGGACGACCTGGGTCTCGGGCCGGGGCCCCTCCAGGGGCGCGAAGAAGATGCCGAAGCCGTGCGGCCCCGCGGGCGGCAGATAGGCGCTGTCCCCGTTCACCGAGGGCGTGGCGCCCGTGACACCGGCCCAGAAGTCCGCGAGGGCGGCGGTGTCGGCCGCTCTGATGTTGATCGCGGCGAGGGAGATCTCGGGCGTGGTCATGGGGGGCTCCTTGCTGATGTGTCGGTGCTGATGTGTCGGTTTCAGTCCCGCGTGGGGTGCTGCATCCACGCGGGGAGGAGTTCGAGCAGTCGCGGCGAGGCGGTGCCGTCGGCGAGTTCGCCACCGAGGACCGCGGCGAAGACGGCGGCCATGCCACCGGCGAGATAGACGTCCTCCACGGCGACCTCGTCGTCCACGACGGCGGCACCGGCACCCGTGCCGCCGGTCGGGGACGGCTTGAACTCGGCCCGGAACGCCCGGACTTCGCGGCGGACGAGCTCCACGACGCCGGAGAGACCGGAGGGGGCGACCCAGGCGGTGGCCAGCCGGTACAGCCCCGGGTGGCTCTGGAAGAAGGCCAGGATGTCGTCCAGGGTCCGGGTGCCGACCGCCGCGGGCTCGACCCCGCTGTGGCGGTCGCTGTAGTCGGCCGCGCGCAGCCGTTCCAGGTGTTCGGAGATGGCGGTGACCGCGAGGTGTTCGACGGAGTCGAAGTGGTTGTAGAACGTCGCCCGGTGGACCTGCGCCGCCCGGGTCACGGCCGAGACGCTGGGCGGGTCTCCGGGCAGTTCACCCAGGTCGGTGATCGCGTCGACGAGGGCGATCCGCGAGCGCTCGGCCCGCGGATCCGTGTCCACATCGCGTGTCCGTACCACTTCCGTCTCCGATCCGGGTCCTCTCCGATGGTGCTCCCGGATGCAAGAGTAGCCCCTAATCGACAGTTGTCGATTAGGGGCTGCCCCGGGAGGAGCGGGCCGCGAACCGTCAGGAGGCGCGGCCCGGCGCGGGGGACCCGGTGGTGTAGTCGGCGGGGGAGGCGGCGGTGCTCCCGTCCACGGGCCCGCCCCCGGTCCCGGCCGTCCAGCTGGCCAGCAGGCGCAGCGCGTCCTCGGCCTCGCTGCCGGGTGGGGCGGAGTACACGAAGACCGTCTGGTCGGCGTCGCCTGGTACGGCCAGCCCCTCGTACTCCAACTGGAGCTCGCCCACCACGGGGTGCAGGAACCTCTTGACGCCGTGCGTGTGCTCCATGACCCGGTGATTGGTCCAGGCCCGCAGGAAGTGCTCGCTGCGCATCGTCAGCTCGCCGACGAGCTCGGTGGTGCGCGGGTCGTCCGGATAGCGTCCCGCGTCCAGCCGCAGCACCGCGGCCATGTCCGCCGAGATCCGCTCCCAGTCCGGGAAGAGGGCACGGGCGCCCTCGTCGAGGAACAGCCAGCGGGTGTAGTTGCGGGTGCGGACCGGCATCGCGTCGAAGTCGGCGAACAGGGCCCGGCCGAGTGCGTTGGTCGCCAGGACGTCGGTCCTGCGCCCGGTCAGGACCGCCGGCTGGTCGCTCCAGGCGTCCATCATCCGCTGCACACTGCCCCGCACCCGCTGGGCCGAGTACGCGCGCCGCCGTTCGGCACCGCCGCGCGGGCGGACCAGGTCGAACAGATAGGTGCGCCCCGCGTCGTCCAGACGCAGCGCCCCCGCGATCGCGGCCAGCACCTCCGCCGACGGAGTGATGTTCCGCCCCTGCTCCAGACGCGCGTAGTAGTCGCTGCTCACCCCGGCCAACTGGGCCACCTCGTCCCGCCGCAGCCCCGGCACACGGCGGATCGGGCCACCGGGCGGCAGGTTCACGTCCTCGGGCCGCAGGCGTGCCCGCTGCCCCCGGAGGAAGGCCCCGATCTCGCTGTCCCTGTACACGCCGCTCATGCCTTCCATGATGCCCGCGCGGGTCCCGCCCGGACGGGACGTAGGTGGACCTCCGCGTCCTAGGCGGGCGCGTCCGAGGACACGCCGACCGCGCTGTGGCGCCCCACGGGGGACGGCGCGGCGTTTGACTTGAGGGGACAGATCAAGAAGCCGGTGGCCGTCGGACGGTCGTCGAAGGAGTGGGACAACATGAGTGTGTGGTTCGTGACGGGTTCTTCCCGCGGTTTCGGGGCGGAGATCACCCGGGCCGCTCTCGCCGCAGGTCACCAGGTCGTGGCGACTGCCCGTAAGCCGGAGGGCATCACCGAGCAGTTCCCCGAGGCGGGCGACGCCCTGCTGGCCCTGCCGCTGGACGTGACCGACGAGCGCCAGATCCAGGGCGCGGTGGACGCCGCCGTCGAGCGCTTCGGCCGGATCGACGTCCTGGTGAACAATGCCGGCAACGGCCTGCTCGCCGCCGTCGAGGAGGCCGACGACTCCGCGGTCCGCGCGGTCTACGAGACGAACGTGTTCGGCGTGCTCGCCGTGCAGCGCGCGGTCCTGCCCGTGCTGCGCCGTCAGCGCTCCGGGCACGTCATCAACATCAGCTCCGTCGGTGGCTTCGCCAGCGCCGCCGGCTGGGGCGTGTACGCGTCCACGAAGTTCGCCGTGGAGGGGTTCACCGAGGCACTGCACGACGAACTCGCGCCGCTGGGCGTCCATGTGACGATCGTGGAGCCGGGCTACTTCCGCACCGACTTCCTCGACCCGACCAGCCTGGCCACCGGCGTCCACGTGATCGAGGACTACGCGGCCACCTCGGGCGCGATGCGCGACGCGGTCCCCGGCATCAACCACGCCCAGCCCGGTGACCCGGTCAAGGCCGCCGAGGCCATCGTGGAGCTTGCGGCGGTGGCCGAGCCCCCGCTCCGCCTCCAGCTGGGCAACGACACCCTCCAGGCCGTCGAGGCCAAGCTGGAGAGCGTCAGGAAGGAGATGGAGGCCTGGCGGCACGTCGCCGTCACGACCGACCACGTGTGACCCTCGGCCGACACCGAGCCGGCGCATCACCGGGCGACCTCCGCACCCCCGGGGATGCGCCTTTCGCCGAAGGAACCGTCCTCACTCCTCGTACCGGCTCCCCGGAGGCGCCTACGTCACTTCGGGGCTGGTGGCGGTGGCCAACTGCTCGGCCGTGGGCGTGGTCTGCTCCGGGGCGTCGGACGCGCCGGGGTACAGGAAGCGGCCATGGGTCTCGGGGGTGAACCACAGCCCCACGAAGGCGATCACGATGAGCAGGGACACGGCGGTGGTGGCGCGGGCGAGGCTGCCGTCGAACCAGGCGGTGGCGATGGT
This sequence comes from Streptomyces sp. NPDC026672, assembly GCF_040638185.1. Taxonomy (NCBI): domain Bacteria; kingdom Bacillati; phylum Actinomycetota; class Actinomycetes; order Kitasatosporales; family Streptomycetaceae; genus Streptomyces; species Streptomyces sp. NPDC026672. The sequence continues at coordinate 19,376 of NZ_JBEZXS010000072.1, forward strand.
ACCGGCGACGAGCGGGCCCGCCGCGGTCAGGAACCGGCCGATGCTGTTGGTGACCGCCATCGCCGAGGCCCGTACGGAGGGCCCGAACAGCTCGGGGAAGAACACGGAGTTGCCGGACAGCACCCCGAAGACCCCGAACCCGACGACCGGGAGCAGCCACAGGTACGTCGCGTACGTGTCGGCGAACGGATAGAGGACGACGATGCCGACGACACCGATCAGCAGGCTCATCACATAGGTGCGCCGGCGGCCGATGCGGTCGGCGATGAAGCCCCAGCTGGCGTAGCCAAGCAGACCGCCGAAGTTGAGCGCGGCCGTCGCCCAGGACACGTACGGCACGGCGGCGTCGCCGGTGACGCCGTGGTCGGCGACGACCACCCGGATGATCTGCGGGGTCCAGGTCGTCACGCCCCAGAAGGCGAACAGGGCCCCGCAGCAGATCACCGTGCAGGCGACGGTCCGCCCCAGGAGGGGCCGGCTGAACAACTGGTGGAGGACGAACCGGTCGTCCACCGCTCTCGGCGCGCCCGCCGCGCGCTCCTGCCGACGCGCCGTGCGCCGGGCCCTGACCTCGGCGGTGGTGGCCGGTTCGTGGACGTGGCGCCGGATGAACAGGGTGAGCAGGGCGGGCGCGAGCCCGAAGGCGAGGGTCTGGCGCCAGCCGAGGCCGCCGACGAGGTAGTACACGAGCGCCGCGAGCAGCGAGCCCATGGCGAGCCCGGACATCATGACGCCGCTCGCCCTGGCACGGTGCCGGTTGTTCCACGCCTCCGCGACCAGCGCGGCCCCGACCGGGAGTTCCACGCCGGAACCGATGCCCGCCACGAAGCGCACCACCGCGAACTGCCAGTACTCGGTGACGAACACGGCCAGCGCGGTGAACACCGAGTAGGTGAGGACACCGATGATCAGGACACGGACGCGGCCGAGGTAGTCGGCGACCGCGCCGAACAGGATCGCGCCGCAGGCCCAGCCGGTGAGGAAGAGGGTGACGACGAGCCCGGAGTGGAACGTGGAGGGACGGTTCAGCAGGTCGGCGGTGGCGGGGGCGGCGACCTGGGTGAAGAGGCTGGAGTCGAATCCGTCCAGGGCCCAGCCGAGGGTGGTGGCGAACAGGACGGCCCACTGGTAGCGGGTGATCTCCTGGCGCCACGGGCGGGCGCCGGTCGAGGGTGCGGCCATCGTTGGCTCCTTTGCCAAGTACGGGCGGCGGTGTGCGGCGGTCAGTTGCCCCCCGTGGCGTTCTCGTCGCGGCGCAGCGCGCCCACGACGAGGCGGTCGACGCTGAGTTCGAGGGCCTGGAACTCGTCCAGCGAGCGGGTCGCGTGCAGCATGTCCCGGATCTCGGCGTGGACCCGGGGATCGTGGCCGCGCAGGGCCGCGATCCGTTCGTCCACCTGTTTCTCCAGCTCCAGAGGCCCGTCGGCGACGGCGTTGAGCAGACCCAGCTCCACCGCGCGGGCGGCTGGCACACGCTCGCCGGTCGCGGTGAGCCAGAACGCCTGGCGCTCGCCGACCACCCGCGGCAGCCAGGCCAGCACCAGCGAGGGAGCCAGGTTGATGCCCACCTCGGGGAACCAGAACCGGGCGCCCGCCTCGGCCACGGCCACGTCGCACGCCGCGAACAGGCCCACGCCGAAGCCGGCCGCGTCGCCCCGCACCTCGGCCACGGTGACCAGCCGGGTGGTGCGCAGCGCCCGCTGGAGGCCGACCAGGACCCGGGTCTCGGCGCGCAGTTCACCGGGTGTGCCGGCCGTCCGTTCCCGGCCGAGGCAGAAGACCCGGCCGGCGGCGCGCAGCCGCAGGACGTGCGCGTCCTCGGGCGGGTCGAGGAGCAGTCCGGTCAGCCGGATGCACATGCCGACGGTCAGCAGGTTGTCGGGTGCCCGGTCGATCCGGACGTCGAGCACACCCCGTTCGACGGCGGAGATCTCGAGGCCGGCCATCAGTTCAGCCGCTCCGTCGCCACGCCGCCGTACCAGTCGACGTCGTCGGGGGCGGTCCGTACGGTGACGGCGCGGACGTGTGTGAAGTCGTTGAACGACTCCCAGCCGCCCTCGCGGCCGACACCGCTGTCACGGACACCGCCCCACGGGGACGAGGGGTCGAGCCGGTGGTGGTCGTTGATCCACACCATGCCCGTCTCCAGCCGCGAGGCGACGCGGTGCGCGCGGGCCACGTCCCTGGTCCAGATCGCCGAGCCGAGACCGAAGTCGGAGTCGTTGGCGAGGGCCACGGCCTCGTCCTCGTCCTCGAACGGGATCGCCACCACGACGGGGCCGAAGATCTCCTCGCGGGCGACGCGCATGTCGTTGGTGACGTCGGCGAGCACGGTCGGCTCGACGAAGAACCCGCCCGGGAACCCCGGCACCCGGGCGGCGTGTCCGCCCGCGGCGAGCCGGGCGCCCTCGTCGAGCCCGTCGCGGACCCGGCCGAGGATGCGCTCCTGCGCGCGCCGGGAGATGACCGGGCCGAGCTGGGTGGTCTCCAGGGCCGGGTCGCCGACGCGGATGGCGGCGGCGACCTTGGCCAGGGCCTCGACGACGTCGTCGTAGAAGCCGCGCTGGACGAGCAGCCGGCTGCCGGCGATACAGGTCTGGCCCGCGCCGATGAAGCCGCCGAAGGCCGCGCCGCGCGCGGCGACCTCGACGGGGGTGTCGTCGAAGATCAGGACCGGTGACTTCCCGCCGAGTTCCAGCGTCGCCTTGGCGAACCGCCTGGCGGTGGCCACGGCGATGGACCGTCCCGGTTCGGTGCCACCGGTGAAGACGGCCTTCCTGACCAGCGGATGCTCCACCAGCGCGGCCCCTGCCGTCGGCCCGAGCCCCGGTACGACGTTGAGCACACCGTCGGGGATGCCGGCCTCCTGGGCGATCTCGCCGAGCAGCAGCGCCGTCAGCGGAGTCTGCTCCGAGGGTTTGAGGACCACCGTGTTGCCGGTCGCGAGGGCGGGCGCGAGGCTCTTGGAGGCGATCATCATCGGGTGGTTGAACGAGGACAGGATGCCGACCACACCGAGCGGGAACCGGCTGGTGTAGGTGTGGTAGTCGCCCCGCATCGGTACGACGGCGCCCCGGTCGGCCAGCAGGAGGGCCGCGTTGTAGCGGTACCACTCCGCGAGCCTGCCGATCTGGGCCTTCGTCTCGGTGATGGGGCGTCCGTTGTTCGCGGTCTCCAGCCGGTAGAGGTCGTGCATCCGGGCCTCGATGCCGTCGGCGAACCGGTGGACCAGCCGGGCCCTGTCGTGGAGGGGCAGGTCCCGCCAGACGCCCGAGCGGAACGTGTCGTCGGCGCAGCGGACGGCGTCGTCGACGTCCCGGGCGTCGGCCGAGGCCACGGTGGTGAACACCTCGCCGGTGGCCGGGTCGGTCACGGGGATCGGATCGGTGTGGCCGTCGACGACCCGGCCGCCGATGAGGAGTCCGGTCCGCACGGCCGGGATCGGGCCGCCGCCGGGTGCGTGGACAGGTGCTGTCATCAGCTCACTCTTCCCGTATACGGGTTGCCGTTGCCTGTATACGGCAGGACGCTAGGCGTATTCAGGAGGGCTGACAAGAGGTTGGGTCGAAACGAATGGGTACAGTCACGACCGGCCACGCATACTGGGGTGGCACGCGTTCGTACGACGGTGGGAGGACACGGTGCCGGACGAGTCGGCGGCCGGACGGGTGGTCCGTTCGCTGCGGCAGCGGCTGCTGAGCGGAGAGCTGAAGCCCGGGGAACCGCTGTCCCAGTCGAAGGTCGCCGCCGAGTACGGCGTGAGCCGCATCCCGGTGCGCGACGCGTTGCAGGTCCTGGCGAGCGAGGGCCTGATCGACCTGGGGCCGACCAAGGCGGTCGTCCGCGGCCTGTCGATCGCGGAGCTCCAGGAGCTGTACGAGATGCGCGAGGCGATCGAGCCGGTGCTGACCCGGATCGCGGTCCCGAACGTGGGCCGCGCGGAGGTCACCCGGATGACGATGCTCGCCGACGCCATGGAGGCGGGTCAGGAGCCCGCGCGGTGGCTGGAGAGCAACGTCGCCTTCCACGCCCTCGTCTACACCCGCGCCGACCGGCCCCGCATGATCGAGCTCGTCGAGCACCTGCGGCGGCAGACGGACCGTTATCTGTATCTGCACGTCGGCGTGTTCGGCGAACTGGACCATCTGCACCGCGAACACCGGCAGATCCTGGAGGCGGTGCGCGACGGCGACGCGACCGCCACGGCGGAACTGACCCGCACGCATCTCGCGACGTCGCACGAGTCCATCCTGCGCCACCTCATCGACCACGACACGGCACACCTCCCGGCCCTGGGGGACGCCCGGACCTGACCGGTCCGGGCCGGCCGCCCCTTTCCGCCTTGCATCCGGAGTCGCGTTATCAGTAGAGTGATAACGCGACTCCGGATTATCGGAGTGGCCCTATCGATTCTGATGTCGCCCGTGCCCACCGGCCCCCTCGCGACACCGCTCAAGAACGGCATTCACCTTGACTACTCCGACTCCCACCACACCCGTGCGCGGGGAGGCACCCCCGGCGCCGGCCTCCCGCACCCGTCTGACCTTCCTGCTGCTGGCCGTCGGCACCGGCTCGTTCGCGATGCTCCAGTCCCTGGTCACGCCCGTGCTGCCGGTCATCCAGCACGACCTGCACACCACCCAGTCCGCGGTCTCGTGGATCCTGATCGCCTGGCTGCTGTCGGCGTCGGTCGCGACCCCCATCCTCGGCCGTGTCGGCGACATGGCAGGCAAGGAGCGCAGCCTCCTCCTGGTCCTCGGCGCGATCGTCGTGGGCAGTCTGGTCGCCGCCCTGTCGCCCAACATCGGCGTCATGATCGTCGGGCGGGTGATCCAGGGCCTGGGCGGCGCGGTCTACCCGCTCTCCTTCGGCATCGTCCGGGACGAGTTCCCCCGTGAGCGGGTGCCCTCGGCCATCGGCGCCATGTCGGGCGTCATCGCGGTCGGCGGCGGCCTCGGCACCGTCCTGGCGGGCCCGGTCCTGGACGCCCTCGGATGGCGCTGGCTGTTCTGGATCCCCATGATCGTCGTCGCCGTCACCGCCGTACTGTGCCGATTGTTCGTCCCGGAGTCGCCCGTGCGCAGCGGCGGACGGATCAACTGGCTCTCCGCGACCCTGCTTTCGGTGTGGCTGCTCGCCCTGCTGCTCCCCGTGAGCGAGGGCGAGCAGTGGGGCTGGGCCTCCGCTCCCACCGTCGTGCTGTTCGTCGTCGCGGTCGCAGGCTTCGCGGTGTGGGTCCTGGTCGAGTCCCGGTCGTCGAACCCGGTCATCGACATGCGGATGATGCGGATGCCGGCCGTGTGGACGACCAACCTCGTGGCCCTCTTCTTCGGCGCGGGCATGTTCGCCACCCTCACCTTCCTGCCGCAGCTCATCCAGACGCCCACCAGCGCCGGGTACGGCTTCGGCGCCACCGTGACCGAGGCCGGCGTGCTGATCCTGCCGCTGCTGGTGACCATGGCCGTCAGCGGAGTGATCTCCGGCCCGATCCACCGGACGGTCGGCTTCAAGGCCCAGGTGGCGCTCGGCTCCGCGCTGCTCTCGCTGGCCTGCCTCGGCTTCGCCCTGTGGCACGACGGGCAGGGACAGGTCGCGCTCGCGTCGGCGGTCTTCGGCCTGGGGCTGGGCATCGCGTACGCCGCGACCACCAGCCTGATCGTCCAGAACGTCGCCCCGGCGCAGACCGGAGTGGCCACCGGCATGAACACGAACATCCGCAACATCGGCGGCGCCATCGGCACGGCGATCGTCTCCGCGGTCATCACCTCGCAGGTGCAGTCGAGTGGCCTGCCGACCGAGGCCGCCTACCGCGACGGCTTCCTCATCCTGGCCGCGATCTCCGCGGCGGCGGTCCTGGTGACGGCACTGGTCCCGGCGGCGAGGAGCACGGAGGAACAACCCGGCCGCCTATCATTGAACTGATAACCGAACTCCGAGAACGGGAGTCTCCCCACGGTGAACACGGCCACCGCCCGGCTCGCCCAGTTGCGCGCCCCCCGCCCCCATCGCGCCGACGCGGCCCGCAACTACGACGGCCTCCTCGAAGCGGCCAGGGCCGTGTTCACCGAGTACGACATCGACGTACCCCTCGACGAGGTCGCCCGCCGGGCCGGGGTCGGCATCGCCACGCTGTACCGGAACTTCCCGACCCGTGAGCAGTTGATCGAGAACATCTATCTGCACGAGGTGGAGGCGGTCTGCGTGGCGGCGGAGGCGTTCGCCGAGCAGGGACCGTGGGACGGCATCACCGACTGGCTGCGCCGCTTCGTGGACTACGTGGCGACCAAGCGCGCCGTGGTCGCCGGGATGAACCGCGACTCCGAGGTGTACCGCGCGTGTGTGGCGGCGCTGTACGAGGCCGGCGGGCCGCTGCTGGAGCGTGCCCAGGGGGCGGGGGTCATGCGCTCGGACGTCGACATCGACGACGTCATGCGCTACGTGATGGGCACGTCGGCCGTGAACTTCGCCTCCGCCGACCAGCGCCGCCACATGCTGGAGGTTCTCTTCGACGGCCTGCGCCCGCGGTGACACCGGCAGGACGACGGGCCGGCCCTCCCGGAACCACGGGAAGGCCGGCCCCTCGCGCCCCGCGGACTAGGTGTATTGACCTGAAGCGTTGTTCACACGGCTGATGGGTGGGTGGCCTGCGAGTGCGGTGTGGCAGCGGTGGTGGTTGTAGGTGTGCAGGAAGTCTGCCAGGGCTGCGGTGCGTTCGGTGTTGCTGGTGTAGGGCCGCAGGTAG
>NZ_JBEZXS010000073.1:0-25839 GCF_040638185.1 Streptomyces sp. NPDC026672
CCCTCGTACTGGATGTACTCGGGCGTTCCGACAACGCAGCGAGTGTGCGTGCCAGGCGTCGCGGGCCAGGCGGGACTTTCGAAACACGCCCTAGGCGCCCAGGCTCTCCAGCGGTACGCGCGGATCGGCCAGGGCCTCCATGTCCACGCGGGCGCGGGAGCGGACCAGCCGCTGGATGGGCTCTGTGACGTCCCACACATTGACGTTCATCCCCGCGAGCACCCGGCCCTCCCTCGTCCAGAAGGCGATGAACTGCCGCTTTCCGGCGTCGCCCCGGATCACGACCTGGTCGTACGAGCCCGGCGGCGCCCAGCCGCTGTACTCCATGCCCAGGTCGTACTGGTCGGAGAAGAAGTAGGGCACCCGGTCGTAGGTGATGTCCCTGCCGAGCATCGCGCGGGCCGCCGCGGGCCCGCCGTTGAGGGCGTTCGCCCAGTGCTCGACGCGCAGCCGGGTGTCGAACAGCCCGTGCGGGAAGGAGGCCACGTCGCCGGCCGCGAAGATGTCGGGGTCGGACGTGCGCAGCCGCTCGTCCACCACCACTCCCCCGCCGTGCGCCCGGTCGGCCAGCTCCAGGCCGGCCGCCTCGGCGAGCCCGGTGCGCGGGGCGGCGCCGATCGCCGCGAGGACGTCGTGCGCGGGGTGTTCCTCGCCGTCGTCCGTGCGGGCCGCGAGGACCATGCCGTCCTGGCCGACGATCTCCGTCAGGCGGGCCCCGAAGTGGAAGCGGACGCCGTGCTCGCGGTGCAGCTCGGCGAAGAGGTTGCCCAGCTCGGGGCCGAGGGCGCCGTGCAGCGGGGTCTGCGCGGGTTCGACGACGGTGACCTCGGCGCCGTACTCGCGGGCCGCCGCCGCGACCTCCAGGCCGATCCAGCCGCCGCCCGCGATCACGATGTGCCCGTTGTCCCGGCCGAGCGCGGCGAGCACGCCCTTGAGCCGCTCGGCGTGCGCGAGCCGCCGCAGGTGGTGGACGCCGGCGAGGTCCGTGCCGGGGATGTCGAGCCGGCGCGGCTCGGCGCCGGTGGCCAGCAGCAGCTTGTCGTAGTGGACCTGGGTGCCGTCGTCGCCGAAGCGCACGGTCTTCGCGGCGCGGTCGATCGCGTCGACGGTCTGGCCGAGGTGGAGTTCGACGTCGTTCTGCGCGTACCAGGCGGGTTCGTGCACGAAGACGCTGTCGCGTTCCTCCTTGCCGAGCAGGAAGCCCTTGGACAGCGGGGGACGTTCGTAGGGGTGGTCCCGTTCGTCGCAGATCAGTATCACGCGGCCGGTGAAGCCCTCCGCCCGGAGGGTCTCGGCCGCCTTGGCGCCGGCCAGGCCACCTCCGACGATGACGAATGTCTGATCCGCGTCGACCACTTGATGCCTCCTCGTAAGGGTGTCGCCACATGCGAGCGTCCCGCACCGCGTGTGCTGCGGGAAGGGGGAGTGACCCGATCAGGCCACGGGGGGGCCGGCCCAGGTCACGTCCGCCCCGCCAGTCTCACGCGCGTGTCACGCGCGTCCCGTCAGGCGCGCGTGCAGCGAGCGGGCGGAGGCGTCGGTGAGGGAGGCGATCTGGTCGACGATCACCCGCTTGCGGGTGTGGTCGTCCGGCGCCGCCTCGAACAGCGCGTGGAACTGCGGGTCGAGGCCGTCGGGGGCGCGGGCGGTGAGCGCCTCGGCGAGTTCGGCGACGACGATCCGCTGGTCGGCGCGGAGCCGTTCCTGCTCGGCGCGCTGCATGACGTACCGGTCGGCGACCGCCTTGAGGACCGCGCACTCCATGCGGGTGCTCCTCGGTACGACGAGTTCGGCGCCGTACCGGGTCAGCGGGCCGCCGCCGTACGCCTCCCGGGTGGCGGCCTCCGCGGCCAGGCAGAAGCGTCCGATGAGCTGGCTGGTGGCGTCCTTGAGGCGGGCCTGCGCGACCGCGGTGCCGTCGTAGCCGTGCGGCCACCACTCCTGGTCCTGGAGCCGGTCGAGGGCGGCGGCGAGTTCGGCGGGGTCGGTGTCCGCGGGGACGTAGCGGCCGACGGCGACCGCGAGGACCGCCTGCCGCTCGGGCTCGGCGTGCAGCAGGTTCGGGTCGACGTGTCCGGCGTGCAGGCCGTCCTCGACGTCGTGCACCGAGTACGCCACGTCGTCGGACCAGTCCATGACCTGGGCCTCGAAGCAGGTGCGGGTGCCGGGCGCGTCCTTGCGGACCCAGTCGAACACCGGCCGGTCGTCCTCGTACACGCCGAACTTGCGGGAGGCCGGGTCGGTGGGGTGGGCGCCGCGCGGCCAGGGGTACTTGGTGGCGGCGTCGAGGGCGGCGCGGGTGAGGTTGAGGCCGACGGAGCCCTCCGGGGTGAAGCGCTTGGGCTCGATGCGGGTGAGCAGGCGCAGGGACTGGGCGTTGCCCTCGAAGCCGCCGCAGTCGTCGGCGAACTCGTTGAGGGCCTGTTCGCCGTTGTGGCCGAACGGGGGGTGGCCGAGGTCGTGGGAGAGGCAGGCGGCCTCTACGAGGTCGGGGTCGCAGCCGAGGGCGGCGCCGAGCTCGCGGCCGACCTGGGCGCACTCCAGGGAGTGGGTGAGGCGGGTGCGGGGGCTGGCGTCCCACGCCTGGCTGTGCTCGCCGGGGGTGACGACCTGGGTCTTTCCGGCGAGGCGGCGGAGCGATGCGCTGTGCAGGATGCGGGCGCGATCACGTTGGAAGGCGGTGCGACCTGGACGTTTGTCGGGTTCGGGTGCCCAGCGTTCGGCTGACGCCGGGTCGTAGGCGGAGAGCTGTGCGGGTGCCATGGTTCGACAGTAGGGCTCGTCGGCGAGGCCGAAAAACCGGGGCGCCGCGGGCCCCCTGACGTGTGATGATCCTTCCGGTGCGCCGGGACCGTCGGCGCATCTGTCGTATCCACCACACCCTTGGGGGGAGCAATGAGACCGTTCTCCGTCGGACGCCGGGTACGTCTCGGATCCGGTACCGCCGTGACGGTGGCGGCCGGTCTGCTGGCCGCCGGCCTCGCAGCGCCCGCGTTCGCCGACGACGACCCGCGGCAGACCGACCAGTTATGGATCAACGAGCCGTACGAGCAGACGCTGCCGCTGGGCGCCGACGGCGGTCGGCCGCAGTCCCGCACCCTCGGCGTCGGCGTCTACCACGACAACAAGAACTTCACGGTGACCGACGGCAGGCTCACCGTCGACGTCTCCGACCTCGCCGGGGTCGCCGAGGTGACCTGGCCCGACAACTGCGTGCCGAGCGGCACGAGCGCGGTGTGCAGCATCCCCGAGGTGCCCGTGATCGGCGGCGACCACGAGGACCAGGTGTTCCTGACGGTGCGCGCGGCCGACGGCGCCGAACTCGGGGCGCGGGGCAGGATCACCTACGAGGCGACGGCCACCGGCGGACCCGACGGCACGCTCGTCGCGCCGCACGAGAGCTTCGACACCACGCTCACCGTCAGCGCGGGGCCCGACCTCGCCATCGCCCCCATCACCGGCGTCGAGGACGGTCGGCCCGGCGACGAGCGGACGATCCCGTTCAAGATCACAAACAAGGGCGACGAGAGCGCGAACGGGCTCACCGTCAGGATGTACGCCTCGCACGGTCTGACGGATCCGACCCGGTACGACGCCTGCGACTACCGCACGACGGGCGGCGACGACGCACCGTCGAACAACGTGATCTGCGAGTTCGACCAGGTGCTGGCGCCGGGCGACTCCTTCGAGCTGCCCGAGCCGCTGACGGTACGGCTCGCCCCGCACGCGCTGAAGGAGCGGCTCGACATCGGCGTCGAGCCGGGCGACGGGGCCCAGGACATCAACTCCGAGAACGACTACGTGGCCCTCGGGATCCGCGCCGACAACACCGCGGACTTCTCCGTGACCGGTGACGCCGTCTCCGGCGCGGCGGGCAGAACGGTCACGGCCGAGCTCACGTTCGAGAACAACGGCCCGGCCTGGGTCGGTTACCTCGGCTCCGGCGACCCGGTCGCCGTGGTCCGGCTGATCGTGCCCCGGGGCACCACGGTCACCGGTGTGCCGTCGGACTGCCACCCGCAGCAGACGGGCGCCTCACGCTACGACTGCGAGCTGCCGTACTGGGCGCTGGAGGACAGCCGGCGCACGTTCGTGTTCTCCTTGCGCATCGACACCGTGGTGCCCGGCGCGACCGGTGCCGTGAGCATCCACCCCGCGTTCGGCGAGTTCGGCACGCGTCCCTTCGACTTCGACCCGGACCTCACGAACAACACCGCGGTCCTGGCCGTCAACTGACCGACCCGCGCCCGGCGGTAGGGCCGCCGGGCCGGCAAGACACCGCCGGAGATCCCTAGGCAGCCGCTCTTGCCGGGGCCGACAGGCTCCGGTCGTAGCGGTGGAGGATCAGGGTGGCCATCGCCTCGTGGGCTCCCAGCGGGGCCGCCGCCAGCCAGGGGGCCGCCTGTGCGCACTGGGAGGCGAAGCGGCCCGGGGCGGTGAAGCAGGAGGCCAGGGCGATGCGGGTGTGGCCCTCGGCGCGCAGGACGCGGACCGCCTCGGGGACCGTGGGGCCGGCCGCCGAGGCGTAGGCGGGGAGGACCGGGACGCCCAGTCGGGCCGCCAGGAGGGCCGCCGTGGCGCGGGTGTCCCGGGCCGAGTCGGGGTCGCGGGAGCCCGCCGCCGCGAGGACGACCGCGGTCCCGCGCCGGGGCGCGTCGCCCGGCCAGCCGGCCTCGGCGAGGCGGGCGTGCAGGGTGGCCGCCAGGAGGGGGTGCGGGCCGAGGGGGGCCGCCACGCGGACGTGCGGGCCTGCGGCGTCCGCCGCGCCGGGGATGTCCCGCTTGACGTGGTGGCCGCGGGCGAGGAGCAGCGGGACGAGGACGGCGGGCCGGTTCCCGAGCGCGGCGAGGGTGTCGGGCAGTAGGGGCTCGTTCAGCTCGATGTGGCCGAGGCGCACGGGGACGGACGGACGCAGCGCCCGTACGCGGTCCATGAGGGCGTGGACCGTCTTCAGCGCGCGGGGGTCGCGGCTGCCGTGGGCCACGAGCACCAGGACGGGCGGACCGGGGCGGCGTCCACCGTGGAGCGGGACGGGGCAGCGTCCGCCGTAAAGCGGGACGGGGGCGGAGTCGTTCCTGCCGGGGCGGGGGCCGTCCGGGCCGGGGGCGTCCAGGCCGGGGGCGTCCAAGCCGTTGCCGGGGCCGTCCGGGCCAGTGCCGTCCCTGCCGGTACCGGGGCCGTCCGGGCCGAGGCCGGGACCGTCCGAGCCGGTGTCGGGACCGTCCGAGCCGGGGGCGTCCCTGCCGATGCCGGGGCCGCCCCTGCCGGTACCGGGGCCGTCCGGGTCGGGGCCGTTCATGAAGTGCGCCGTGCGGTCATGCGAAGATCCTGGCGGCCGCGGGTTGCGCTCCCGTTGCACCGCGGTCACGGGTGTTTGCGGGCGGTTCACACCGCCGGGCCGCCCGGTGTGAGGTGAACCGGACCGCTCGGGCCGGCGTCCTCAAGGGCGGGGCGAACCGGGGGGACGTATGAGGATCGGTCGACTGCGACCGCTGCCGCGGCCACGGCTGCCGCGCACGCGCACCGGTCGGCGGCGTCTGGTGCAGGGCGTGATGGCCGTGTGCGTGCTGGCGCTGCTGCCGTCGGCGTGGCTGTTCGTGTCGACGTCCGGGCGGCTGTACGGCACGGCCGACGTGCCGCGTGCGCAGGTGGCCGTGGTCTTCGGGGCAGGGCTGTGGGACGGTGAGCCGTCGCCGTACCTCGCGCACCGGCTGGACGCGGCCGCACAGTTGTACCGCGAGGGGCGGATCGAGGTCGTGCTCGTGACCGGCGACAACAGCCGCGAGGACTACGACGAGCCGGACGCGATGCGCGCCTATCTCGTCCGGCACGGCGTCCCGGACACCCGCGTGGTCGGCGACTACGCCGGATTCGACACCTGGGACTCCTGTGTGCGGGCGAAGCGGATCTTCGGGGTCGACCGGGCGGTGCTGATCAGCCAGGGCTTCCACATCCGGCGCGCGGTGGCGCTGTGCGAGGCGGCGGGCGTCACGTCGTACGGCGTGGGGGCCGCGGACCGGCACGACGTGACCTGGTACTACGGCGGCACCCGCGAGGTGTTCGCGGCGGGCAAGGCGGCGCTGGACGCGGTGTTCAAGCCCGATCCGCACTTCCTGGGGCCCGAGGAGCCCGGGGTGCGGCGGGCGCTGGCGGCGCGGCGGTAGCCGAAGGGCGGGCGGACTCCCGGCGGCCCACGGCCGGGGCGGTACGTACCGGACCTCACCGTCGGCGGCGGGGCGCGGGGAGGTGGTCGTCCCGGCCGTGTAACAGGGGGCCGCCGCGGTCCGTAACACGTCCGACGCACGCTGAGCGGCATGGAGACCGCCGCGACGCCCACCCACTGCCCCTACTGCGCCCTCCAGTGCGGGATGAACGTGACGCCCGTCCCCGGGGGCGCCGAGGTGACCGAGCGGGCGGACTTCCCGGTGAACCGGGGGGCGCTGTGCGGCAAGGGCCGTACGGCGGCCGAGGTGCTCTCGGAGCGGGTGCGGCTGACGTCCCCGCTGGTGCGGTCCGGCGGGGGCGAGCTGGTGCCCGCGTCCTGGGAGGAGGCGCTGGCGCGGATCGCGGCGGGGCTCTCGGGGACGCGGGAGGCGTACGGGCCGGACGCGTGCGGGGTGTTCGGCGGGGGCGGGCTGACGAACGAGAAGGCCTACGCGCTGGGGAAGTTCGCGCGGGTCGTGCTGGGCACCTCGCAGATCGACTACAACGGCAGGTTCTGCATGTCGTCCGCGGCGGCGGCCGGGGCGAGGGCGTTCGGGCTGGACCGGGGGCTGCCGTTCCCGCTGGAGGACATCCCCCGGACGGGGTGTGTGATCCTCGTCGGCTCCAACCTCGCGGAGACCATGCCGCCCGCCCTGCGGTACTTCTCCGAACTGCGCGAGAACGGGGGCACGTTGATCGTGGTCGACCCGCGCAGGACCCGGACGGCCGAGCAGGCCGACCTGCACCTCGCACCCCGACCCGGCACCGATCTCGCCCTGGCGCTCGGCCTGTTGCACCTGGTGGTCGCGGAGGGACGGACCGACGAGGAGTACATCCGTGGGCGCACGGCCGGCTGGGAGGAGGCGCGGGCCGCGGCGATGGCGCACTGGCCGGAGTACGTGGAGCGGATCACCGGTGTGCCGGTGCCGCAACTCCGCGAGGTGGTAAGGATGTTCTGCGAGCCCGAGGCGGCGATGGTGCTCACGGCGCGCGGGCCCGAGCAGCAGTCCAAGGGCACCGACACGGTGAGCGCGTGGATCAACCTGTGCCTGGCGACCGGGCGGGCGGGACGTCCGCTGTCCGGGTACGGGTGTCTGACCGGGCAGGGCAACGGGCAGGGCGGGCGCGAACACGGCCAGAAGGCCGACCAGTTGCCCGGCTACCGCAAGCTGACGGACCCGGCGGCGCGGCGGCACGTGGCCGAGGTGTGGGGGGTGGACCCGGACACGCTGCCCGGCCCCGGGCGCAGCGCGTACGAACTCCTCGACGCGCTGGGCACGGACGTGCGGGCGCTGCTGCTGATGGGGTCCAACCCGGTGGTGTCGGCGCCGCGGGCCGCACATGTGGAGGAGCGGCTGCGGTCGCTGGACTTCCTGGCGGTGGCCGACGTGGTGCTCTCGGAGACGGCGCGCCTCGCGGACGTCGTGCTGCCGGTGACGCAGTGGGCGGAGGAGACGGGGACGACGACGAGTCTGGAGGGCCGGGTGCTGCTGCGCCGCCGGGCGGTCACACCGCCGGAGGGGGTCCGCAGCGACCTGGAGGTGCTGCACGAACTGGCGTCCCGCCTGGGCGTGGAGAAGGGCTTCCCGACGGACGCGGAGGAGGTCTTCGAGGAACTCCGCCGGGCGACCGCGGGCGGCCCCGCCGACTACTCGGGCATCACCTACCGCCGACTGGCAGCCGAGAACGGCGTCTTCTGGCCCTGCCCGGCCACATCCCCGGCGGACGGCACGGAGACGGCGGCCGTCGACGAAGGGCACCCGGGTACGCCCCGTCTCTTCCTCGACCGGTTCGCCACCGAGGACGGGCGGGCGCGGTTCGTCGCCGTGGCGCATCGGCAGGCGGCCGAGGAGCCGGACGAGGAGTATCCGCTGCTGTTGACCACGGGCCGGGTCGTGGCGCAGTACCAGTCGGGGGCGCAGACGCGGCGCGTGGCCGAGCTGAACGCCGCCGCGCCGGGCCCGTTCGTGGAGTTGCACCCGCGGCTCGCGGCGCGGCTCGGGGCGGTCGACGGCGACCCCGTGGCGGTGGTCTCCCGCCGGGGCCGCGCCGTCGCGCCGGCCCGGGTGACCTCCGCGATCCGCCCGGACACCGTGTTCATGCCCTTCCACTGGCCGGGCGAGGGCCGCGCCAACACCCTCACCAACCCGGCCCTCGACCCGACGTCCCGCATGCCGGAGTTCAAGACGTGCGCGGTACGGGTGGAGGCGCTGCGCCCCTAGGAGCGGGTGTGCCTCCAGGAGGGAGCCGTCCGACGACTTCCGGCCCCGGAGCTAGCCCCGCCGCCCGTGCCAGTCGCCGCCCTCGATGAGCGTGCCCCGGGCGCGCAGCCGGGCGGCGACGGCGGGGGCAGCGACGTACACCCAGGCGTGCACGGCGCTGCCGTCGGGGCGGCGGACGTCGCGTGCGACGCGTTCGTAGAGGTTGCCGGGGTCACCCGCCACGTACTCCTCCAACCGGTCGAGTTCCGCGAGGAGTCGGCCGTACCGCTCGGGCAGCGGGGTGACGAGTTCGCCGTGCACCGCTCCCTGCGGCGCCTCGACGGCGTACGGATAGCCCGGCCCGTCGTACAGCACCGCGCCGCCGAGCCGGCCGGGTTCCTCCACCGCGGTGCGGCCCCGCAGGTACCGGTCGTGGTTGACCTCGCCGGGGCGGAGGGTCCCGTAGACGAAGAACGGCAGTTCCGGGGTGGTCACAGGACCGATTCTCTCCCCCGCCACCCTGAACGCGGTGAACGTGCGCCGACCCGGACGCACCCCCGTGCGGGGGCGGGTTCGGCGGCGGAGGGCGCCCTGGGTGGGGTCACTCGTTCGCCGTTGGGCCCGGGGCCGTTCGGGTTCACTTGGGGCGGAGCCGACCGCACGGCGGGTGACCTGCCCGAACTCCGCCGCGGGCGGCGCTCGCGGCGGGCGGGGCGACACCCGTTCATCCCAGTCGCCGCCGTATCTCGACAAGCGGGCGCGGGCCGGTGCCCTTTACCTCGGTAGGGCAGGGGCGCGACCGCCCGGCGGCACACGGAGGTGCCACGGGCCGCTGCCCCGCCGGACAGAGACCGACTCGTCGAGGGAGCACCATGCGACGCACCGCCCGCATGCTGACCGGTACCGCGCTCGCCGTCGCCGCGGCGGGGCTCGCCACCGCGCCCGCGTACGGCGGCACCGGCGGCCTTGAGGTGTACCCGTCCACCGCCGTGCCCGGCGCCCAGGTCACGGTCAACACCAAGGCGTGCGGCGACGGTTCGGCGACCGGTGACGCCGGTGCCGTCGGCGCCGGGACGTTCACCCTCGCGCCGAGCGCGCACGAGGGTGACGCGATCGGCCAGTTCCGGGTGCCGCCGAGCGCGCAGCCGGGGACGTACGAGATCGTCGCGACGTGCGCGGAGGGCGGCGGCGAGGTCACCGGCGATCTGACGGTGACGCTGGCCGGGGCGGCCGGGGCGCCGGGCGGGGCGCAACCGAGGGGAAGCGTGAAGACGGGGGTCGGCGGCGCTCTGGGCCCCGACCCCGTGCAGACCGCGGCGGGCGTGGCGGCTCTGGCCGTCGCCGCCGCGGGCGGTACCTGGCTCCTGCATCGCCGGGCGAGAGGCGACGGGATCTGACGGACACCCTCCGCTGTCCGTCCGCCGGTACCGCAAGTCCCGCCCCCTCCGGGTCCGACGCCCCTCGCGGCCCGGAGGGGGAGGGGGTCGAGCTCCGGGAGGTTCGTATGCGCAAGGTCGGGGACACCGCGATAGCCGCCGTCACCCTGGTCGCCCTGGGCGGCGGGGTCTGGCTGCTGGGCACCGCCGACACCCACGCCCCGCCGCAGCCCACCGCCGCCGAGGGCCGCCCGGACCCCGCCGAGGAACGGCTCTCCGCACCCGCCATGCCGCCGTCCCCGCCGACCCGCGTCCGCATCCCCTCGATCCGCGTCGACGCCCCGCTGACGGGCCTCGGCCTGACGGAGTCCGGCAGCCTCGACGCGCCGCCCGCCGACGACAGGAACCTGGCCGGCTGGTACGAGGCCGGCACCGCGCCCGGCGAGACGGGCACCGCCGTCGTCGCGGGCCACGTCGACAACGCGCGGGGGCCCGCCGTCTTCTACGACCTCGGCGCCCTGCGGCGCGGCGCCCGGATCGAACTCGACCGGCGCGACGGCAGCGTGGCCGTGTTCACCGTCGACGCCGTCGAGGTCTACCGGGCGAGCGAGTTCCCCGACGAGAAGGTGTACGGCGCGGCGAAGCGCCCGGAGCTACGGGTGATCACCTGCGGCGGCGGCTACTCGAAGTCGACCGGCTACCAGGGCAACGTGGTGGTCTTCGCCCACCTCACGTCCAGCCGCTGACCCGCCGCCCGCCGCCCGCCGACCCGCCGACCCGCCGACCTGCGCCGCGACGGGCGGCGGGCGCCCCTCACACCCCCTCCCCTCCCCCGCTGAGGGCAGCGTTCCGTGGGGGAAACAGGGGGGATGCCGGTGGGTAACGTCCGCCGCGCACGCTGCCGTGCATGACCTCGAAGACGCGTGTGGTGGTGATCGGCGCCGGCCTCGCGGGCGTACGGCTCGCCCGGCGGCTCGGTGAGCTGGGTACGCCCGCACTGCTCGTCGGCGAGGAGGAGCACCGCCCGTACAACCGGGTCCTGCTCGCCGAGGTGCTGGCCGGCCGCTACGGGCCCGACGTGATCGCGCTGCCCGCCCCGGCGGACCTCGTCCGCGCCCGGGTCACCGGCATCGACCGGAAGCGGCGCGCACTGCTCTGCGCCGACGGCTCGGAGATCGGCTACGGCACGCTGGTCCTCGCCACCGGCTCCAACCCCGTACTCCCGCCCCTGCGCGGCCTGTTCACCCCGGACCACCGGCTGCCCGAGGGCGTCCACGCGTTCCGCACCATGGACGACTGCGCGGCCCTGTCCGCCGCGGTCCGGCCGGGCGTGCGGGCCGTGGTCGTGGGCGGCGGCCTGCTCGGGGTGTCGGCGGCCCGCGCGCTCGCCGCGCGCGGCGCGCAGGTCGTCCTCGCCCAGCAGGCCGAGCGGCTCATGGAGCGCCAACTCGACCCCGATGCATCACGGTTGGTGCTGCGGCACCTGCGGGAGCTGGGCGTCGAGGTGCACACCGAGTGCCGGGTGCGGGACGTGCGCTGCGTCGCCGGCGCGGTCCGCTCGGTCGAACTGGCCGACGGCTACGCCCTGGACGCCGACCTCGTGGTCGTCGCCTGCGGGGTGCGCCCGCGGGTCGGCCTCGCCGAGGACGCCGGGCTCGCCGTCCGGCGGGGCGTCCTCGTCGACGACGAACTGCGCACCTCCGACCCGCACATCCACGCCGTCGGCGACTGCGCCCAGCACGCCGGCACGGTCTACGGCCTCGCCACCCCGGCCCTCGAACAGGCCGACGTGCTCGCCGAGTTGCTGGCCGGACGCTCCGACGCCCGCTACACCGGCACCCGTTCGCTGACCCGGCTCACCCTGACGGGCCACGACTCCCCCTTCGACCTCGCCGCGTTCGGCGAGACCGAGCCGCGCCCCGGCGACGACGTCGTACGGCTCGCGGACGCCACCCGGGGCACCTACCGCAAGGTCGTCGTCCGCGAGGACCGGCTGGTCGGCGGCGTGCTCGTCGGCGAACTCGGCACCGTCGGCGCGCTCGCCCGCGCCTGGGAGGGCGCCGAGCCGCTCCCCGCGGACGGCGGCCCGCTGCTCCATCTGCTCACCAACGACGGAGGCTCCTGATGTCCACGACGGCCGCCCGCCCCACGATCGTGCTCGTCGGCCACGGCATGGTCGGCCAGCGCTTCCTCGAAGCGCTCGCCGAGCGCGGCCTGACCGCCACGCACCGCGTCGTCGTGCTGTGCGAGGAGCCGCGTCCGGCCTACGACCGCGTGCAGCTCACCTCGTACTTCGCGGGCCGCACACCCGACGAACTCTCCCTGACGGACGCGGGGTTCATCGAGGAGCACGGGATCGAGCTGCACCTGGGCGACCCGGCAGAGACCGTCGACCGCGCCGCCCGGAAGGTCACGGCGCGCTCCGGGCTGACCGTCGGCTACGACACGCTCGTGCTGGCCACCGGCTCCTACCCGTTCGTACCGCCCGTCCCGGGCAAGGACGCCGAGGGCTGCTTCGTCTACCGGACGATCGAGGACCTGCTCGCCATCGAGGAGTACGCCGGGGCACGGGCGACGACCGGCGCGGTGGTCGGCGGCGGGCTGCTCGGGCTGGAGGCCGCGGGCGCGCTCAAGGGACTCGGACTCACCACGCACATCGTGGAGTTCGCGCCGCGGCTGATGCCGGTGCAGGTGGACGAGGGCGGTGGCGCGGCACTGCTGCGGACCGTCGAGGGCATGGGCCTGACCGTGCGCACCGGGACGGGCACCCAGGAGATCGTGACGGACGCCGCGGGCGCCGTCACCGGCATGAGGCTGTCCGACGGATCCGAACTCGCCACCGATCTGGTGGTGTTCAGCGCCGGTGTCCGGCCCCGCGACCAACTGGCCCGGGATTGCGGCCTCGCGGTCGGCGAGCGCGGCGGCGTCGCGGTCGACGAGCAGTGCCGCACGGTCACCGACCCGCATGTGTTCGCGATCGGCGAGTGCGCGCTCGCGGCGGACGGCCGGGTGTACGGGCTGGTGGCGCCCGGGTACGAGCAGGCGGCGACGGCGGCCGCGACGATCGCCGCCGACGAGGACGAACCGCCCGCGT
This sequence comes from Streptomyces sp. NPDC026672, assembly GCF_040638185.1. Classification (NCBI taxonomy): domain Bacteria; kingdom Bacillati; phylum Actinomycetota; class Actinomycetes; order Kitasatosporales; family Streptomycetaceae; genus Streptomyces; species Streptomyces sp. NPDC026672. Next base: position 12,876 of record NZ_JBEZXS010000073.1, read on the forward strand.
TCACCGGCGCCGACCTGTCCACCAAGCTGAAGCTGCTCGGCGTGGACGTGGCGTCCTTCGGCGACGCGCACGGCACCGCCGAGGACTGCCTCGACGTCGTCTACTCCGACTCCCGCGCGGGTCTCTACAAGAAGCTGGTCATCGGCCGGGACGGCACGCTCCTCGGCGGCGTCCTGGTCGGCGACGCGGAGGCGTACGGCACGCTGCGCGCCCTCACCGGCTCGGTCCCGCCGGTCTCCCCCGAGCAGTTGGTGCTCCCGGCGGGCGCGGGCGGCCCGGCGCAGCTCGGCCCGTCCGCGCTGCCCGACGAGGCGGTGATCTGCTCCTGCCACAACGTCACCAAGGGCACGATCCGCGCCGCGGTGACGGAGCACTCCTGCACGACCGTGCCCGAGGTGAAGAAGTGCACCAGGGCCGGCACGGGCTGCGGAAGCTGCGTCAAGGTGCTGGGCCAGCTGGTCACGGCGGAGCTGGAGGCGAGCGGGGTCGAGGTCGACAAGGGTCTGTGCGGCTGCTTCGGGCAGACCCGCGAGGAGCTGTACGAGATCGTGCTCGCGCTGCGGATCACGTCGTTCCGGGACCTCCTGGACCGCCACGGGCGGGAGGCGGCGCGGGGCGGGGAGGGCTGCGAGGTCTGCAAGCCGACGGTCGGCTCGATCATCGCCTCCCTCGCGCCCACGATCGGCGCGAGCGGTTACGTCCTGGAGGGCGAGCAGGCGGCTCTCCAGGACACCAACGACCACTTCCTCGCCAACCTCCAGCGCAACGGCTCGTACTCGGTCGTGCCGCGCATCCCCGGCGGGGAGATCGCCCCGGAGAAGCTCATCGTGATCGGGGAGGTGGCCCGGGACTTCGGCCTCTACACCAAGATCACGGGTGGTCAGCGGATCGACATGTTCGGCGCCCGGGTGGAGCAACTGCCGTTGATCTGGGCGCGGTTGGTGGATGCGGGCTTCGAGTCGGGGCATGCGTACGGCAAGTCGCTGCGCACGGTGAAGTCCTGTGTGGGGCAGACCTGGTGCCGGTACGGCGTGCAGGACTCGGTGCGCATGGCGATCGACCTGGAGCTGCGCTACCGGGGGCTGCGCTCGCCGCACAAGCTGAAGTCGGCGGTCTCCGGGTGCGCGCGGGAGTGCGCGGAGGCCCAGTCGAAGGACTTCGGCGTCATCGCGACGGCGGGCGGCTGGAACCTGTACGTCGGCGGCAACGGCGGGGCCACCCCGCGCCACGCGGACCTGCTCGCGCAGGACCTGTCCGACGCCGAACTGGTCCGTCTGATCGACCGGTTCCTCATGTTCTACATCCGTACGGCGGACCGGCTGGAGCGCACGTCGGTCTGGCTGGAGCGGATCCCGGGCGGCCTCGACCATGTGCGGGACGTGGTCGTGCACGACTCGCTGGGCATCTGCGCGGAGTTGGAGGAGCTGATGGCGGCGCACGTCGTGCACTACCGCGACGAGTGGGCCGAGACCATCAACGACCCCGGGAAACTGGCCCGGTTCGTGTCCTTCGTGAACGCGCCCGACACCCCCGACCCGGTCGTGGGCTTCGTGCCCGAGCGCGACCAGATGAAGCCCGACCTGCCGCTGCTGTCGATCGGCTCGCGGCCCGCGGAAGACGTCCTGGAAGGAAGCGCCCAGCGATGACCCTGGCACCCGAGACGACCGGCCTCCTGCTCCAGCTCCGCCTGGCGGACACCTGGTTCACCCTCTGCGAGGCGAGCGTGGTGGAGCCGGGCCGCGGTGTGGCGGCGCTGCTGCCGGACGGCCGCCAGGTCGCCGTCTTCCGCGACCGCGCGGGCCACCTGTACGCCATCGACAACCGCGACCCGTTCACCGGCGCGGCGGTCCTCTCCCGGGGCCTGACCGGTACCCACCAGGGCCGCCCCTACGTGGCGTCCCCCCTCCTCAAACAACGCTTCGACCTGACCACGGGCCACTGCCTGGACGACGAAACAATCCACGTACCGACGTACGCCCTCCGTCTGGAGCAGGCCGGGTCCGCTTGACGGGTGTCAAGTTGCGACGACCGTACGGGTGATTAGCGTTGAAATGTACGGCGTCAGGCTTGTGTTGCGAGGAGGGAAGGTCATGAACGGTTGGAACTGGAGGCGCTCCGTCGTCACGGGCTCGGCTCTCGCGCTGGCCCTCGCTCCGGCGGGGCTGCCTCAGGCGGCGGCTGCCGCGGTGCCGGCCGAAACGCACGCCAGGACAGCCACAGCGGCTCCGGAGGTGGACAGGAACTACTGGCGGGGCTTCAGAGACGGTGTCCGCGACGGCTACGGGGACGGACAGCACTGCGGGCGGGGTTACGGAGGCGCGCACAGCCGCGGCAGCGGTTCCTATGCCCGGGGGTACGTCGACGGATACTCGGCGGGCTTCGACAGGGCACAAGCGCGGCACTGCAACCGCTGAGCAGCCGAAAGACGGAAGAGGGGGCGGCACCCCCGCACAGGGTGTCGCCCCCTCCGGGTGCCGGAGGCCGCGGTGGTCGGCGTGAGGGTCGGTGACCGGTCACGGCCTCCGGGGTTGATGGGTCAGCCGCCGGTCGTGGTCCGGGGGCTCGTCGCCGCGCGGCCCGCTTCCAGGCGGGCCACCGGGATGCGGAACGGGGAGCAGGAGACGTAGTCGAGGCCGACCTCGTGGAAGAAGTGGACCGACTCGGGGTCGCCGCCGTGCTCGCCGCAGACGCCGAGCTTCAGGTCGGGGCGGGTCGCGCGGCCCGCCCTGGCCGCCGCCTCGACCAGCGAGCCGACGCCGTCCCTGTCGATCGTCTCGAAGGGGGACACCCCGAAGATGCCCTTCTCCAGGTAGGCCGTGAAGAACGACGCCTCGACGTCGTCGCGGCTGAAACCCCACACCGTCTGCGTCAGGTCGTTGGTGCCGAAGGAGAAGAACTCCGCCGCCTCCGCGATCTGCCCCGCGGTGAGCGCGGCACGCGGCAGCTCGATCATCGTGCCGACGGCGAGCCTCAGCTCGGTCCCGGTGGCCGCCTCCACCTCCGCGACGACCTGGTCGGCCTCGTCGCGGACGATCTCCAGCTCCTGGACCGTGCCGACGAGCGGAATCATGATCTCGGCGCGCGGGTCGCCCTTCGCCGCCCTGCGCGCCGCCGCGGCCTCGGCGATCGCCCGGACCTGCATCGTGAACAGGCCGGGGATGACCAGGCCGAGGCGTACGCCGCGCAGCCCCAGCATCGGGTTCTGCTCGTGCAGCCGGTGCACGGCCTGGAGCAGCCTCAGCTCGTTCTCGTGCGGCTCCTGCCGGGACTCGGCCAGCGCCACGCGCACCGACAGCTCGGTGATGTCCGGCAGGAACTCGTGCAGCGGCGGGTCGAGCAGGCGGATGGTGACCGGCAGCCCGTCCATCGCCTCGAACAGCTCCACGAAGTCCTGCTTCTGGAGCGGGAGCAGCTCCTTCAGCGACTCCTCGCGCTCGGCCTCCGTGTCGGCCAGGATCAGCCTCTCGACCAGTTCGCGCCGATCGCCGAGGAACATGTGCTCCGTACGGCACAGCCCGATCCCCTGGGCGCCGAAGCGGCGGGCGCGCAGCGCGTCCTCGGCGTTGTCCGCGTTGGCGCGCACCCGCAGCCGGCGCTTGCGGTCGGCGAAGGCCATGATGCGGTGCACGGCCTCGACCAGCTCGTCGGCGTCGTCGGCGCCCGCGTGCATCCGGCCCTCGAAGTACTCCACGACCGGCGAGGGGACCACCGGGACCTCGCCCAGGTGGACCTTGCCCGTCGAGCCGTCGATGGAGATCAGGTCGCCCTCCTCGACGACCCGCCCGCCCGGCACGGTCATCCGGCGCCGTTTGGTGTCGACCTCCAGCTCCTCCGCGCCGCACACGCACGTCTTGCCCATGCCGCGAGCGACCACGGCCGCGTGGGAGGTCTTGCCGCCCCGGCTGGTGAGGATGCCCTCGGCCGCGATCATGCCGTCGAGGTCGTCGGGGTTGGTCTCGCGGCGGACCAGGATGACCTTCTCGCCCGAACGGGACCACTTCACGGCGGTGTACGAGTCGAAGACCGCCTTGCCGACGGCCGCGCCCGGCGAGGCCGCGATGCCCCGCCCGATCTGCTCGGTCTTGGCGTGCTCGTCGAAGCGGGGGAACATCAGCTGGGCGAGCTGGGCGCCGGTGACGCGCTGGAGGGCCTCGGTCTCGTCGATCAGGCCCTGGTCGACGAGCTGGGTGGCGATGCGGAAGGCGGCGCCGGCGGTGCGCTTGCCCACCCGCGTCTGGAGCATCCACAGCTGTCCGCGCTCGATGGTGAACTCGATGTCGCAGAGGTCCTTGTAGTGGTTCTCCAGGGTCTCCATGATCTGCATGAGCCGGTCGTACGACGCCTTGTCGATCCGCTCCAGCTCGGCGAGCGGGACCGTGTTGCGGATGCCGGCGACGACGTCCTCGCCCTGGGCGTTCTGGAGGTAGTCGCCGTAGACGCCCTGGTGGCCGGAGGCGGGGTCGCGGGTGAAGGCGACGCCGGTGCCGGAGTCCGGGCCGAGGTTGCCGAAGACCATCGAGCAGACGTTGACGGCGGTGCCGAGGTCGTGCGGGATGCGTTCCTGGCGGCGGTAGAGCTTGGCGCGGTCGCCGTTCCAGGAGTCGAAGACCGCCTTGACGGCGAGGTCCATCTGCTCGCGCGGGTCCTGCGGGAAGTCCCGGCCGGCCTCCTTCTTGACGATCTTCTTGAAGGCGGTGACCAGCTTCTTCAGGTCGGGGGCGTCCAGATCGGTGTCGACCGTGACCTTCTTGGTCTCCTTGGCCTTGTCGAGCGCGCCCTCGAAGAGGTCGCCGTCGACGCCGAGCACGGTCTTGCCGAACATCTGGATGAGGCGCCGGTAGGAGTCCCAGGCGAAGCGTTCGTCGCCGGCCTGCTTGGCGAGGCCCTGCACGGAGGCGTCGGAGAGGCCGATGTTCAGGACGGTGTCCATCATGCCGGGCATGGAGAACTTCGCCCCGGACCGGACGGAGACGAGGAAGGGGTCGTCGGCCTGGCCGAGCCGCTTGCCCATCCGCTGTTCGAGGGCGTCGAGGTGCGCACTCACCTCGTCACGCAGTGCCGCCGGCTCCTGTCCGCTGTCGAGGTAGACCTTGCACGCCTCGGTGGTGATCGTGAAGCCCGGCGGGACGGGGAGCCCCAGATTGGTCATCTCGGCGAGGTTCGCGCCCTTGCCGCCGAGGAGGTCCTTGAGGTCCTTGTTGCCCTCGGTGAAGTCGTAAACGAACTTCACCGCACGGGGATCCTTGTTTTCCGACACGGTCTCGACTCCTCGAGGACGCGGTGGCTGCCCTGACGGCGAGGAACATACCCAGATCGAAGGCGCCTGGGTACGTCCACTCGTGCGTCATACGCCTGTAACCAGCCGTCCGCCACTGGATCGAAAGTCAAGGCTTGGCAAGCGACGGACGGTCGATGTTTTCACTTCTTGAACGGAGCACTGCCCGGAGGTACCGTTCCTGCGCTCATATGAGCGACTATAGCCACGCTTGATTTCGGTCGGCGAACACTCAAGGGGTGGCACTGAGTGCCACCCCTTGGAGAAGTGCAGTCGGTCATGATCCGCTCATCTGAGCGGAACCCTTATCAAGGGTGGCGAGAATCACGTTCCCACAGGAGGGCGAATTCCACCATGCGGACGTCGTCCGGGACAGGACCCGGCGCGGAAACCCGCTCGTCACACACCGAGCGCCGTCAGCCGCTCCTCGACCCGTTCGGGCGCGTACAGGTGCTCCACGACCAGCGCTCCGGCGCCGACCAGTCCTGCCCGCTCACCGAGCCGGGAGGTGACCACCTCCAGGCGGGCCGTCGAGCGGGGCAGCGCCCGCTGGTAGAGCAGCTCGCGCACGCCGGTGACGAAGGGCGTCCCGGCGAGGTCGCCGGCGATCATCAGCACGCCGGGGTTGAGCAGGGTCACGACCGTGGCGAGGACGTCCCCGACCCGGCGGCCGGCCTCACGGGCGAGCCCGGTCGCCTCCGGGTGCCCGGCCGCCAGCAGGGCCCGGACGTCCGAGCCGGAGGCCGCGGGCACCCCGGACTCGGCGAGCCGCCGGGCCACGGCGCCGCCGCTCGCGACGGCGGCCAGACAGCCGTACGAGCCGCAGCGGCACAGCGCCTCCGCACCGACCCTGATGTGCCCGATGTCCCCGGCGCCGCCGTCGATCCCGCGGAAGACCGAGCCGTTGACGACCACGCCGGCGCCGATGCCGGTGGAGACCTTGACCAGGACGAAGGCCGAGCAGTCGGGGTAGCCGGTGCGCTGCTCGCCGTACGCCATGAGGTTGGCGTCGTTGTCGACGAGGACGGGCAGCGCGGGGGCACCGGTGTGCTCGGTGAACGCGCGGGAGAGGCGGCCCCTGATGTCGTAGCCGTCCCAGCCCGGCATGATCGGCGGCTGCACCACCCGGCCGGTCTCGCTGTCGACCGGGCCCGGCACCGCCAGTCCGATGCCGCACACCTCGTCCGCCCCGCGCCCGGTACCGGCCAGCAACTCGGCGAACCAGCGGCCGAGTTCGCCGAGGACGGCCTCCGGTCCTTCCTCCACGACCAGGGTGCCCGAGCGCTCGGCGAGGACGTCCCCGGTGAGGCCGAGGAGGGCGGCGCGGGCGTGCCTGGTGTCGAGGTCGGCGGCGAGGACGAGCGCGTGGGAGCCGTCGAACTCCAGGGTGATCGAGGGGCGTCCGCCGAGCGGTGAGTCCACCGGGCCGCCGGCGCCCTCGCGCAGCCAGCCCGCGCGGAACAGCCGGTCGAGGCGGTGGCCGACGGTCGCCCGGGACAGTCCGGTGGCCTGCTGAAGGGCACCGCGTGTGGTCGCCCGCCCGCTGCGCACCAGTTCGAGCAGATCGCCGGCACCGGCCTGACTGCCGCCCCTGCCGGTCCTGCCGGGCCGTCCGGTCATGCGCACCCCCTTGTGTTTCCCAAGCCTGCATTACATATTGAGTTTTGCGTGTTAAATAGACGTAACCCTACGGTAGCCGTAGCCGAACCCGGCCGGCCCGACGTCTTCGGGGAGCCCCGAGTGGATCGCACAGCCCAGCTCACTGCCCACCGCGCGGAGTACGAGGCCGTATACGATCCGCCGCCCCCACCCGGGTCGCTGCACGTCAGGGCCGCGCGGGTGCTGGAGGACAACTGGACCGGCACGTCCACGGTGCCCTCGCGGAGCCTGTATCCGCACCAGTGGTCCTGGGACTCGGCGTTCATCGCGATCGGACTGCGCCACCTGTCGCCGCTCAGGGCCCAGACGGAGCTGGAGACGCTGCTGGCCGCGCAGTGGGCCGACGGACGTGTGCCGCACATCGTCTTCAACCCCTCCGTACCGCTCGACGCCTACTTCCCGAGCCCCGACTTCTGGCGCTCGACCACGGCGGGCCGCGCCGCGGGCGCCCCGCGCACCGTACAGACGTCCGGCATCGTGCAGCCACCGGTGCACGCGCTGGCGGCCTGGCTGGTGCACCGCGCCGATCCCGGACTGTCCCGGGCCCGCGGCTTCCTGGCCCGGGTCTACCCGCGGCTCGCCGCCTGGCACCGCTATCTGCTGCACCGGCGCGACCTGGGCGGCGGGGGCCTCGCGTCCGTGGTGCACCCCTGGGAGCAGGGCATGGACAACAGCCCCTGCTGGGACGCCCCGCTCTCCCGGGTCGCACCGGCCCCGGCCCGCTCCTTCCGCCGCGCCGACCTCGACCACGGCGCCCCCGAGGACCGCCCGACCGACCTGGACTACGGACGGTACGTACGGCTGGCGACGGACTACCGGGACGGCGGATACGCCGACGGGCAGGGCGAGTTCGCGGTGGAGGACCCGTCGTTCAACGCGCTGCTGATCGCCTCGGAGCACGCGCTGGCGCGGATCGCCGGCGAGCTGGGCGCGACCGCCACGGCCCGCCGCGCACGCGCGGAGCGCCTGACCGCGGCGCTGGTGGAGCGGCTGTGGGCCCCCGCCGAGGGCATGTTCCTGTGCCGGGACGTGCGCGGCGCCGGGCTGGTCCCGGAACGCGGGGTGTCCGGACTGATCCCGCTGCTGCTGCCCGGTCTGCCCCGCGAGGTCGCCGCCGCGCTGGTCCGCACGGCCGGCGGCCCGCACTTCGGCCTGGGCGACACGACCCGTCTGGTGCCGAGCTACGACCTCCTCGGGGAGGCGTTCGACCCGCACCGCTACTGGCGCGGCCCGGCCTGGTTCAACACGAGCTGGCTGCTGGAGCGCGGGCTGCGGCTGCACGGGGAGCGGCAACGGGCCGACGCGCTGCGGGAGTCGGTCCTGGAGACGGCCGACGCCACCGACTTCGCGGAGTACGTCGACCCGTACACCGGCGAGGCGTGCGGGGCGACCGGGTTCGGCTGGACCGCGGCGCTCGCGCTGGACCTGCTGCACGAGCGCCCGCGGCACACGGCGGCCTCCGCGACGGAGCAGAAGGACCAGAAAGAACAGGAAGACCGGGAAGACCGGCACGACAAGAGCGACAAGGTCAACAAGGGTGGCAAGGGCGACAAGGGAGGGGACCGGGGATGACGGACCGGCAGCATCTGCTCGTGCACGGCGCGACGTTCGCCGCGGTGGGCGACGGCGGCGACATCAGCGGCGTACGGGGCGGCAGTTCCCCCGACGGACTGTTCGTCAGGGACGCCCGGCACCTCAGCCGCTGGCAGCTCACGGTCGACGGCGCGGTGCCGGAGACCCTGACACCGGTCGCGGACGGGGACGCGGCGCGCTGTGTGCTCGTCCCGCGCGGCGGCCGGCAGGAGCCGCCCGCGCACACCGTCTTCCGTGAACAGGCCGTCGCGGGCGGCTCGTTCGTCGAATCACTGCGGGTGACCAGCAACCGCCCGGTGCCCACGGCGTTACGGCTCGCGATCACCGCGGACGCCGACTTCGCGGACCAGTTCGAACTCCGCGCGGACCACCGCACGTACACCAAGACCGGCGTGGTGCGCTCGCGTGAAGTCCTGGACGACGGGCTGGAGTTCACCTACACGCGCGGCGAGTGGCGGTCCCGTACGACCATCACGTCCGACCCGGCCCCGGACGGCGTCGAGGAGACCGGCACCGGTGCACGGCGGCTGGTGTGGACCCTGGACCTCGCACCGCACGGCACGGCCGAGCTGATCGTGCGGGTCATCGCGCGTCCGCACGGCGAGCGGCGCGCGCTGCGCGTCCCGCGCTCCCCCGCCGCCGTGACCGGACAACTCCGGGCGCTGGAGGGCGAGTTCGTGGAGGGCGTGGCCTTTCCGACGGGCTGGCCCGAGCTGGCGTCCGCCTGTGCGCGGGGGCTCGCCGACCTCGCGGCGCTCCAGGTCCCGGCGACCGGCCCGGACGGCGAGGAGCTGCGGGTGCCGGCGGGCGGCGCCCCCTGGTTCCTCACCCTGCTCGGCCGGGACGCCCTGCTCACCTCGCTGTTCGCACTGCCCTACCGACCGCGGCTCGCGGCCGCCACCCTGCCCGCGCTGGCCGCCGCGCAGGCGACACGGACGCTCGCCTCGGCCGTCGCCCAGCCCGGCAAGATCGTGCACGAGGTGCGGCACGGGGAGCTGGCACACTTCGGGCAGGTGCCGTACGGGCGTTACTACGGCTCGGTCGACGCGACCCCGCTGTTCCTCGTGCTGCTCGGGGCGTACGTGGAGCGGACCGGGGACACCGCTCTGGCCCGGCGGCTGGAGCGGCACGCCCGTGCGGCGGTCGGCTGGATGCTGGACCACGGCGGGCTGACCTCGCGGGGTTACCTCGTGTACCGGGCCGACGAGGGCGGGCTCGCCAACCAGAACTGGAAGGACTCCCCCGGCGCCATCTGCTCGGCCGACGGCACCCGCCCGAGCGGGCCGGTGATGGCGGCGGGGGCGCAGGGGTACGCGTACGACGCGCTGCGGCGCACGGCGTGGGTGGCGCGGACGGTGTGGGGCGACACGACGTACGCGGCGCTGCTCGAACAGGCGGCGGCCGATCTGCGCGACCGGTTCCAGCGGGACTTCTGGATGCGGGAGCACTCCTTCCCGGCGCTGGCGCTGGACGGGGAGGGCCGTCAGGTGGACGCGCTGGCCTCCGACGCGGGGCATCTGCTGTGGTCGGGGCTGCTGGACAAGGAGTACGGCGAACAGGTGGGCCGCAGGCTGCTGGAGCCGGACTTCTTCTCGGGCTGGGGGGTGCGTACGCTCGCGGCCGGGCAGGCGGCGTACCACCCCCTCTCCTACCACCGCGGTTCGGTCTGGCCGCACGACAACGCGCTGATCACGCTGGGTCTCGCACGGTACGGTCTGCACGACGAGGCGCGGGCGGTGGCGCACGGGCTGGTGGACGCGGCGACGGCGACGGGCCACCGGCTGCCGGAGGTGCTCGCCGGGTACGGCCGTGACACCCACCCCGAGCCGGTGCCGTACCCGCACGCGTGCGTCCGCGAATCCCGCTCCGCGGCGGCGCCGCTGGCGCTGCTCACGGCGGTCGGCGGGGCCTGAGGGGAAGCGGGGGCGCCGGGAGGCGCCGGGGGCGGTGGAAGGGAGTTGACGAGGCGTTTGCCCGGTGTTTGCACTCGGGTGTGAACGGCGGGCGGGGACGAACCGTACGGAAAGACGGCGGACCCCGCCGCCCGCCGCCACGGGCCACGCAACGGAAGGACCCCGGGTTGTCCCAGGACACGAGCATCCGAGAAACGCCGAACGCCCCTGGGCAGCCCGAGGAGCCCCCGACGACCACGCCTGCCGGCCCGGACACCGAGAACAGGACCGGCGGGGGCGCGGACGCGGCACCTGACCGCGAGGACACGAACCCCCCGGCCAACGCCCCGGAGACGACCCGCGTTCCGGACGAGGACGCCGGCGAGCCTGATCACACGACCGCCGACGACTCGGCCACCGGGGCCCCGACCGCGGACGACACCCCCGTCGACGCCCCCGAAGCCACGCCGAAGGCGGGACGTACCTCCGACGAGGACGCGAAGGACGCGCCCGAGCACGAGCGCACCACCGCCGAAGCCACCCCTGCGGCAGACCACGACGCCACCGACGACAAGCCCAACGCCGAGGCCCCCACCACGGACAGCACCCCCGGGGACGCCCCCGAAGCGCCACCGGAAGCGGGGCGCGGCGTCGGAGGCGAAGTCGTCTCCGGGGCGGGCGATTCCGGTGCGAGCGACGCGGTCTCCTGGTGGGGGCGGCTGCGGCAGCGGCGGAGCGAGTGGCGGGAGGGGCATCCGGAGGCCGCCCGCGCGCTGTCCCTCGCCGTCACCCTGCTCTCGCTGGTCCTCGTGATCGGCGCCCTCCTGCTGCCCAGCACCGTCGTCGACCTGGGCATCACCGATTTCACCCGGCTCCCGGGCGAGGCGATCATCGGCGCCGCCGTCGCGCTGGCCCTCCCCCGCAGGCCGCGGATCGTCGTGGCCGCGTTCGCCGGTGTGGTGCTCGCCGCGACGACGATGCTGAACCTGCTGGACATGGGCTTCAACCAGTACCTCGGCCGGGGCTTCAACGCCGTGCTCGACTGGAGCCTGCTCGGCGACGCGGAGTCGTACCTGGAGGACTCCCTCGGCCGCACGGTCGCGATCCTCGCGAGCGCCGGCGCCGTCCTCGTCGTCGCCCTGCTGTACGCGCTGCTCGCCCTCGCCACCGTCCGGCTGACCAACCGCCTGGCCGCGCAGGGCGCCCGTGCGACGAAGGGCACGCTGATCGCCGGCGTCGTGTGGATCACCTGCTCCGCCTTCGGCATCCAGATCGCCGGCGTACCGCTCGCCTCGGAGCACACCGCGTCCGTCCTCCAGTCCCAGAGCCAACGCATCTCGGACGCGATCAAGGACGAGGCCGAGTTCCGCAGGATCGCCAACGTCGACGCCTTCGGCAACACCCCGCCCGCGCAGCTCGTGCCGGACCTGCGGGGCAAGGACATGATCTTCACGTTCATCGAGAGCTACGGCCGCAGCGCCATCGAGGACCCGATCATGGCCCCGGGCGTCGACCAGTCGCTCACCGACAACACCGCGGCCCTCGCCAAGGCCGGTTACCACGCGAAGAGCGGCTGGCTGACGTCGGCGACGTACGGCGGCGGCAGCTGGCTCGGCCACTCCACGACCATGTCGGGCCTGTGGATCAACAACCAGCAGCGCTACCGCACGGTCATGGCGAGCGACCACCTCAGCCTCACCAAGGCGTTCGAGAAGACCGGCGCCTGGGACACCGTCGGTGTGATGCCGGGTGTGCAGAAGGGCTGGCCCGAGCAGAAGTACTACGGCCTCGACAAGGTCTACAACGCCTTCCAGCTGGGCTACAAGGGACCGAAGTTCAGCTGGTCGACGATGCCGGACCAGTACGCCCTGGAGCAGTTCCAGCAGCGGGTGCACAGCAAGAAGCCCGCGGACGGCAAGGACCTGATGTCGTTCCTGATCCTGACCTCCAGCCACCAGCCCTGGGCCCCGATCCCGAAGCTCGTGCCGTGGGACCAGCTCGGCGACGGCTCGGTCTTCAAGGACATCGAGGCGGCCGGCAACAAGTCCGCGGACGTCATCGCCGACACCACCAAGTCCCGTGAGGAGTACGGCAAGTCGATCCAGTACTCGGTGACCTCGATGAGCCAGTGGCTGGAGCGCTACGGCACCGACGACACCGTCCTCGTGGTCCTCGGCGACCACCAGCCCATCGCCCGGGTCAGCGGCAACCACGCCAGCCGTGACGTGCCGATCTCGATCATCTCCAAGGACCCGAAGGTGCTGGACAAGGTCGACAGCTGGAACTGGACGGACGGTCTGCGCCCGGCGCACGACGCCCCGGTCTGGAAGATGAGCGCCTTCCGCGACCGCTTCCTGACGGCGTACGGCTCGACCCCCCACCCGAAGAAGGGCTGACCGACCGGCACGGGTGGTGGACGAGCGGGCCGGACCATGGGCGAGCGGGTTGTACTAGGGTCCGTCTTCAAAGATCGTTCGGGTGGTAGATGATGGTGTTGTGGTACGCCGTCATGAACTCACTGACCAGGAGTGGGAGTTACTCGCTC
>NZ_JBEZXS010000074.1:0-25426 GCF_040638185.1 Streptomyces sp. NPDC026672
GTACGAGGGCGATCCTCCGCCTTGCGATTGCACGCACCAGACGCCGCGGGCCCCGCCCTCCGGGCGGACGGCGCCACTTTCGAAACACGCCCTAGGTGGCGGTCCCCCCTCGGTGCGGGTTCGAACCCCTTGGTGAACGGCTGCGTCGAAGAGTACGTTGCAAGCAGGAGCGGTGGGTCCGATGCGTACGGGAAGTGAACCGGCGACGGCCCGCAGTGCACTGCGGGCCCGGTTGTGGCTGGCCGGGTGGGGGTTGGCCTGGGCGGTCTTCGGCACGGCGGCGTTCGCGCTGGCCGGGCGGCCGGGCTGGGCGGCGGCCTGCGGGGTGCTGTGGGTGGTGACCGCCGTCGACTTCACCCTGGTCCTGCGGCACATCCGCCAGGGCCCGCACTACCAGCCGGGCCGGAACATCCCACCGTACCAGCCGGTCGACAGCCCCCTGCGGCCGACCCGCCCGGCCTGTCGTTTCCCGCCGCGCCGCAGGCACCAGCAGCGGCACCCGTGAGGGCCTGGCCCCACCGACGACCGACGCCGACCCGATACGTCCCCGCGCCCCAACGCCCCTACGAATCGAACCGCGCCGCCTTCAGGTACTCCGGGTTCGGGTCCAGCGCGGCGGCCAGCCGGAAGTGGCGTTTGGCCTGGTCGTGCCGCCCCTGCCGCTCGTAGGTGCGCCCCAGCGCGAAGTGCGCGAACGCGTTGTCCGGTTCGCGCTCCAGGACGATCGTGAACTCCAGTTCGGCGGGTCGCAGTTGCGCGGCGGCGAAGAAGGCGCGGGCGCGCAGCAGCCGGGCGGCCGTGTTCTCGGGATGGGCGGCGATGACACCGTCCAGCAGCTTCACCGCACCCCGGGGGTCCCGTGCGTTGAGCAGTTGCTCGGCGGCGCGGAAGTCGATGACATGCGTCTCCGGCGTACGTCCGTTCGAACCACTGATCTCTGGCACGGCCAAATCCTTCCCTTGCCGGGGCCGTTCAACGCCCCCTTCGAGGCACGCTATTCCTGGGGGGACGGGCGGGACGCGGTGTGCGCTCGGCGCACCAGGTCGGCCCAGACCTCGTCCACGCGCCGTCCCAGGTCCTCCAGCGGCACGTCGTTGGTGATGACGACGTCCGCGATCTTCCGTCGCTCGTCGCGGGTCGCCTGCGCCGCCATGCGGGCGCGGGCGTCCTCCTCGGTCATCCCGCGCAGTCGCACGAGCCGGTCGAGCTGGGTCTCGGGGCTCGCGTCGACGACCACGACGACGTCGTACAGCCCGGCGAGGCCGTTCTCGGTGAGGAGCGGGACGTCGTGGACCACCACGGCGTCGTCGGGCGCCGCGCCCTCCAGTTCCCGGGAGCGTGCGCCCACCAGGGGGTGCACGATCGCGTTCAGGACGGCCAGCTTCTCGGGGTCGGCGAAGACGATCGAGCCGAGCCGGGGCCGGTCGAGGCTGCCGTCGGCGGCCAGGACCTCCGCCCCGAAGGCGTCGGCCACGGCCGCGAGGCCGGGCGTGCCGGGGGCGACGACCTCGCGCGCGATGCGGTCCGCGTCGATCAGGACGGCACCGCGCTCCACCAGCAGCCGCGACACCTCGCTCTTGCCGGCGCCGATCCCGCCGGTGAGACCCACTGTCAGCATGGCCCGAAGCTTAGGCCCTGAACCGTACGGATCAGCCGTCGCCTTCCCGCTCCGCCAGGAATCTTTCGAACTCTTGACCGATCTCGTCCGCGGAGGGGATCTCCACGGGCTCCGCGAGCATGTTGCCGCGGGTCTCGGCGCCCGCGGCGGCGTCGAACTGGTGCTCAAGACCCTGGACGAGGGCGGTCAGCTCCTCGTCGCCCTCCTGGATCTGGCGGTCGATCTCCGTCTGCGTGCGGTGCGCGTCGGTGCGCAGCGCGTGCGCGATGCCGGGCAGGACCAGGCCGGTGGCGGCCGTGATGGCCTCCAGGGCGGTCAGGGCGGCGTCCGGGTAGGGCGAGCGGGCGATGTAGTGCGGGACGTGCGCGGCGACGCCCAGCACGTCGTGCCCGGCCTCCATGAGCCGGTACTCGACGAGGGCCTCGGCGCTGCCGGGCACCTGTGCCTCGTCGAACGGGCTGCGGTGGCCCGGTACGAGGTCGGTGCGGTTGCCGTGGGGGGTGACGCCCACGGGGCGGGTGTGGGGCACGCCCATCGGGATGCCGTGGAAGTTGACGGCGAGACGGACGCCCAGCCGCTCCACGATCTGCCGCACGGCGACGGAGAAGCGCTCCCACTCCACGTCGGGCTCGGGGCCGGACAGCAGCAGGAAGGGGGCACCGGTGGCGTCCTGCACGAGCCGCACCTCGATGGCGGGCTCGTCGTAGTCGGTCCAGCGGTCCCGCTTGAAGGTCAGCAGCGGGCGCCGGGCCCGGTAGTCCACGAGCCGGTCGTGGTCGAAACGGGCCACGAGCTGGTGGGGCAGTGTGTCGAGGAGGCGGTCGACGATCTGGTCGCCCGTCTCACCCGCGTCGATGTATCCGTCGAAGTGGTAGAGCATGACCAGACCGGCCGACTCCTGGGCGAGCGCCATGTCGACCACGGCCAGCCCCTTCGGCTCCCATGCGTACAAACCCTGCGGATCAAGCACTGTGACCGCTCCTCCTCGTGTTCCCCATGGTCAACGCCCCGGGGGACGCGGGCATTCCCGCCTCCCCCGGGATGTGCGCGGTGGTTCCCGGACGTCCGGGAACCATCGGCGGGGAGCCGGTTCAGGAGGCGAGGACGCGTTGGTGCAGCTCCGTGACGACCTTGCGGGCGGAGGTGATGGCGCCGTGCTGCCAGGCGTCGAGGTAGCTCAGGTAGTCGCCGGCGAAGTAGACGTGGCCCTGCGACTTGTTGAGCGGGGCGTAGGCGGGGGCGTCGGGGCCGCCTGGCATGGAGTGCCAGGCGCCTTCGAGGTGCGGGACGAGCTTCCACTGGTGCGAGAAGGAGGCGGCGAGTTCGCTGCGGTACTTCTCGCCGTGGATGGCGACGCCCTGGGACACGGCCCGCTCCAGGCGCTGGGCGGGGGTGAGCGCCGAGTAGACGTCGGAGTGGGCGCCGGTGTTGTAGTAGCCGATGATCAGACCGCGGTCGCCGAGGTGGCCGTAGGACGGATACCAGATGTGGTCGAGGTCCATGTCGGTCTCGGTGATGCCGCCGAAGATCTTGAAGTCCTTCTCCCACCAGCGGCTGCGGTACTCCAGGCCGATCTTGGAGGCGTAGGAGGGCTTCACGGCGAGCAGCGCGGTCTGCACGTCGGTGCCCAGGTTGTGCGGGGTCCTGGCGAGGAGGTGCGGGGCCAGGGTGGCGATGCAGTAGTCGGCGCGCACGGTCCGGGTGCGGCCCTGCTGGGTGTACGTGACGGTGACGCCGTCCGGGGTGTTCCTGATGTCGGTGACGGCGGCGCCCGTGCGGATCTTCTCCTGCCCTATCGCGCGGGCGAACGCCTGCGGTATCTGGTCCATGCCACCGACCGGCTGGAACATCAGCATGGCCTGGTCGTAGCCGAACTCGAAGGAGAAGTAGCGGCCGACGTTGGAGGCGAAGACCTCGGAGAGCGAGGGGACACCGCCGAGTTCGTCGCCGGGGGTGCCCGCGGCGCCCGGGTCGACGGTGAAGCCGCGGTGTTCGGTGCCGGTGTAGGTGTAGTCGGCGCCGAGGGAGCCGTAGCTCTTGAGGAAGGTGAGCAGCCGCTCCTTGTCGTCGGCGGTCAACTCCCCGTCCAGCGCACCCGCGTTGGTGGCCTTGGAGAGCAACTCGGAGACATAGCCGTAGACGTCGGCCTTGGCGGTGCGGTACTGGACCGGCGCGGTCATGCCGCGGCTCGGGTTGTAGATGAGGGCGCTGGCGTTGGAGTTGGTGAACACCTCGATGGGGACGCCGAGTTCGCGACAGTAGTCGAGGGTGACCATCCACTGGGCGAGCCGCGCGGGGCCCGCGTTCATGTACTGGCCCTTGCTGAATCCCGCCTTCTGGGTGACGCCGTTGATGTCGGTGAGGCGGTCGCCGCCGCGGACGGTGAGGTTGCGTCCGCCGACGCGGTCCCGGGCTTCGAGGACGGTGCAGTCGTACCCGGCCTTGCCCAGTTCGTAGGCGGAGGTGAGGCCGGCGATGCCGCCGCCGATGATCACGACGCTCGCCGGTCTGCCGTGCCGGCCCTGGAGGGTGAAGTCGCCGCGCCGGGGCGCCTGGAAGGGCGCTTCCCGCTCGGCGGCGGAGGCGGCGGTGGGGGCGAGGCCGAGGGCCCCCATGGTGGCGAACATGGCGCCCGCGCCACCGGTGATGCCGACGTTCCGCAGGAACGTCCGCCGGCTCGTTCCCGACCCGAGCTGAGGCTGTGCCATGAGACGGTCTCCCCTTCCGATCTTGGACGAAGACCGGGGAAGCCTCCCAATGGCCGGTTACAGCCCAGCGGTTACGGGTGTAACCCAGACGTTTCTACAAAATCAGCGCCCGAAAAAACCGAGGGACCGCACCTCGAAAGGTACGGTCCCTCAGTCAACGGCTGAGCGTCAGCGAGCGAGCGTCAGCTCTGCCCACCCGCCAGCTTCTCCCGCAGAGCGGCCAGCGCCTCGTCCGAGGCCAGCGCGCCGGAGTTGTCCGGGCCCTCGGAGGAGTACGAGCCACCGGTCGCGGCCGGAGCCGCAGCCTCGCCGCCCTCGGCGGCAGCAGCCGCGTCGGCCTCGCGGGACTTGATGACCTGCTGCTGGTGCTGCTCGAAGCGCTGCTGCGCCTCGGCGTACTGGTGCTCCCACGCCTCGCGCTGGGTCTCGTAGCCCTCGAGCCAGTCGTTGGTCTCGGGGTCGAAGCCCTCGGGGTAGATGTAGTTGCCCTGGTCGTCGTAGGACGCGGCCATGCCGTACAGGGTCGGGTCGAACTCGACCGTGGCCGGGTCGGCGCCGAAGGCCTCGTTGGCCTGCTTCAGGGACAGCGAGATCCGGCGACGCTCGAGGTCGATGTCGATGACCTTGACGAAGATCTCGTCGTTGACCTGGACGACCTGCTCCGGGATCTCCACGTGGCGCTCGGCCAGCTCGGAGATGTGGACCAGACCCTCGATGCCCTCGTCCACGCGGACGAACGCACCGAACGGAACCAGCTTCGTGACCTTGCCGGGCACGACCTGGCCGATCTGGTGGGTGCGGGCGAACTGCTGCCACGGGTCTTCCTGGGTCGCCTTCAGCGACAGGGAGACGCGCTCGCGGTCCATGTCGACGTCCAGGACCTCGACCGTGACCTCCTGGCCGACCTCGACGACCTCGGAGGGGTGGTCGATGTGCTTCCAGGACAGCTCGGAGACGTGGACCAGACCGTCGACGCCACCCAGGTCCACGAAGGCACCGAAGTTGACGATCGAGGAGACCACACCGGAGCGGACCTGACCCTTCTGGAGGGTCGTGAGGAACGTCTGACGGACCTCGGACTGGGTCTGCTCCAGCCAGGCACGGCGGGACAGGACCACGTTGTTGCGGTTCTTGTCCAGCTCGATGATCTTCGCCTCGAGCTCCTTGCCCACGTAGGGCTGGAGGTCGCGGACGCGGCGCATCTCGACCAGGGAGGCCGGGAGGAAGCCGCGGAGGCCGATGTCGAGGATGAGACCACCCTTGACGACCTCGATGACGGTACCGGTGACGATGCCGTCCTCTTCCTTGATCTTCTCGATGGTGCCCCAGGCGCGCTCGTACTGGGCGCGCTTCTTCGAGAGGATCAGGCGGCCTTCCTTGTCCTCCTTCTGGAGGACGAGGGCCTCGATCTCGTCGCCGACGGCAACGACCTCGTTCGGGTCGACGTCGTGCTTGATCGAGAGCTCGCGGCTCGGGATGACACCTTCGGTCTTGTAACCGATGTCGAGCAGGACCTCGTCCCGGTCGACCTTCACGATGACGCCGTCGACGATGTCGCCGTCGTTGAAGTACTTGATCGTCTCGTCGATCGCGGCGAGGAAGGCTTCCTCGTTACCGATGTCGTTGACCGCAACCTGCGGGGTGGTGGCGGTGGTCTCGGTGCTGCTCGTCATGTGGGAAAGGGCTCCGGTACGGACATTGAAGTCGTAGGTACTGCTACGCCGGGAGCCCGTATCGCTCTGAAGAAGCCGGACAGCCAAGGAAGCGTCCCACCAGGGATTCCGGTGGTGACGCCTCGACAACCGAGGGGACATACAACAGATGCGAGCGCAGCCTGCTCCGTCTGAGGCGCGCAGGCCCGCAGCGCAACTTGTAGCATACGGGGGCAGCCGGGCAGGGTCAATGCGCGAAGGCGCACACCCGGGGCGGATCGTCGCATACCCGGCACAAGAACCGTCCCACGAGGCCACGCGGGGCCCGAGGGACCCCTTCCGTGACACGCCCGGCGAGGGTTGCACGGAAGAGTACGACGAGGGAGCGGATCATCCAAGAGCCAGAACCGTTCGAACCGGAGGCGACCCGGCGTGAGGCCGACGTCACCGAGAGTTCCCGGGCCAACCGGGGCTGGTGGGACCGGAACGCGGACGATTACCAGGTCGAGCACGGCACGTTCCTCGGCGACGACCGCTTCGTGTGGGGTCCCGAGGGCCTGGACGAGGTCGAGGCGGAGCTGCTGGGGCCCGTGGAGGAGCTGAAGGGCCGGGACGTCCTGGAGATCGGCGCCGGCGCGGCGCAGTGCGCGCGCTGGCTGGCCGCGCAGGGCGCCCGCCCGGTGGCGCTCGACCTGTCCCACCGGCAGTTGCAGCACGCGCTGCGGATCGGCGGCGCGTTCCCGCTGGTGTGCGCCGACGCGTCCGCGCTGCCCTTCGCGGACGGGTCCTTCGACCTGGTGTGCTCGGCGTACGGGGCGCTGCCGTTCGTGGCCGACCCGCGGCTGGTGCTGGGCGAGGTGCGGCGGGTGCTGCGGCCGGGCGGCCGGTTCGTGTTCTCGGTGACGCACCCGATCCGCTGGGCGTTCCCGGACGAGCCGGGCCCGGAGGGGCTGACCGTGTCGGCGTCGTACTTCGACCGCACGCCGTACGTCGAGCAGGACGAGGCGGGCCGGGCGGTGTACGTCGAGCACCACCGGACGCTCGGCGACCGCGTCCGGGACGTGGTCGCCTCGGGCTTCCGCCTGGTGGACCTGGTGGAGCCGGAGTGGCCGGCGTGGAACACCTCGGAGTGGGGCGGCTGGTCCCCGCTGCGCGGCAGTCTGATCCCCGGGACGGCGATCTTCGTCTGCGAGCGGGACCGGCGCGGGTGATCCGTGCCGACGCCCTCGCCGCGCTGCCCGTGCGGGACGCCCTGCCCGCGTTGACCGGGGCCCTGGCCGAGCACGGGACCGCCGTGCTGGTGGCGCCGCCCGGGACCGGCAAGACGACGCTGGTGCCGCTCTCGCTGGCCGGGCTGCTGGGCGGGGGACCCGCGCGGCGGGTGGTCGTGGCCGAGCCCCGGCGGATCGCCGCGCGGGCTGCGGCGCGGCGGATGGCGTGGCTGCTGGGCGAGAAGCCCGGCGGGAGCGTCGGGTACACGGTCCGCGGCGAGCGGGTCGTGGGCCGGGACCCGCGCGTGGAGGTCGTCACGACGGGTGTGCTGCTCCAGCGGCTCCAGCGGGACCAGGAGCTGGCCGGGGTGGACGTGGTCGTGCTCGACGAGTGCCACGAGCGGCATCTGGACGCGGACACGACGGCGGCGTTCCTGTGGGACGTGCGGGAGACGCTGCGTCCCGATCTGCGGCTGGTGGCGGCGTCGGCCACCACGGACGCCGAGGGGTGGGCGCGGCTGCTGGGCGGGGCGCCGGTGGTCGAGGCGCACGACGCGGCGCACCCGGTGGACGTGGTGTGGGCGCCGCCGGCGCGTGCGGTGCGGCCTGCGCACGGCATGTGGGTCGATCCGGCGCTGCTCGCCCATGTGGCGGGGGTGGTGCGGCGGGCGCTGGCCGAGCGGCCGGGGGACGTGCTGTGCTTCCTGCCGGGCGTGGGCGAGATCGTGCGGGTCGCCGGGCAGCTGGGCGGGCTGGGGGACGTCGACGTGCTCCAGGTGCACGGGCGGGCGCCCGCGGCGGTGCAGGACGCGGTGCTGACGCCCGGGGCTCGGCGCCGGGTGGTGCTGGCGACGTCCGTCGCGGAGTCGTCGCTGACGGTGCCCGGGGTGCGGGTGGTGGTGGACGCGGGGCTGGCGCGAGAGCCGCGGGTGGATCACGCGCGCGGGCTGAGCGCGCTGGCGACGGTACGGGCGTCGCGGGCGGCGGCGGCCCAGCGGGCGGGCCGGGCCGGGCGTGAGGCGCCGGGGGTGGTGTACCGGTGCTGGCCGGAGGCGGAGGACGGGATGCTGCCGCCGTATCCGGCGCCGGAGATCAAGGTCGCGGATCTGACGGCGTTCGCGCTCCAGGTGGCGTGCTGGGGGGATCCGGACGCGTCCGGGCTGGCGTTGCTGGACCGGCCGCCGGGTGGGGCGATGGCGGCGGCGCGGGAGGTGTTGACGGCCGTCGGGGCGGTGGACTCCGTCGGTTCGGCCACGGCTCGGGGGGTGCGGTTGTCGCGGTTGGGGCTGCATCCGCGGTTGGGGCGGGCGCTGCTCGACGCGGGCGCCTCCGGCGAGGTGGCCGAGGTTGTCGCGTTGTTGAGCGAGGAGGTGCCCCGGGAGTACGGCGACGACCTCGCCGGGGCGGTTCGGGTCGCCCGGCGTGGGGGTGACGCCTATGCGCGACGGTGGGCGGCCGAGGTGCGGCGGCTGCGGGCTGTCGCCACGGAGTTCGCCCACCCACCCACCCGTCCCACTGACTCAAGAGGTGACGTCGAAACCGACCCCGCCCGCCGGTCGAGAGGCGAGGGCAAGGTTGGGCGTGGTCGTGAGCTGGGGTGGGGTGGGGATGGGGTTGTGGGGGGTGTTGTCGGGCTTGCGTTTCCTGAGCGGGTTGCTCGGGGGGACTCCGGGTCGTATCTGATGGTGTCGGGGACGCGGGCCGAGCTCGCCGAGGGGTCGCCGTTGCGTGGGGCCCGGTGGATCGCCGTGGCCGTGGCCGACCGGCCGCTCGGCAGGGGGCTCGCGCGCATTCGGCTCGGCGTCGAGATCGACGAGGGGCTCGCGCGGCTCGCGGCGGGATCCCTGTACGAGGAGCGGGACGAGGTGCGCTGGGCCGACGGGGACGTCGTGGCGCGGCGGGTGGAGCGGCTGGGGGCCGTCGAGCTGACGGTGCGGCCGTTGCCGGACGCCGATCCCCTTCTGGTGCGCGCGGCGCTGCTCGACGGGCTGCGGCAGGAGGGGCCGGCCCTGCTGCGGTGGTCCGCGGAGGCGGTCGTCCTGCGGCAGCGGCTGGCGTTCCTGCGGGCGCGGCTCGGTGAACCGTGGCCCGACGTCTCGGACGAGGCACTGCTCGCGCGCGCGGACGACTGGCTGGAGCCCGAGCTGGGGCGGGCCCGGCGGCGGGCCGACCTCGCGCGGGTGGACGCCGGCCGGGCGCTGACGCGGCTGCTGCCCTGGGCCACCGGGGACGCCGCCCGGCTGGACGAACTCGCCCCCGAACGGATCGCCGTGCCGAGCGGGTCCCGGGTGCGGATCGACTACGGGAACCCGGAGCAGCCGGTCCTCGCGGTGAAGTTGCAGGAGATGTTCGGGCTGCGGGAGTCGCCCGCGGTGGCCGGTGTGCCGCTGCTGGTGCACCTCCTCTCCCCCGCAGGGCGGCCCGCCGCCGTGACCGCCGACCTCGCCTCGTTCTGGCGGGACGGCTACCGGGGCGTACGGGCGGAGCTGCGCGGCCGGTACCCGAGGCATCCGTGGCCCGAGGACCCGGCGACCGCCGAGCCCACGCGGCACACCAACGCCCGGCTGCGGCGCTGAACGTGCCGAGGGCGCCCGTCCGCCGTGGTGACGGAGGGCGCCCTCGTGCTGGCCGGGTCCGTCAGGCCGACGGGGAGGCGCTGGGCGACGGGTCGGGGGAGGTCGACGGGTCGGCGGAGGTGTCCGCCGCCGCGACCTTCAGTTCGACGGTGAGCGTCGCGCCGCCGGTGGTGGTGATCCGCAGCAGGAACGTGCCGGCGGTGTCGTCCGCGTACAGCTTCGGCAGCGTGAGCCGCCCGTCGGCGTCCGTCACCAGACCGGTGAGGGTGCGTACGGGCGTGCCGTCGGCGCCCTTGAAGTAGGGGCCCTTGTCGTTGGCGGTGGCGTCGTCCGCGGACTTGATCAGGGTGGCGGTGGCCCCGACCTTGCCTGCGGCGGCGCCCTGGTAGGTCGCCCCGACCTGGACCTGGTCGGTGAACTCCCCGCCGGGCGTGCAGGTCAGCGGGGTGTCGCCGATGCGCGTGAGGGCGTCGGCGGCCCGCTCGGTGACGGTGCCGTGGAAGTCGAGGCCCGGTACGACGCGGCCCACGACGGTGGCGCGGACCGTGACGGCGCCGGTCTTCTCGCCCGCCTGGAGCGCGGGGGCGACGGCGACGCCCTTGGCGTCCGTGACGACCGTGGCGACCGACTCGCCGCCCGTGAAGGTGGTGTCGGTGTCCCCGGTGAGGGTGAAGCGGACGCGGACCTTGCCGACGGCCTTGTCCGCCTCGGTCTCGGCCCGCGCGCTGATCTTCTGGTCGAAGGTGTGGCCCGCCATCGCCGTCAGCTTGCCCGTGCCCGCGTCCGACAGGTGATCCACCGTGTCGGTGGGGGTCTGGCTCGGGTCCTCGGCCGGCGGGGTGGTGGCGGGCGGCTTCGGCGTGGAGGACGGGGGCGGGGTGGTGGTCGACGCGGGCGGCTTGGGCGTGCCCGACCCCGAACCTGATCCGCCCGGGTGGGAGGACGGCGGGGCGGAGGGGGTCGTCGAGCCGGAGCCGCGGCTGTCGCTGCGGTTGCCCGGCAGGGAGCCGGTGCCGTCCGGGATCGAGTGGGTGCCCTTGCGGTAGTACTCCAGCCACGTCAGGACCGTGTTGAGGTAGTCCTGCGAGTTGTTGTAGCTGAGGATCGCCGCGTGCAGACCCTTGTCGGTGGACAGGTCCCAGCTGTTGCGGCACAGGTAGTGACCCGCGGCGAGGGCGGCGTCGTAGATGTTGTTGGGGTCCTTCGTGCCGTCGCCGTTGCCGTCGCGGCCGGCCCAGGCCCAGGTGGACGGGATGAACTGCATGGGCCCGACGGCCTGGTCGTAGGCGCTGTTGCCGTCGTACTGGCCGTGGTCCGTGTCCTTGATGAGCGCGAAGCCGTTGCCGTCGAGCTGCGGGCCGAGGATGCGGCCGAGGGTGTTGCCGGCGGCGTCGACCCGGCCGCCGCGGGCCTGGCCCGACTCCACCTTGCCTATGGCGGCGAGGAGTTGCCAGGGCAGGTTGCACTCCGGCTTGGACTCCCGCAGTTCCGCCTCGGCCTTCTTGTACGCGTCCAGGACGGTGGCCGGGATGCCCGCCTCGGCGTCGCCCTGGGAGACGGGGGTGCCGATGGTCGACGAGGGGCTGGGGTCGGGACTCTTCAGCGGCGGCAGGTCCGTGTAGTACGGCGAGTTGCCGGTGGCGTTGCCGTCGGTGGCCGGGTCCGGCGCGGAGGTGCTGGCGTCGGCCGCGGACTGTCTGCCCTGGTCGTCCGAGGTGACACCCGGAGCCTGGGACGCGGAGAGAGCCGCGACCGCCGCCGCGGCCACGGCGGTCGTCGCCGCCCCCTTGCGCAGCCGCCTGCCGAAATGCGCCGCCATAAGACTGAACCCCTCCTGTGGACGCCCGTGGCGTCCGTTTCCGTCGTCTGCCTCGCCCTGTTGTGACGGTTGGCCCGCTGTTCTGGTTGCCCCCGTTGTGACTGCCGAGTCGTACGGTGCGATGGCCGGCCGTGCCCCAGGGCGGGCCGACCCAGGCGACCCTACGACAACTTGCCGCGCGCGGGCACCCGTTGCTGCCCGATTTTCACCGATTGGCCATGTCCCGGTTCCGGCGGGAGCCGTCCTCCATACTGAACCGACGTGATCACCGGGCCGACGGCGGGGCCGACGGCCGTCCCAGGGAGCCCAGTTGCCGTTCACCCTCAGCCATGCGGCCGCCGTGCTGCCCGTCGTGCGCACGGACGGGACCGGGAGGGGGCGGCTGGTGCCCGCGGTGCTCGTCGCGGGGTCGTTCGCTCCCGACATGACCTATTACGCGGCAAGTGTCGTGCCCGGTGGGATGGAGTTCGGGTCGGTGACGCACTCGTTCGCGGGGGTCTTCACGGTCGACGTGGCGATCGCGTGGGCGCTGGTCGGGCTGTGGCTGCTGGTGCGGGAGCCGCTGGTGGCGCTGTTGCCCCGGGGGCGGCAGGGGCGGATCGCCGCGCTGACGCGGTGCGGGGTGCCGCGGGGGCGGGTGCGGCCGGGCGGGGTGGCGTGGTGGTACGTGTCGGCGGTCCTCGGTGCGCTGACGCATGTCGTGTGGGACGCGTTCACCCATCACGACCGGTGGGGGATGCGGCTGGTGCCGGCGCTGGGGTGGGAGGCGGGCGGGCTGCCGCTGTACTGGTACCTCCAGTACGGGGGTTCGGCGGTCGCCGCGGTCGTGATCACCGTGTTCCTGGTACGGGCGGTGCGGCGGGCGCCGGACGCGGTGGCGGGGGTGCGGGACGCGGTGGCGGGGGTGCCGGTGCTGTCCGTGCGGGACCGGTGGGGGGCGCTGGCCGTGCTCGGGGGCTGCGCGGCGGTGGCCGCCGTGCGGCGGGTGGTGCGGTGGTGGGCGTACCGGGGTGCCGTCGCGAAGCCCTGGGAGGTGGTGCCGACGGTGTGCTTCGGGGCGGGCGCGGGGCTCGTCGCCGGGTTGCTGGTGTACGCCGTCGCGGTCAGGGTGCGGCGTCCGGTCGCCCCGGTTCCCGTCGCGCCGCGGGACCCTTCGGGCGCTCGCGCCCGGTGAGGGGGGCGACGAAGACGGTGACGGTACGGCGCGGGCGGGAGCGCGGGCGGAGGCGTGGGAGCAGGGTGAGGAGCAGCGCGAGGTGGCCGCGGACGGCTTCGGCCCGGTCGCGGCAGGCGCGGACGGTTGTCGCGGTGCGTCTCACGGTGCGGGTCAGGCGGGTCACGGTGGTGCGCAGCGCCGTCGCCGGGGCGGCGGGGACGCGGGCGGTGCTCGCGTCGGCCGAGAGGGGCGGGGCCGGTGGGGACGACGGTGACCGCACCGCTCCGGCGTCCGCCGGGGCGGGGGGTCGGGCCGTGGCCCTCCGGTGGTGGAGCATGCGTATACCCATGCCCGCATCCTTGCCGCAAGCCCGGCCGAACGCGTTCCGACACGGTCCATTCGGCTGTCCCACAGGTGCGGTGCGCCTGCCCGGCGGGTACGACGGCCCCGGCCGGTTCGGCTCCGTCGAGCAGGTTGTGGGGGGGGCGCTCGCCGTCGCGGCGGGCACGGGGGCCAAGGCCCCCAGGGGGACTCTCCGTCGCGGCGGGCATGGAAGGAGCGCTCGAGGCACTCCCGGGGAGTGCCCCACCGCGGCGGCGAGTTGCCCCCTGTCGGGGGCCGGGGTCAGTGGGCTGCTGATTCCCAGTCGGGGCCGGAGCCGACCGAGACGTCCAGGGGAGCCCTCAGGTGGACGGCGGCAGCCATCTCGCGGCGGACGATCTCCTCCGTCGCCGCGCGCTCGCCCGGCGCGATCTCCAGGACGATCTCGTCGTGGACCTGGAGCAGCATGCGGGACTTCAGCTCCGCCGCGCGCAGCGCCTTGTCGACGTCGAGCATCGCGATCTTCACGATGTCGGCCGCGGTCCCCTGGATCGGCGCGTTGAGGGCCATGCGCTCGGCCGCCTCGCGCCGCTGCCGGTTGTCGCTGTTGAGGTCGGGCAGATAGCGGCGCCGCCCGAAGAGCGTCGCCGTGTACCCCGTGGCCCGCGCCTCGTCGACGACCCGGCGCAGATAGTCCCGCACCCCGCCGAACCGCTCGAAGTACGTCTCCATCAGCGCCCGCGCCTCACCGGCGTCGATGTTGAGCTGCTGGGACAGCCCGAACGCCGACAGCCCGTAGGCCAGGCCGTACGACATCGCCTTGATCTTGCGGCGCATCTCCGCGTCCACGGCCGAGCGCTCCACGGAGAACACCTGCGAGGCGACCGTGTTGTGCAGGTCCTCCCCGGAGGTGAACGCCTCGATCAGCCCCTCGTCCTCGGAGAGGTGGGCCATCACCCGCAGCTCGATCTGGCTGTAGTCCGCGGTCATCAGCGACTCGAAGCCCTCGCCGACGACGAACCCGCGGCGGATCGCCCGCCCCTCGTCCGTGCGGACCGGGATGTTCTGGAGGTTGGGGTCCGTGGAGGACAGCCGGCCGGTCGCCGCCACCGTCTGGTTGAACGTCGTGTGGATACGGCCGTCCCCGGCGACGGTCTTGATCAGGCCCTCGACGGTGACGCGCAGCTTCGCCTGCTCCCGGTGCCGCAGCATGATCACCGGCAGCTCGTTGTCCGTCTGGGTGGCGAGCCAGGCCAGCGCGTCGGCGTCGGTGGTGTACCCGGTCTTGGTCTTCTTCGTCCTGGGCAGCGCCAGCTCGCCGAAGAGGACCTCCTGGAGCTGCTTGGGCGAGCCCAGGTTGAACTCGTGCCCGGCCGCCGCGTGCGCCTCCTTCACCGCCTGCTGCACCGCACCGGCGAACATCTGTTCCATGGCTTCCAGATGGGCGCGGTCGGCCGCGATGCCGTACCGCTCCATCCGGGCCAGCAGCGCGGAGGTGGGCAGCTCCACGTCCCGCAGCAGGTCCGCCGCGCCGACCTCCTCCAGCCGGCTCTCGAACGCCTCGCCCAGGTCGAGCACGGCGCGGGCCTGGATCATCAGCACCTCGGCCTCGGCGCCCTCGTCCGCGCCGAACGCCAGCTGTCCGTCGGCCGCCGCGGCCGGGGCCAGCTCGCGGCCGAGGTACTCCAGGGACAGCGCGTCCAGGTCGAAGGAGCGGCGGCCCGGCTTGACCAGGTAGGCGGCGAGCGCGGTGTCCCGGGTGACGCCGGCGACGGTCCAGCCGTGCTCGGCGAAGACCCGCATGGCGCCCTTGGCGTTGTGGAAGGTCTTCGGGCGGTCCGCCGCGGCGAGCCAGGCCGCGAACGCGTTCTCGTCGGCCTCGTCCAGCTCGGACGGGTCGAACCAGGCGGCGGTGCCGTCGGGCGCGGCGAGCGCGACCTCGGCGACGGAGCCGGTGCCGAGCGCCCAGGTGTCGACGGTGGCGACGCCCAGGGCGCCGGTGCCGTGCTCGGTGAGCCAGGGGGCCAGCTCGCCGGTGCCGAGGACGGAGCCGTCCAGCTCCACGCCCGCGGCGGCGACCGGGGTGGTCTCGGCCTCCTCGGCGCCGGGGTCGACGGCGTAGAGGCGCTCGCGCAGGGACGGGTTGCGGATCTCCAGGGTGTCCAGGACCATCGCGACGACCTTGCGGTCGTAGGGCGCCCGCTCCAGGTCGGTGACCGTCCGCGGCAGCTCGACGTTCCGCTCCAGCTCGGTGAGCCGGCGGTTGAGCTTGACGGACTCCAGGTGGTCGCGGAGGTTCTGGCCGGCCTTCCCCTTGATCTCGTCGACGCGCTCGACCAGTTCCGCGAAGGAGCCGAACTGGTTGATCCACTTCGCGGCGGTCTTCTCGCCGACGCCGGGGATGCCGGGGAGGTTGTCGGACGGGTCGCCGCGCAGGGCCGCGAAGTCGGGGTACTGGGCGGGCGTCAACCCGTACTTCTCGACGACCTTCTCCGGGGTGAAGCGGGTCAGCTCGGAGACGCCCTTGGTCGGGTAGAGCACGGTGGTGTTCTCGGTGACCAGCTGGAAGGAGTCGCGGTCGCCGGTGACGATCAGCACCTCGAAGCCCTCGGCCTCGGCCTGGGTGGCGAGGGTGGCGATGACGTCGTCCGCCTCGAAACCCTCGACGGCGAAGCGCGGGGCGTGCATGGCGTCGAGCAGCTCGCCGATCAGCTCGACCTGGCCCTTGAACTCGTCGGGGGTCTTGGAGCGGTTCGCCTTGTACTCGGTGAACTCCTCCGAGCGCCACGTCTTGCGGGAGACGTCGAAGGCGACCGCGAAGTGCGTGGGCGCCTCGTCACGGAGGGTGTTGGCCAGCATCGAGGCGAAGCCGTAGATCGCGTTCGTCGGCTGGCCCGTCGCCGTCGTGAAGTTCTCCGCGGGCAGCGCGAAGAACGCGCGGTAGGCCAGGGAGTGCCCGTCCATGAGCATCAGCCGGGGACGGGGCCCGCCGGAGGTCTTGTCGGTCTTCTTCGCTGCTGTCTCTGCCACGTCCCCGATCCTGCCACGGGCCACTGACAGCGTGTGCCTCCGGCGGCCCGACCGTCGCCCCCGGCCCCCGGCAGGACCGGCACCACCAGGGGTCCACCGGAGTCCGCCCGGGGGTCCACCGGAGTCGGGGGGCCGGAGTCCGCCGGGGGTCCACCGGTGATCAACCGGGGGTTTCGGGGGTCGTCGGGGGTGCGTGCGAAGATCGGAGACCTGCTTCACACACGGTCGACACTCGTCGAAGGAGAGCGCGCGATGGCCAGCAAGCCGCCCAAGGGCGATCCGGTCCAGGACGCGCCGCGGGTCGCGCAGCCGAAGCACACCGCCGCGGGGCTGCCCGCCATCGGCCACACCCTGCGCATGGCCCAGCAGCAGATGGGTGTGAAGCGGACCATGCTGACGCTGCTGAGCGTCAACCAGAAGGACGGCTTCGACTGCCCGGGCTGCGCCTGGCCGGAACCGGACCACCGGCACACGGCGGAGTTCTGCGAGAACGGCGCGAAGGCGGTCGCCGAGGAGGCCACGCTGCGCCGGGTCACCCCGGACTTCTTCGCCGCGCACCCCGTCGCCGACCTGGCGAACCGCAGCGGCTACTGGCTCGGCCAGCAGGGCCGCCTCACCCGCCCCATGTACCTGCCCGAGGGCGGCACGCACTACGAGCCGGTGAGCTGGGAACGCGCCTTCGACATCGTCGCGGAGGAGATCACCGCCCTCGGCTCCCCCGACGAGGCCCTGTTCTACACCTCGGGGCGCACCAGCAACGAGGCCGCGTTCCTGTACCAGCTGTTCGCCCGCGAGCTGGGCACGAACAACCTGCCGGACTGCTCCAACATGTGCCACGAGTCGTCCGGTTCGGCCCTGTCGGAGACCATCGGCGTCGGCAAGGGCAGCGTCCTGCTGGAGGACCTCCACCGGGCCGACCTGATCATCGTCGCCGGCCAGAACCCGGGCACGAACCATCCGCGGATGCTGTCCGCCCTGGAGAAGGCCAAGGCGGGCGGGGCGCGGATCATCAGCGTCAACCCGCTGCCCGAGGCGGGCCTGGAGCGGTTCAAGAACCCGCAGACCCCCAAGGGCCTGGCGACGGGCGCGGCGCTCACCGATCTGTTCCTCCAGATCCGCATCGGCGGCGACCAGGCCCTCTTCCGGCTGCTGAACAAGCTGGTCCTGGAGACGGAGGGCGCCGTCGACGAGGACTTCGTTCGGGAACACACCCATGGCTACGAGGAGTTCGCCGAGGCCGCCCGCGCCGCCGACTGGGACGGCACGCTGGCCGCGACGGGCCTCACACGCGCGGAGATCGAGCAGGCCCTCGGCATGGTGCTGGCTTCCGAACGGACCATCGTGTGCTGGGCGATGGGGTTGACCCAGCACAAGCACTCGGTGCCGACCATCCGGGAGATCGTCAACTTCCTGCTGCTGCGCGGCAACATCGGGCGGCCGGGCGCGGGTGTGTGCCCGGTGCGCGGTCACTCGAACGTGCAGGGCGACCGCACCATGGGCATCTTCGAGCGGCCCGCGCCGGCCTTCCTGGACGCGTTGGAGAAGGAGTTCGGCTTCGTGCCGCCGCGCGAGCACGGCTACGACGTCGTACGGGCGATCCGCGCGCTGCGCGACGGCGACGCGAAGGTGTTCTTCGCGATGGGCGGCAACTTCGTCTCCGCCTCCCCGGACTCGGCGGTGACGGAGGCGGCGATGCGGCGGGCGCGGCTGACGGTGCACGTGTCGACGAAGCTCAACCGTTCGCACGTGGTCACGGGCGCGCGTGCCCTGATCCTGCCGACGCTCGGCCGCACGGAGCGTGATCTCCAGGGCTCCGGCGAGCAGTTCGTGACCGTCGAGGACTCGATGGGCATGGTGCACGCCTCACGCGGGCGGCTGGATCCGGCGAGCACGCACCTGCTGTCCGAGCCGGCGATCGTCTGCCGGCTGGCCCGGCGGGTGCTCGGCGAGGACAGCGTGGTGCCGTGGGAGGAGTTCGAGAAGGACTACGCGACGGTCCGGGACCGGATCGCGCGGGTCGTGCCCGGTTTCGAGGACTTCAACACGCGCGTGGAGCACCCGGGCGGGTTCGCGCTGCCGCACGCCCCGCGCGACGAGCGGCGGTTCCCGACGGCCACGGGCAAGGCCAACTTCACGGCGGCGCCGGTGGAGTTCCCGGCGGTGCCCGAGGGGCGGCTGCTGCTCCAGACGCTGCGCTCGCACGACCAGTACAACACCACGATCTACGGCCTCGACGACCGTTACCGGGGCATACGGAACGGGCGCCGGGTGGTGCTGGTGAACCCGGAGGACGCGCGGGAGCTGCGGCTGGCCGACGGGTCGTACGTGGACCTGGTGAGCGAGTGGCGCGACGGTGTGGAGCGGCGGGCGGCCGGGTTCCGGGTGGTGCACTACCCGACCGCGCGGGGCTGCGCCGCCGCGTACTACCCGGAGACCAATGTGCTGGTGCCGCTGGACTCGACCGCGGACACCAGCAACACCCCGGCCAGCAAGTCGGTGGTCGTGCGTCTGGAACAATCGGCGACCGACTGAGCGTTTGCTCAGCGGACGAGACACGCGTACGCCGAACGGAGCCGGGTCCATGGGTGAGCAGCAACAGGTGAAGTTCCCGCAGGAGACCATCGACGAGTACGCCGCCCTCGGGGTCGACCTGCCCGCGCTGTTCTCCGCGGGGCACCTGGGGACGCGGATGGGGGTGCGGATCGTCGAGGCGTCGGCGGAGCGGGTCGTCGGGACGATGCCGGTGGAGGGCAACACCCAGCCGTACGGGCTGCTGCACGGGGGCGCTTCGGCGGTGCTGGCGGAGACCCTGGGGTCGGTGGGCTCGATGCTGCACGGCGGCAGCTCGAAGATCGCGGTCGGCGTCGACCTGAACTGCACGCATCACCGGGGGGTGCGCTCGGGTCTGGTCACGGGCGTGGCGACGCCGGTGCACCGGGGGCGGACGATGGCGACGTACGAGGTCGTGATCACGGACGAGGACGACCGCCGGGTCTGCACGGCCCGTCTGACGTGTCTGCTGCGCGACCTGAACCAGAAAGACACGGCACCCGCGCGGGACTGAACGGAGCCCGGCCCTCGTGTCATGGCGCTCCACCGCCCGGCCGGTGGGGCGCCGTACGCCTTTTCCCTGAAGATCGCCCTCACCGCGCACGACGCGGAATGCGGAATGTACCGAAAGGCGCCGAGCCGCCTTTCCTGGATGTAACTCTACGTAATACGCGCGCAATACAAGAGCACGGGTGCACAGCACCTCTCCCAGGCCACGCAAGTCGCCCGCAGCAACGATTTAAGGTAATCACCAAAACACCTGACACGCCTGATCCGTTGGGGTCGGGTCCTGCGGGTTCTCACCATGCGGACAGGGCGAATCGGTCGGAATTCCGGCGTTCCCCCCACGGCGTACCGCTCTGCATTACCTCGTGTCATAACAAGAGCGTCACAGCATCGTTCAGACACTCCTCCACGTTCGCCACACGCGCTTAGAGTCACGGCCAGTCACCGCTCCATCGGGAGTTCGGTACCAGCACGGCACCCGCCGTCCCCGCAGGGGCGGACATGCCTGCCGAAAGGACTGATTGTGCGACAGCGTTCTCTGGTGATTCTTGCCTCCGTTCTCACCACCGGAGCCCTGACTCTCACTGCCTGCGGCTCCCGCGACGACAGCAGCAAGAGCGGCGACAGTGGCAACACGACCGTGACCATCGGCGTTGACGCACCGCTGACGGGCCAGAACTCGGCGACCGGCCTCGGTCTGCAGTACGGCGCCCAGATCGCCGTCGACGACGCCAACAAGAACAAGACCGTCCCGGGCGTCACCTTCAAGATCAAGGCGCTGGACGACAAGGCGGTTCCGGCCACCGGTCAGCAGAACGCCACCCAGCTCGTGGCCGACGACAACGTCCTCGGCGTGGTCGGCCCCCTCAACTCCGGTGTGGCGACGCAGATGCAGCAGGTCTTCGCCACCGCCAACCTGGTGGAGATCTCGCCGGCCAACACCGCTCCCGAGCTGACCCAGGGCAAGAACTGGCAGACCAGCAAGGAGCGTCCGTTCAAGACGTACTTCCGCACCGCCACCACGGACGAGCTCCAGGGCGGGTTCGCCGCCGACTACGCCTACAACGGCCTCAAGAAGAAGAAGGCCTTCGTCGTCGACGACAAGCAGACCTACGGCGCGGGCCTCGCCAAGATCTTCAAGGAGCAGTTCACCAAGCAGGGCGGCCAGGTCGTCGGCACCGACCACGTCAACGTGGGCGAGCGCGACTTCTCCACCCTCGTCACCAAGATCAAGACCTCGGGCGCCGAGATCCTCTACTACGGCGGCCAGTACGACGAGTCCCAGGTGCTGACCAAGCAGCTCAAGGACGGCGGCGCCAACATCCCGCTGTTCGGCGGTGACGGCATGTTCACCCCCACCTACATCAAGACGGCCGGCAAGGCGGCCGAGGGCGACCTCGTCACCTCCATCGGCGTCCCGGTCGACACCCTGCCCGCCGCCAAGGACTTCGTCGCCACCTACAAGGCCAAGAAGTACCCCGGTGACTACGGCACCTACGGCTCCTACGCCTACGACGCCGCGACGGCCATCATCAAGGCCGTCGGCGAGGTCGTGAAGGACGGCAAGGTCCCCACCGACGCCCGCGCCCAGATCGTGGACGCCGTGCAGAAGACCTCCTTCGACGGCATCTCCGGCAAGATCTCGTTCGACGAGTACGGCGACACCACCAACAAGCAGCTGACCGTCTACCAGGTCACGAACGGTGAGTGGAAGTCGGTCAAGAGCGGCACCTTCGAGCCCAAGAGCTGATCCGCTCACACCGCACCACCCGGGCCGCGCGGAAAAGACCACCGTCACCGCGCGGCCCGCTCTCTGCCCCCTCCCGACTCTCCCCACCACATGGAGGCCATGCGGTGAACACCCTGCCGCAGCAGCTGGCCAACGGGCTGTTCCTCGGCTCGATGTACGGTCTGATCGCCATCGGCTACACGATGGTGTACGGCATCGTCCAGCTCATCAACTTCGCCCACGGCGAGATCTTCATGACCGGCGGCTTCGGCGCGCTCACGGTCTACCTCGCCCTCCCCGACGGCATATCCATGTGGATAGCCCTGCCGCTGATGCTCCTCGGCGGTGCGCTCGTCTCCGCCCTCATCGCCGTCGGCGCCGAACGCTTCGCCTACCGGCCGCTGCGCGGAGCACCACGACTGGCCCCGCTGATCACGGCGATCGGCCTCTCGCTCGCGCTCCAGCAGGCCGTCTTCAACTGGTACCCGGACGCCAAGTCCGCGCGTGTCTTCCCCCAGCTCCCCTTCGGGCCCTACCACCTGGGCTCGGTCACCATCCAGAGCGGGGACATCTTCCTCATCGTCGCCGCGCCGCTGTGCATGGCCGTCCTGGCGTTCTTCGTCCGCCTGTCGCGGACCGGCCGGGCCATGCAGGCCACGTCCCAGGACCCGGACACCGCGCAGCTGATGGGCATCGACACCAACCGCATCATCGTCATCGCCTTCGCCATCGGCGGTGTCTTCGCCGCCGTCGCCGGTCTCTCCTACGGCCTGAAGTACGGCTCCGTCTCGTACGACATGGGCTTCATCGCCGGCCTCAAGGCGTTCACCGCGGCGGTGCTCGGCGGCATCGGCAACATCTACGGCGCCATGCTGGGCGGTCTCGTCCTCGGTCTGGCCGAGGCGATGGCCACCGCCTACATCGCCGACATCCCGGGCATGCAGCAGCTCGGCGGACAGGGCTGGGCCGCCGTGTGGGCCTTCGTCCTCCTCATCCTCGTCCTGCTGTTCAGACCACAGGGTCTGCTCGGCGAACGCGTCGCGGACAGGGCGTGAGCGCCATGACCGAGACCACCACCACGGCGGGGACCGCGGCCGGGGCCGAGCGCGGACTCGTCCCGCTGCCCGCGTCGGCGGCCCGCCTCCTCATCGCCGTCGGCGGCGTCGGCACCATCGCCAGCACCTTCATGAGCTGGACCTGGACGTCCGAGTTCCCCGGTGACCTGACCGTCTACGGCTACCCGGCCGGGCTCCAGATCCTCGCCCTCGTCGCCGGCATCCTCACGCTGCTGCACGCGCTCAACCTGTGGAACGTGCGGGGGCTGGGCTGGCTCAACCCGGGCCGCGCCGTCTCCCCCGCCCTGCTGACATCGCTGTCGGCGTTCACCGTCTGCTGGTTCACCGGCATCGCCATCGCCGTCGACCTCGGCGGTCTGGCCAACCTCGACCCCGGCGCGTACGTGGCCATGGTCGCCTCCGCGCTCCCGGTCGTCGGCGCGCTGGCGCTGCCCGGCCCCGCCGCGGGCACCGGTGTGCGCGGTTACCTGGCCAAGCCCGACCAGCCGCGCCCCGGCAGGCTCTCCCCGCTCGCCGAGCGGCTCGTCATCACCGCCGGGACCGCCGTCGCGCTCATCGCCTTCACCTACGGCATCGGCATCGACAACGACGCGAGCGAGACCTTCATCGGCTTCGTCCTCCTGGTCGTCTTCGCCACCTGGGGCCTGATCCACTCCGGTCTCGTCGAGACGTACGCGACGATCTCCACCCGGCACAAGGGCTTCGCCGCCGGTCTGGCGTTCCTCGCCGCCGTGATCTTCCCGTTCACGCAGAGCGACGACCACAACGCCAACGTCGGCGTCAACATCCTCATCTTCGCCACGGTCGCCCTCGGCCTGAACATCGTCGTCGGCCTCACCGGACTGCTCGACCTCGGTTACGTCGCCTTCCTCGGCGTCGGCGCCTACGCGGCCGCCCTCGTCTCCGGGTCGGAGTACTCGCGGTTCGCGGGCACGCAGTTCCCGTTCTGGGCGGCGGCCCTCACCGGCATGGCCGCGTCGCTGGTCTTCGGCGTCCTCATCGGCGCCCCCACCCTGCGGCTGCGGGGCGACTACCTGGCCATCGTGACGCTCGGCTTCGGTGAGATCTTCCGCATCACCGTCAACAACCTCGACGGCGACTCCGGGCCCAACATCACCCGTGGCCCCAACGGCATCACCCAGATCCCCGACATCAACATCTTCGGGATCAACTTCGGCGCGTCGCACGACGTGTTCGGGTTCACCCTGGGCCGGTTCGCCAACTACCTGTTCCTGATGCTGATCGTCACGGCCATCGTCGTGCTGGTCTTCACCCGGGCCGCCGACTCGCGCATCGGGCGTTCCTGGATCGCCATCCGCGAGGACGAGACCGCGGCCACGGCCATGGGCATCAACGGCTTCCGCGTCAAGCTGATCGCCTTCGCCCTCGGCGCCGCCCTCGCGGGCCTGGCCGGCTCCGTCATGGCGCACGTCAACTACAGCGTCAACCCGCAGCCGTACCAGTTCGCCGGCGCCGCCCCGCCCAACTCGGCCTTCCTCCTGGCCGCCGTCGTCCTCGGCGGCATGGGCACCGTCAGCGGCCCGCTGCTCGGCGCCAGCGTGCTCTACCTGGTCCCCGAGAAGCTCCAGTTCCTCCAGAACTACGAGCTGTTCGCCTTCGGCCTGGCGCTCATCCTCCTGATGCGGTTCCGCCCGGAGGGCATCATCGCCAACCGCCGCCGCCAGCTGGAGTTCCACGAGACCCGCCAACTCGACGTACCGGAACAGGCGACGCTGACCGACGAACCGGCCGTCACCAAGGCAGGGGCGTAACGGACCATGACGACACCTGTACTCGAAGCCCGCGACGTCACCATGCGCTTCGGCGGTCTGACCGCCGTGCGCTCCGTGGACTTCACGGTCAACAGCGGCGAGATCGTCGGCCTCATCGGGCCCAACGGGGCGGGGAAGACCACCTTCTTCAACTGCCTCACCGGTCTCTACGTCCCGACCGAGGGCACGGTCTCGTACCGGGGCACCGTCCTGCCGCCCAAGCCGCACCTGGTCACCCAGGCCGGCATCGCCCGGACGTTCCAGAACATCCGGCTGTTCGCCAACATGACGGTCCTGGAGAACGTCCTCGTCGGCCGTCACACGCGGACGAAGGAGGGCCTGTGGTCGGCGCTCCTGCGCGGGCCCGGCTTCCGCAAGGCGGAGCGGGCCAGCGAGGAACGGGCCATGGAGCTCCTGGAGTTCATCGGCCTCGCCCACAAGCGGGACCACCTGGCGCGGAACCTGCCCTACGGCGAGCAGCGCAAGCTGGAGATCGCCCGGGCGATGGCGTCCGAGCCGGGCCTGCTCCTGCTGGACGAGCCGACCGCCGGCATGAACCCGCAGGAGACCCGGGCCACGGAGGAGCTCGTCCTCGCCATCCGTGACAAGGGGATCGCCGTCCTCGTCATCGAGCACGACATGCGGTTCATCTTCAACCTCTGCGACCGGGTCGCCGTGCTCGTGCAGGGCGAGAAGCTGGTGGAGGGCACCTCCGAGGTCGTCCAGGCCGACGAGCGCGTCGTCGCCGCGTACCTCGGCGAGCCGTTCCAGGGCGACCCCGGGGAGGCGGAGGCCGCGGAGGTCGAGGCCGCCGAGGCCGCCGCGGAGGCGGCGGCCGGGGAAGGGGCACCCGCCGACGCGGAGAGCACCACCGGCACCACCAAGGGAGAGGCCCAGTGACCGCACTGCTCGAGGTCGAGGACCTCAAGGTCGCCTACGGCAAGATCGAAGCCGTCAAGGGCATCTCGTTCAGCGTCGAGGCGGGCCAGGTCGTCACCCTGATCGGCACCAACGGAGCCGGCAAGACCACGACCCTGCGCACGCTCTCGGGCCTGCTGAAGCCGGCGTCCGGGCGGATCGTCTTCGACGGCAAGCCGCTCACCGGTGTCGCCGCGCACAAGATCGTCGCCCTGGGCCTGGCCCACTCCCCCGAGGGCCGGCACATCTTCCCGCGTCTGACCATCACCGAGAACCTCCAGCTGGGCGCCTTCCTGCGCAACGACAAGCCCGGCATCGAGAAGGACATCCAGCGGGCCTACGACCTGTTCCCCATCCTCGGGGAGCGCAGGAAGCAGGCGGCGGGCACGCTGTCCGGCGGTGAGCAGCAGATGCTGGCGATGGGCCGCGCGCTGATGTCGCAGCCCAAGCTGCTGATGCTCGACGAGCCGTCGATGGGTCTGTCGCCGATCATGATGCAGAAGATCATGTCGACGATCGCCGAGCTGAAGTCCCAGGGCACGACCATCCTGCTGGTCGAGCAGAACGCCCAGGCCGCGCTGTCGCTGGCCGACCAGGGCCATGTGATGGAGGTCGGCAACATCGTCCTGTCGGGCACCGGCCAGGACCTGCTGCACGACGAGTCCGTGCGCAAGGCGTACCTCGGCGAGGACTAGGGCGTGTTTCGAAAGTAGCGCCGTCCGCCCGGAGGGCGGGGCCCGCGGCGTCTGGTGCGTGCAATCGCAAGGCGGAGGATCGCCCTCG
>NZ_JBEZXS010000075.1:0-25272 GCF_040638185.1 Streptomyces sp. NPDC026672
CCCCCCAGGTCATCCGTTCGACAGGGGGGACCAGTCATGCCGGGCCCGGAGGCCAGCGGCCCTCTTGCAGGACCGCCAAGAACATAACGGGGGGCGGGTGGCCGCGTCGCGGGGTTCCGCGGCGCGGCCACGCGCGGGAGCGTCAGTGCGCCCCGGTGCCGGTGAGCGAGCGGACCTCCAGCTCGGCGTACTTCCCGGCGTCCGGCTCCTCCTTCGACAGGTAGGTGCCGACGACGCCCAGGAGGAAGCCGACCGGGATCGAGATGATGCCCGGGTTCTCCAGCGGGAACCAGTGGAAGTCGACGTCGGGGAACATCGAGGTCTCCTTGCCGGAGACGACCGGCGAGAAGAGCACCAGGCCGACCGCGGTGACGAGGCCGCCGTAGATCGACCACAGGGCGCCGCCCGTGGTGAACCGCTTCCAGAACAGGCTGTAGAGGATGGTCGGCAGGTTCGCCGAGGCGGCGACCGCGAAGGCCAGGGCGACCAGACCGGCGACGTTCAGGTCGCGGGAGAGGGCACCGAGGACGATGGAGACGGCGCCGATGCCGACGGTGGCGTAGCGGGCGGCGTTGATCTCCTGCTTCTCGCTGGCCTGCCCCTTCTTGATGACGTTCGCGTAGATGTCGTGCGCGAACGACGAGGAGGAGGCGAGCGTCAGGCCGGCGACGACCGCGAGGATCGTGGCGAAGGCGACCGCGGAGATGGTGGCGAGCAGGATCGCACCCCAGTTGGAGTCGACGCCGCCGAGGTGCAGGGCGAGCAGCGGGGCGGCGGTGTTGCCCGCCTTGTTGGAGGCGATGATCTCGTCCGGTTTGATCAGCGCGGCGGCGCCGAAGCCGAGGGCGAGGGTCATCAGGTAGAAGGCGCCGATCAGGCCGATGGCCCAGATCACGGACTTGCGGGCGGCCTTGGCGGTGGGCACGGTGTAGAAGCGGATCAGGATGTGCGGCAGGCCGGCGGTGCCGAGGACCAGGGCGATGCCGAGCGAGATGAAGTCGAGCTTGCTGGTGCCGGTGGCGCCGTAGCGCAGTCCGGGCTCCAGGAAGGCCGCGCCCTTGCCGCTGTTGTCGGCGGCGCTGCCGAGCAGGTCGGAGACGTTGAAGTCGAACTTCAGCAGCACCAGGAAGGTCAGCAGCAGGGCGCCGAGGATCAGCAGCACGGCCTTGACCATCTGGACCCAGGTGGTGCCCTTCATGCCGCCGATGGTGACGTACACGATCATGAGGACGCCGACCAGGGCGACGATGCCGACCTTGCCGCCGTCGCTGGTGATGCCGAGCAGCAGGGAGACCAGGACGCCCGCGCCGGCCATCTGCGCGAGCAGGTAGAAGATCGACACGACGATGGTGGAGGTGCCGGCGGCCGTGCGGACGGGGCGCTGGCGCATGCGGTACGCGAGGACGTCGCCCATGGTGTAGCGGCCGGAGTTGCGCAGCGGCTCGGCGACCAGGAGCAGGGCGACGAGCCAGGCGACCAGGAAGCCGATGGAGTACAGGAAGCCGTCGTAGCCGAACAGGGCGATGGCGCCCGCGATGCCGAGGAAGGACGCGGCGGACATGTAGTCGCCGGAGACGGCGAGGCCGTTCTGGAAGCCGGTGAACTGGCGTCCGCCGGCGTAGAAGTCGGCGGCGTCCTTGGTCTGGCGGCCGGCCCAGACGGTGATGACGAGGGTGGCCGCGACGAAGATCGCGAACAGGGTGATGATCAGCGGCCGGTGCTCACTGGCCTCGCCGGCGGCCAGGGTGATCGCGGGGCTCATTCTCCGCCCTCCATCCGGGACTTGATGGCCTCGGCCTTGGGGTCGAGGTTGGCGGCGGCGTGCCGCGAGTACCACCAGGCGATGAGGAACGTGCTGAGGAACTGGGCGAGTCCGAGGACCAGGGCGACGTTGATGTTGCCGACGACCTTGGTGCCCATGAAGTCGCCCGCGTAGTTGGACAGCAGGACGTACAGCAGGTACCAGACGATGAACGCGACGGTCAGCGGGAAGGCGAAGGAGCGGTAGGAGCGGCGCAGTTCACCGAACTCCGCGCTCTCCTGCACCTCGGTGAACTCCTCGGTGGAGGGGAGTTGGGGGTGGGGTTTCGAGGGGGGCGGTGTCTCGGTGGCCACGGAGTCTCCTCGTGTCGCGGGTGATGGGCGGCGGTGCCCGACGCCGGTCGGGTCTCCTGTCGAAGGTCCACGGCGCGGCGTGGGGACCGGTTCAAGTCCTTTGGGTTCTTTCGGAAGTGGTCTCCCGAAGTCATTGCTGGCCAGCGATATGGGGAGATAGCTTCACCACTGCACCACCCGTCATGCACCTGCCCAGCACCACCTGTGCGCCGGGCAGGTTTCGTATTCGGATGATGTGGAGACCCCATGCCTCATCTGCGCTCCAGACGCAGGCTCGCCCTGGCCGTTCCGGTCGTGCTGTCGCTGACCGCCTCGCTGGGCTTCCTGCCGTCGGTGGCGTCGGCGGCCCCCTCGGCACCCCACGCGTCCCGGGCGGCGGACGGCCCGGCGCTGGCGTACGTGGTCAACACCCGCACGGACCACCGCACGATCGCCTCGGTGCGGCGCGCGATCACCGCGCACGGCGGCTCGGTCGTGGCGACGTACGACCGGATCGGTGTGATCGTCGCCCACTCCTCGGACCCGGACTTCGCGAAGGACCTGCGCGCGGTGCGCGGAGTGCAGTCGGCGGGCGCCACCCGCACCGCCCCGCTCAGCCCCGCCGGGACCACGGACGAGGGCGCCGTGCAGGTGCTGTCGAAGGCGGAGGCCGCGAAGGTCGCCCGCGGCGCGGCGCGGGGCGCCGAGCCGCTGGAGGCGGACCAGTGGGACCTGCGGGCGATAGGCGCCGACAGGGCCGCGCGCATAGACCCGGGCAGCCGGAAGGTGACCGTCGCCGTGATCGACACCGGCGTCGACGACACCCACCCCGACATCGCCCCGAACTTCTCCGCGGCGCAGTCCGCGAACTGCGTGAGCGGCAAGGCGGACACGACGTACGGCGCCTGGCGCCCGGTGGACGCCGACCACTACCACGGCACGCACGTCGCCGGTGAGATAGCCGCGGCCCGCAACGGGGTGGGCGTCGCGGGTGTGGCTCCC
Organism: Streptomyces sp. NPDC026672; assembly: GCF_040638185.1. NCBI lineage: Bacteria > Bacillati > Actinomycetota > Actinomycetes > Kitasatosporales > Streptomycetaceae > Streptomyces > Streptomyces sp. NPDC026672. The sequence continues at coordinate 3,097 of NZ_JBEZXS010000075.1, forward strand.
GGCGTGAAGGTCGCGAGCATCACCGTCGCCCAGCCCGACGCGGGCCAGTTGTTCTTCCCGGAGAGCGTGGTCTGCGCGTTCGTGTTCGCCGCCGACCACGGCGTCGAGATCACCAACAACAGCTACTACGTCGACCCGTGGCTCTACAACTGCCTGGACGACCCCGACCAGCGCGCCATCGTCGACGCGGTCGACCGGGCGCAGCGGTACGCCCAGCGCAAGGGCACGCTGAACGTCGCCTCGGCGGGCAACTCCAACGACGACCTGGACGCGGACGCCCTCGTCGACGACTCCAGCCCCGACGACTCGACCCCCGTGCCCCGGACGGTCGACCCGCACAAGTGCCTCGACATCCCCACCCAGTTGCCCGGCGTGGTCACGGTGAGCGCCACCGGCTTCAAGGGCGCCAAGTCGTACTACTCCAGCTACGGCAAGGGTGTCGTCGACGTCGCGGCCCCCGGCGGCGACCGTTTCCAGATCCCGGACACGCCGTCCCAGAACGGCCGCATTCTGTCCACACTGCCGAACAACGAGTACGGCTACCTCCAGGGCACGTCGATGGCGTCACCGCACGTCGCCGGTGTGGCCGCGCTGCTGAAGTCCACCCACCCGCGCGCGACCCCGGCACAGCTCCAGGCGCTGCTCAAGGCCCAGGCGGACAACCCCGGTTGCCCGGCCGACCCGTACGACGGGGACGGCGACGGCGTCGTGGACGCCACGTGCGTCGGCGGCAAGCGCGACAACGGCTTCTACGGGGCCGGTGTCGTCGACGCCCTGCGCGCCGTCAAGTAGCGCCCCCTCCACAGGACTTCCCGCACGGCCCGCTCGTTTTGCGAACGAACTGGAGACACAGACACATGACAGTGACCCAGCCGCGACTGCGCCGCGCCATGGTGATTCCCGTCGGCATGGCCATGGCCTCCGCCCTCGCGTTCCTGCCGAACGTCACCGCGTCCGCCGCGGACGCCCCGGCCGCCGCGAAGGCCGCGACGACCGCCGACGCGACGGCGCTCAGCTACGTCGTCAACGTCCGCCCCGGACACGGGGTTTCCCGGCAGGTGAAGAAGGCCATCGCCGACGCCGGCGGCACGATCGTGATCGCGTACGACCAGATAGGCGTGATCGTCGTCCACTCCTCGAACCCGGACTTCGCCAAGACCGTGCGCAAGGTGCGCGGGGTCGACTCCGCGGGCAACACCCGCAACGCACCGCTGCCCGCCCAGTCCACCACCGACGTCGGCACCCCGAAGGTGCTCAGCGCCGAGCAGGTCGCGAAGGCACAGGCGGCCGCCGGGCAGGACCCGCTGGAGCCGCTCCAGTGGGACCTGCCGGCCATCAAGGCGGACAAGGCGCACGAAAAGACCCTCGGCAGCAAGAAGGTGACGGTCGCCGTCATCGACACCGGCGTCGACGACACCCACCCGGACATCGCGCCCAACTTCAGCCGCTACGCCTCCACCAACTGCGTGACGGGCAAGCCGGACACGACCGACGGGGCGTGGCGGCCGAGCGCGGCCGAGAGCCCGCACGGCACGCACGTGGCCGGTGAGATCGCGGGCGCCAAGAACGGCGTCGGCATCACGGGCGTGGCGCCGGGCGTGAAGGTCGCCGGCATCAAGGTGGCCACCACCGCAGGCTACTTCTACACGGAGGCCGTCGTATGCGGCTTCGTGTGGGCGGCCGAGCACGGCGTGGACGTGACCAACAACAGCTATTACACGGACCCGTGGTACTTCAACTGCAAGAACGACCCGGACCAGAAGGCGCTCGTGGACGCCATCACCCGGGCCACGCGGTACGCGGAGAAGAAGGGCACGGTCAACGTCGCGGCGGCGGGCAACGAGAGCTACGACCTGGCCGCCGACTCGATCACCGACCCGGTCTCCCCGAACGACGGCACCCCGTCGGACCGGGTGATCGACCCGCGCAAGTGCTATGACATACCGACCCAGTTGCCGGGTGTCGTCACCGTGGCGGCGACCGGCGCGAAGGGCATCAAGTCGTCGTTCTCCAACTACGGCCTCGGCGTCATCGACATCGCCGCGCCCGGCGGTGACTCGACGGCGTACCAGACGCCCGCGCCCCCGGCGACCAGCGGTCTGATCCTCGGCCCGCTGCCCGGCGGACAGTGGGGCTACATGGCCGGCACGTCGATGGCGTCGCCGCACGTCGCCGGCGTGGCCGCGCTGATCAAGTCGACGCACCCGCACGCCTCGGCGGCCCTGGTGAAGGCCCTGCTGTACGCGGAGGCCGACGCCACGCCGTGCACCAAGCCGTACGACATCAACGGCGACGGCAAGGTCGACGCGGTGTGCGAGGGCACGAAGAACCGCAACGGCTTCTACGGCTGGGGCACGGCCGACGCCCTGGCTGCCGTGACGAAGTAGCACCCGGCGGCGGTGGAGCGGGCGGGCCGGACAGGTGTTCCGGCCCGCCCGTCACCACATCTGCCGCACGGGGCACCGACGACTCGTCGGGGGCGATGCTGCATAGTGCCGTCATGACCGTGACGACCGACACCGAGTCCGCCTGGGAGGCCCTGGGCGGGGAGCGGGATCTCGTCTCCCGCGTTTCCGCCGTCGTACGCCGAGGAGCGCTCGGCGCCCGGCTGCCCGTACGGGAGCTGGCCCGCGCCTGTACGGGCGTGTGCGCGCTGGCCGCCGCCGAGTTGGGGGCGCGGCGGGCCGGGCTCGCCGAGGTGCCCGAGGTGCGGATCGACGACGGTGCCGTGGCGACCTCGTACCGCAGCGAACGCCAGTTGCTGGTCGACGGGCGGGCGCCGGTGTCCTTCGCTCCCCTGTCGCGGTTCTGGCGCACGGCGGACGGCTGGGTGCGCACCCACGCCAACTACCCGCACCACCGGGCCCGGTTGCTGGACGCCCTCGGGCTGCCCGAGGGCGCCTCCGTGGACGACACGGCCGCGCTGCTCGCCGGGCGGACGGCCCTGGAGGTCGAGGACACCGTGTACGCGGCCGGCGGTCTCGCCTTCGCGGTCCGCTCCCCCGGGCAGTGGGCCGCGCACCCGCAGGCGGCCGCGCTGGAGGAGCGGCCCCTGGTGGAGCGCGGGCGTCTGGACACCGCCCGCGCGCGGGCGCTCGCGCCCCTCGACGGCACTCCCCTGCTGCCCGCCGCCGGGCTGCGCGTGCTGGACCTGACCCGGGTCATCGCCGGCCCGGTCGCCACCCGGCTGCTGGCGCTGCTCGGCGCCGACGTGCTGCGCCTGGACCCGCCCCGGCTGCCCGAACTGCCCGACCAGCACATCGACACGGGCTTCGGGAAGCGTTCGGCGGCGCTCGATCTCACACGGGCGGCGGACGCGCGGACCTTCGAGGAGCTGCTGTCGGCGGCGGACGTCGTCGTCACCGGCTACCGGCCCGGCGCCCTCGACCGGTTCGGGCTCTCGCCGCGGGCGCTGGCCGAGCGGCGGCCGGGGCTGGTCGTGGCGCAGGTGTCGGCGTGGGGCGCGTACGGCCCGTGGCGGGAGCGGCGCGGCTTCGACAGCCTGGTGCAGGCGGCCACCGGGATCGCCGTCCTGGAGGGCACGGCCGGTGAGCCGGGCGCGCTGCCCGCGCAGGCCCTGGACCACGGCACGGGCCATCTGCTCGCCGCCGCCGTGCTGCGCGCGCTGACGGAACGCTCGTACGACGGAGAGGGCCGCCATGTCCGCCTCGCGCTGGCCCGTACGGCGCTCTGGCTGACGGACGGCGTCCGGCGCGGGCCGGAGGGCGACGCGCCCTACGAGGGCCCGGGTCCGTGGCTGGCCGAGCGGGACGGCGCGTCCGGCCGGCTGCGGTACGCGCTGCCCGCGGTGTGCTTCGCGGGCGGTCCCGCCGACTGGGCCCGGCCGCCGGTGCCCTGGGGAACCGACGCGCCGGAGTGGGTGTGAGCGGCGGGACGCATCCGGGCACCCGGGTCAGACGGTGACGAGGACCTTGAGCGCGGTGCGCTCGTCCATCGCCCTGTAGCCGTCCGGCACGCCCTCCAGACCGACCGTCAGGTCGAAGACCGGGGAGGGGTCGACGGTGCCGTCGAGGACGTCGGGCAGCAGCTCGGGGATGTAGGTGCGCACGGGCGCGACCCCGCCGCGCAGCGCGATGTTCCGGTCGAACATGACGGTCAGGTTGAGGCCGGTGCCACTGCCGTGCGGGACGCCGACGAAGCCGATCGCGCCGCCGTCGCGGGTGATTCCCACCGCCGTGCGCATCGACTGCTCGGTGCCGACCGCCTCGACCACGGCGTGCGCGCCCTGGCCGCGGGTCAGCTCGCGCACGGCGTGGACGGCCGCCTCCCCGCGCTCGGCGACCACGTCGGTGGCGCCGAAGCGGCGTGCGAGGTCGGTGCGGGCCGCGTGCCGGCCCAGCGCGACGATCCGCTCGGCGCCGAGCCGCTTCGCGGCCAGGACGGCGCACAGGCCGACCGCGCCGTCCCCGACGACGGCGACCGTGGCACCGGGCCGCACACCCGCGCCGAGCGCCGCGTGGTGGCCGGTGCCGAGCACGTCGGAGAGGGTCAGCAGGGCGGACAGCAGACGGTCGTCGGAGGCCGCCTCCTTGGGCAGCGGGACGAGGGTGGCGTCGGCGAACGGCACGCGCACGGCCTCGCCCTGACCGCCGTCGTAGCCGACGGAGCCCCAGAAGCCGCCGTGGTCGCAGGAGGTGGTCAGGCCCTCGCGGCAGTGGTCGCAGACGCCGTCGGACCACATGAAGGGGGCCACCACCAGGTCGCCGCGGCGGACGGTGCCCACCTCGGAGCCGGTCTCCTCGACGTGGCCGAGGAACTCGTGCCCGATGCGCTGCCCCGGCTTCCGGTCGGCCACGCCGCGGTACGCCCACAGGTCGCTGCCGCAGATGCAGGCCCGCAGCACCCGGACCACCGCGTCGGTGGGGAGCTGGACGACGGGCTCGGGCACGTTCTCCACGCGCAGGTCGAACGGGGCGTGGACGGTGGTGGCGCGCATGGCGAGGATCTCTCTCGTACGGTCTGCTGTGCGGTGCGCCCGGGGGGTGGTCGGGCGCACTTCACCGTACGCCGTGACCTGGGCGGCTCGCGCGCGGAGGGCCCGCTCCGCAGCCGCCGGGCCGCTACACCCCCGCCGCGCCGAGCAGTGTCCCGGCCACGTAGGTCACGCCCATGGCCAGCGCGCCGCCCACCACGTTGCGCACGACCGCCCGCCGGGGGTCGGCGGCGCCCAGGCGGGCGCTGCTCCAGCCGGTGAGGACGAGCGCGGCCAGGACGGAGAGCACGGTGACGGGCAGCCGCCACGGCGCCGGCGGGAGCACGATCGCGAGCAGCGGCAGCAGCGCGCCCACCGTGAAGGCGAGGAAACTGGCCCACGCCGCGTGCAGGGGGTTGGTCAGCGCGTCCGGGTCGATGCCCAGCTCCACGCGCGCGTGGGCCTTCAGGGCGTCCCGCGCGGTGAGCTGCTCGGCGGCCTCGCGGGCGACCTCCCGGGTCAGCCCGCGCTCCTCCAACAGCCCGGTCAGCTCCTCCAGTTCGGCCTCGGGCTGCTCCTTCAGCTCGCGCTTCTCCAGGGCCAGGGCGGCCCGCTCGGAGTCGCGCTGCGTGGACACGGACACGTACTCCCCGGCGGCCATCGACATCGACCCGGCGAGCAGCCCGGCGAGCCCCGCGGTCAGCAGCGCGGCCCGGTCACCGGTCGCGCCGGCCACGCCGACGACGATCCCGGCGGTCGACACGATGCCGTCGTTGGCGCCGAGCACCGCGGCCCGCAGCCAGTTCAGCCGCGATCCGAGCGCCCCGCCGTGGGCCTCACTGTGATTCGGTTCGGTCACAGCAGGGAGGATGACATCCCGGGGACCGGAGGGCGACGGCGACTCGGCGGCGGTCTCCGCGCGCCCTCGAACACGGCGTACGCGCGGGGCAATTGACGGACGTTCCGCCTCCGGTCGGCCGAACCGCCCTCGAACGGACCACCCCCGCAAGGGTGCTGGGGGCCCTCGGGGACCGCGCTGTCGGTCGTGGACCGTATCCTCGGTGACCATGCTCGAAGACCGTACGACCGCAGCGCCCTCACCCACCCGGTGGCCGGCCGCGTATCCGGAGGGATACGCGGTCGTCGACGTGGAGACCACCGGGCTGGCCCGGGACGACCGGATCATCTCCGCGGCCGTGTACCGGCTGGACGCGCGCGGCGAGGTCGAGGACCACTGGTACACGCTGGTCAATCCGGAGCGTGATCCGGGGCCGGTGTGGATCCACGGTCTGACGAGCGATGTCCTGGAGGGGGCGCCGCTGTTCGAGGAGATCGCCGAGGAGTTCGCGGCGCGGCTCGCGGACCGGGTGCTCGTCGCGCACAACGCCGTCTTCGACTGGCAGATGATCGCCCGCGAGTACGCGCGCGCGAAGCGCGAGGCGCCGGTGCGGCAGCGGCTGTGCACCATCGCGCTCTCCAAGGAGCTGGGGCTGCCGCTGCCCAACCACAAGCTGGAGTCGCTCGCGGCCCACTTCGGTGTGGTCCAGCGGCGGGCCCACCACGCGCTCGACGACGCGCGGGTGCTCGCGGAGGCGTTCCGGCCGAGCCTGCGGGCCGCGGCGGCGGGGGACGTACGGCTGCCGCTGCTGGAGTGCCGGCCGCTGACCGAGTGGCACGACCGGCCGGCAGCGGTGATCGGGCGGCAGGCGGACGGGGGCTACGGCGGCTACCGGCCGGGCGGTTGGCGTCCGTCCCGGAAGCGGCCCGCGTGCCCGTATCCGAACCCGGGCCGGTACGAGGAGGGCGGACGCCTCAAGCAGGGCATGCGGGTCGCGTTCTCCGGGGACACGTCGGTCGACCGCGAGCTGCTGGAGGACCGGGCCGTGGAGGCGGGGCTGCACATCGCGTCAAGCCTGTCCCGGCTGACCAGTCTGCTCGTCACCAACGACCCCGACTCGGGTACGTCGAAGGCGGCCAAGGCGCGGCAGTTCGGGACGCCGGTGATCGACGAGGCGGCGTTCGGGCAGCTGCTGCGGGACGTGGAGCCCGCCTCGCCGGAGTGACCCCGGCGGTCGCGTGAGTGCCCCCGGCCGTCGCCCGAGTGCCCCGGGCGGTCGTGGGAGTAGAACCGTACTATCGGGTGACAACCGTGCGACTCGCCCGGCGGCCGCTCGCCCGGCCGCCCGTCACCGCCCACCCTGTGGCGCATGGCGAAATGCGAAGTCTGCGGCAACGACTACGGAATGTCCTTCGAGGTGCACGCGCAGGGCGCCGTGCACGTCTTCGACTGCTTCTCCTGCGCGATCCACCGCATGGCCCCGCTCTGCGAGCACTGCCGGGTCCAGATCATCGGCCAGGGCGTGGAGGCCGAGGGCCAGTGGTACTGCGGCGCCCACTGCGCCCGCGCGGAGGGGAAGGCGGGGATCGTCGACCGGGTCTGAGGCGGTACCCCACGCATTCGCGCCCCACGACCCGGATGTACCGTCGTGGGGTGTACCGCTTCCTTCTGACCCGGCAGTGGGTGATTCTCACCCTGCTCGCCCTGCTCCTGATCCCCACGATGATCAGGCTGGGCATCTGGCAGATGCACCGGTACGAGGAGCGCAGCCACCGCAACCAGCTCGTCACCGACGCGCTGGCCGCCGATCCGGTGCCCGTGGAGCGGCTGACCTCGGCCGGGCACAGGGTGACGAGCGCCGAGCGCTACCACACGGTCACCGCGACCGGCACCTTCGACACCTCCCGGGAGGTCGTGGTCCGGCGGCGCGTCAACTCCGACGACGCGGTCGGCTTCCACGTCCTCACCCCGTTCGTGCTGACGGACGGCAAGGTGCTGCTGGTCAACCGCGGCTGGATCCCGGCGAACGGGGCGCAGACCGCGTTCCCGAAGATCCCCGCGCCGCCGGCCGGCCGGACCACCGTCACCGGACGGTTGATGGCCGACGAGACGACCGCGGACAGCGGCATCAAGAACCTCGCGGGGCTGCCCGACCGGCAGGTCATGCTGATCAACAGCGCGCAGGAGTCCCGGCGGCTGCACGCCGACGTCCTCGGCGGCTACATCGAGCAGACGGCGCCCGCGCCCAAGGGGGACAGCCCGGAGCAGCTCTCCGACCCGGGCAAGGAGGACGCCCCGCTCAACTACGCCTACATGATCCAGTGGTGGCTGTTCGCCGCGGCGGTCCCGGTCGGCTGGTACGTCCTGGTGCGCCGGGAGGTCCGCGACCGCGAGGCGGCCGGCCCCGACCCGGACGCCGAGGAAAGGGAATCAGAGCCGGCGACGGTCTGACGGTGCCCCGCCGGGACCGGCTCCCGCGCCCCGCGGACGCGAGGTCACCCGCCCGGCCCCGGCCCTGATTGTGGGAAGTGCCCGGTGGGGAACCGGAACCCCGTGCAGCACCGCATCGAGGACTACGCGCTCATCGGCGACGAGCAGACCGCCGCCCTGGTCGGCCGGGACGGCTCCGTCGACTGGCTCTGTCTGCCCCGCTTCGACTCCCCCGCCTGCTTCGCCCGGCTCCTGGGCGACGAGAGCAACGGTCACTGGCGGATCGCCCCACTCGGCGCCGGCACCTGCGCCCGGCGCGCGTACCGCCCCGACACCCTGGTCCTCGACACGGAGTGGGACACCCCGGACGGCACGGTCCGGGTCACCGACCTGATGCCGCAGCGCGACCGCGCCCCGGACGTCGTACGCGTCGTGGAGGGCGTCAGCGGCCGGGTCACCGTGCGCAGCACCCTCCGGCTGCGCTTCGACTACGGCTCGGTCGTCCCCTGGATGCGCAGGTCCGACGGGCACCGCGTCGCCGTCGCGGGACCGGACTCCGTGTGGCTGCGCAGCGAACCCCACGTCCGCACCTGGGGCGAGGACTTCGGCACGCACTCGGAGTTCACCCTCGAAGAGGGCGACCGCGTCGCGTTCGTGCTCACCTGGCACCCCTCGCACGAGCCGCGCCCCGCACTGGTCGACCCGTACGACGCGCTGCGCCTCAGCGTCACCGACTGGCGGCGCTGGACGGCCCGCTGCCGCTACACCGGGCCGTACCGGGACGCGGTCGTCCGCTCCCTGATCACCCTCAAGGCCCTGACCTACGCCCCGACCGGCGGCATCGTCGCAGCGGCCACCACCTCCCTGCCCGAGGAGCTGGGCGGCGTGCGCAACTGGGACTACCGCTACTGCTGGCTGCGCGACTCGACGCTCACCCTCGGCGCCCTGGTCGCCGTCGGCTACCACAGGGAGGCCGAGGCGTGGCGCGACTGGCTGCTGCGCGCGGTCGCGGGCGACCCGGCCGACCTCCAGATCATGTACGGCGTGGCGGGCGAGCGCAGGCTGCCCGAGTTCGAGGTGCCCTGGCTGCCCGGCTTCGGCGGCTCGGCGCCCGTCCGTGTCGGCAACGGCGCCGTGAACCAGCTCCAGCTGGACGTGTACGGCGAGGTCATGGACTCGCTGTGGCTGGCCCGCCGCACGGGTCTGTCGCCCAAGCCGCACATGTGGTCCCTCCAGGGCGTGCTGCTGGAGTGGCTGCGCACCCAGTGGCGGCAGCCGGACGAGGGCCTGTGGGAGGTGCGCGGCGGCCGCCGGCACTTCGTGCACTCCAAGGTGATGGTGTGGGTGGCCGCCGACCGTGCCGTGCGCACCCTGGAGGAGCACCCGGAGCTGCCCGGCGACCTGGAGGGCTGGCGGGAGCTGCGCGAGGAGGTGCACCGGGAGGTCTGCGAGAAGGGCTACGACCCGTGGCGCAACACCTTCACCCAGTACTACGGCTCGCGCGAGCTGGACGCCGCGCTGCTGCTCATCCCCCGCGCCGGGTTCCTGCCGCCCGACGACCCGCGGGTGATCGGCACGGTCGACGCGGTCCGCGCGGAGCTGGGCCACGGCGGGTTCGTCCGCCGCTACGACACCGGCGGCGCCCCCGTCGACGGGCTGCCCGGCTCCGAGGGCGCCTTCCTGGCCTGCTCGTTCTGGCTCGCGGACGCGCTGCATCTGACGGGCCGCACCGAGCAGGCGCGGGAGCTGTTCGACCGGCTGGTGGGCCTCGTCAACGACGTGGGGCTGCTCGCGGAGGAGTACGACCCGGTGGCCGGCCGTCAGCTGGGGAACTTCCCGCAGGCGTTCAGCCACATCGGTCTGGTGAACACGGCCCTCGCCCTGTTCGGGGCGGACGGGGCAGGATAGGGCTCATGGATCTTGGACTGAAGGACCGGGTGTACGTCGTCACCGGCGCCAGCCGCGGGCTGGGCCACGCGACCGCGCGCGAACTGGTCGCCGACGGGGCGAAGGTGGTCGTCAGCGGGCGGGACGAGGAGCGGGTCGCCGGGGCCGCGGCCGGGCTGGGTCCCGACGCGGTGGGCGTGGCCGTCGACAACGCCGACCCGGGGGCCGCGCAGCGGCTGATCGAGGTGGCCCGGGAGCGGTTCGGCGGCTTCCACGGTGTGCTGGTGAGCGTGGGCGGGCCGCCGCCGGGGTTCGTCGCCGACAACACGGACGAGCAGTGGACGGCCGCGTTCGAGTCGGTGTTCCTGGGCGCGGTGCGGCTCGCCCGTACCGCGGCGCAGGAGCTGGGGCCGGGCGGTGTCATCGCGTTCGTGCTGTCCAGCTCGGTGTACGAGCCGATCCCGGGGCTGACGATCTCCAACGGGCTGCGGCCGGGGCTCGCCGGTTTCGCGAAGTCGCTCGCGGACGAGGTCGGGCCGCGGGGCATCCGGGTGCTGGGGCTGGTGCCGGGGCGCATCGACACGGACCGGGTGCGGGAGCTGGACGGGCTGTCGGCGGACCCGGCGGCGACCCGGGCGGCGAGCCAGTCCCGGATTCCGCTGCGCCGGTACGGGACCCCGGAGGAGTTCGGACGGACCGCGGCCTTCCTGCTCTCCCCGGCCGCCTCCTATCTGACGGGCCTCATGCTCCCCATCGACGGCGGCCTCCGCCACGGCTTCTGACGACCCGGGCCAACAGTCCGGGGGCTCAGCTCACTCTTTCCGCTCGGTGTTTGAGGGCTCGTAGGTGTACCTCGGTCGGGAGTCTTGTGAGGCCGGCCGAGGTTCTGGCGCGGGTCAGGGACTCGGTCGTCAGGGTGGCGAGGGCCTGGCCGGGGTCCACCTCGGGGTCCAGGTCGAGCCGGACGCGGGCCTCGGGGGTGCTGCGCCGCCCGGTCAGGGTGGCCTGGGCGTACGCCACTCCGTCCAGGCGGGCCGCGTCCTCGGCGAGCACCCCCTCCAGGGCCCGGGCCCGCAGCAGCGCGCCCTCGCCGTCGCCGGTGTCGACCAGGACCTCGGTGAGGCGGCGCCGGCGCAGGTCCGCGATCAGCCACCACAGCGCCAGCAGGACGAGGACCGCGAGGCCGCCCAGGACGGCCGGCCACCACCAGCCGGCGTCCCGCCAGCGGGTGCGGTCGGCGGCGCTGAGCAGGACGTCGTGCCGGCCGTCGTGGATCCACCACGACGGGGGCCGTAGACCGAGGCCCACGGCGAGCACCGAGCCGCCGAGCGCGAGCAGCACCAGCCCGACGAGCGCGAGCAGTACCCGGTTGACGGTCCTGAGCACGGTCCTCACCCCTTCCGTCCGGGCCGGGCGACGTGCACCGACAGGGCGGGCGGCCGGGACAGCCCGAGCCCGCGGATCGCGTCGGCGAGCGTGCTGTCGAGGTCGGCGCGCACCTCGTCCAGTCCCCGGAAGTGGGAGACCGCCCGCACGTCGGCCTTCCTGCGCCGCAACCGCACCCGTACCGAGCGCACGCCGGAGATCTCCATGGCCCGGTCCCGCAGCACCTGGGCGGCGGCCTCGCGCCGCAGCCCCGCGCGGACGTCGGCGTGGACGCGCCGCATGGGCAGCAGGCCGCGCAGTCCGGGGGTGAGGGCGAGGACGACCAGCCACAGGCCGAGGGCCGCGGCGACACCCGCGCCGACCAGCACCCAGGTGTCGTCCAGGGGCCGTTCGGCGAGCTGCCGGGCGAGCGTGCGCCGCCAGCGCATCGCGGGCCGGTGCGCCCGTACGGCCGCGATGTCGTACAGGAGGACGGCCGCGCCGAGCAGGAGCAGGAGCGCGACGACGCCCGCGGGGACCCGGCGCGCGGACCAGAAGCGGCCGTCGCCGCCCTCGTCGGCGGTCACCGGGGGCGGCGGGTCGTAGGCCGCGGCGGAGGCGGACTGGTCGAGGCCGGGGCCGTCGGCCTTCTCCAGGACCGGTGCCGGGGGCGTGCCGCTCTCGGCGCCCTGGGACTCGCTCATCACGCCCTCCCCTGTGCCGTGCCGTGCGCCGGGGCCGAAAGCAGCCGCTCGACCTCGACGGCGACCTCCGGCACGTCCATGCCCACCAACGCGCCTACCCGCTCGACGACCTGACGACGCACGGCGGCGCAGCGGGCGCCGATGTCGCTCGGGTAGCCGAGTTCGAGGTGGACGCGGACCCGTGCCGAGTCGTGGTGGACCACCACGGTGGCGTGCGGGGGCGCGGCCTCGCCGGGCAGCGCCCCGAGGGCCTCCCGGGCCGCCCGCGCGGCGATCTTCGCGACGACCCGGTCGGCGATCCGGGTGGCGCCGCGTTCGCCGGGCGCGACGGCGCCGGGCCCGCGCACCGTCTCGGCCGCACCGCTCACGGGTGTCACCGGCGCCGGTCGCGCTTGCCGTCACGGGTGCGGAAGAAGTCGCCGATCTCCAGGTCGCCCTCCAGGAGGCGGCCGACGACGAACCCGACGGCGCCCAGCGCCGCCACCAGCAGGAAGGCGCCGAACCCGCCGAAATACCCGGCGAAGCCCAGCGCCATTCCGGCGATCATGCCGACCACGGCCATGTTCATGCCGCTTTCCTCCGCTCGTCAGCCGTGTGCTGTCAGGTCACCGTGCCTCACTGGATGCGGGGCTCCGGCTCCTCGTCCTCCTCGTCGGGCAGCTTCACGTCGCTCACCGCGATGTTGACCTCGACGACTTCGAGGCCGGTCATGCGTTCCACGGCCGCGACGACGTTCTCGCGCACGGCACGGGCCACGTCGGCGATCGCCACGCCGTAGTCCACGACGATCTCCAGGTCGAGCGCGGTCTGCACCTCGCCGACCTCGGCCTTCACCCCGCGGCTGACCGACTTGGCGCCGCCGGGGACACGGTCGCGCACGGCGCCGAAGGTCCGGGACAGCCCACTGCCCATGGCGTGCACGCCGACGACGTCCCGGGCGGCGAGGCCCGCGATCTTCTCCACGACGCCGTCCGCGATGGTCGTCCGGCCCCGGCCCGCCGGATCGCCACCGCCGCGCCGGGTGGCCTTGCGGGTCTGTACCGGGCTGTCGTCCTCGATCCCGGCCGGTGTCGCCGGCCGTTCCGTCATCTCACTCATCGCCGCACGTCCTTTTCGGTCGTCGTTCTGTGACCAACCTATGTGCGGTTGCCCGGTCGCGCTCAGGGGATGCGGCAGGCTGGAGCAATGACGGCGGAAAGTTGGACACAGGCGGTTCGTCACCATGTGGGTCTGGGCAGGCTGCTGCCCCTGGGCGGGCCGCGGGACGGTGCGTGGATCACGGAGGCGGCGGCCGGGGCGGTGCTGCGGGGGGTGGCGCGCGAGGTGCCGGGGGTGCGGGTGGGCGCGCTGCGGGTCGGGCTCGCCCATCCGGCCGAGGCGGCCGAGCCGGTGGTGGCGCCCCCGCCGGGCGCGCTCCCACCGGGGGCGCTGCGGCTGACGGCGGACTTCGCGGCGACGGCCGTCGACCCGCTGCCGGAGACGGCCGAGCGGCTGCGGCGGGCCCTGGCGGAGGCCGCGGAGCGGCGGCTGGGGCTGGCGGTCACCGAGGTGGACCTGCGGGTGACCGCGCTGCTGGACGACGGGGAGCCGGAGCCCGAGGCGGGGAACGGGGCGGAGAATCCGGCGGAACCGGTACGGGCGCCGCGTCCGCCGTCGGCCCGTGCGGCGACCGACGCGGACGAGGTCCGGGCGGGCACGGCGGCGCTCGCCGTCCCCGGGGCGGGACGGCTCACCAGCGCCCTGGGCGGCCTCGGCCGGGCGGTGCGCGTCGAGGAACGGCGCGGGGAGACGTCCCTGGCGCACCGCCACGTCCGCGTGGAACTGACGGTGACCCCGGCCCGGCGCGCGCTGGACGTGGCCGGCGAGGTCCGCGCGGCGGTCCGCGACGCCCTCCCGGACCGTCCGACGGTCACCCTTCTGGTCACCGCGGTGGAGTGAACCGGCCGCACGGCTCCCGACCACACGGCTCCCGACCGCCGGCCGGGACCGGCGGGTCCCCGCGGCGATCGGGTGCCCGCGGCGACGGCGATCGGGGCCGCGGGCAGGGGTCAGTCGCCGATGCCCGCCAGGTCGCGCAGACGGCGGGCCTGGGCCTGGCGTTCCGCGGCGCGCTGTTCGTCGTAGGTGCGGGAGGCCGCGCCGCGCAGCAGGGCCTTCGTCTCGACCACCGCGTCGCGCGGCGCCGCGAGCAGGGCCGCGGTCAGGTCCCGCACCGCCGCGTCGAGCTCGCCCGCGGGCACCGCCAGGTTGGCCAGGCCCGTGGCGACGGCCTCCTGCGCGTGGACGAAGCGTCCGGTCACGCAGAGCTCCAGCGCGCGGGCGTAGCCGACCAGTTCGACCAGCGGATGGGTGCCGCCGAGGTCGGGCACGATGCCCAGGCCGGTCTCACGCATGGCGAACTGCACGTCGTCCGCGACGATCCGCAGGTCGCACGCCAGCGCGAGCTGGAACCCGGCCCCGATGGCATGCCCCTGCACCGCGGCGACGGACAGGATGTCGCTCCGCCGCCACCAGGTGAAACCCTCCTGGTAGAAGGAGATGGTCTCGTCCACCTCGGCGTCGTCACGGCGCGCGAGATCGGTGAAGGTCGGCTCGCCCGGCATGCCCTCAGGGGTGAACATCTGCCGGTCGAGCCCGGCGGAGAAGGACTTGCCCTCGCCGCGCAGCACGACGACACGGACGGAGCCCGGCAGCAGTTGCCCTGCCTCGGCCAGTGCCCGCCACATCGAGGGGCTCTGCGCATTGCGCTTGGCCGGGTTGGTCAGCGTCACCGTGGCGATCGCGTCGTCGACGGTGAGCCGTACGCCGTCCTTGTCCAGTACGGCAGCGAAGTCCTGCTCGGGCGAAGCCATGGGCGCCTCCGATGAGTGCGGTCATCCTGCGCCGCGCACGGCGTGGGGCCGTACGACGGCACAGCTAAGTGACTGCACAGTAACCACCCGGTCGTTCAGCCGACCGACCGGGTGGCACCGTCGAAGCCGAGAAGCCGCCCGGGGGGTCAGGACGTTGCGGCCTTTTTGCCCCTGGTCGCGCCGCCACGCCCACGGAGCGTGACACCCGACTCACTGAGCATCCGGTGTACGAAGCCATACGAGCGGCCGGTCTCCTCGGCCAGTGCCCGGATGCTCGCACCGGAGTCGTACTTCTTCTTCAGGTCTGCCGCGAGCTTGTCGCGCGCGGCGCCGGTCACCCGGCTGCCCTTCTTCAGAGTCTCGGCCACCCGTGCCTCCTCATGGGAAGTGCGCTCTGGTCTCCTCATGATCACCCCTCCGGGGCGCGATGGCCACCCATTCGGCAAGGTCCGTGAGACACGGTTTTGACGACAGGAGCACATCCCCACAAGCGGAATCAGGTCTTCCGGACTGTGGTGTCCATGGGGCTGAACGGGTTGTTTCGCGAAGCACCAGGTCAGAGATGCGAAACGGCCGATCCCTTGTCGACAAAGGGATCGGCCGTCGGATGGTTGTAGGACACACCTCGATACGAGGAGATCTCACACAGATGATGGATCACCCGTGGGCCGAATGATCCATACTCAGTGGATCACTCATTCGATCAAGCCAGGGCGACGAGGTCCGCGTAGTCGGCGCCCCACAGGTCCTCGACGCCGTCGGGCAGCAGGATGATCCGCTCCGGCTGGAGCGCCTCCACCGCGCCCTCGTCGTGGGTGACGAGGACGACCGCGCCCTTGTAGGTGCGCAGCGCGCCGAGGATCTCCTCGCGGCTGGCCGGGTCGAGGTTGTTGGTCGGCTCGTCGAGCAGCAGCACGTTGGCGGAGGAGACCACCAGCGTCGCGAGGGCGAGCCGGGTCTTCTCGCCGCCGGACAGGACTCCGGCCGGCTTGTCGACGTCGTCGCCGGAGAACAGGAACGAGCCCAGCACCTTGCGGACCTCGACCAGGTCCATGTCGGGGGCGGCGGAGCGCATGTTCTCCAGGACCGTGCGGCCCGGGTCCAGGGTCTCGTGCTCCTGCGCGTAGTAGCCGAGCTTGAGGCCGTGGCCGGGGACGACCTCGCCGGTGTCGGGCTGCTCGACGCCGCCGAGCAGCCGCAGCAGGGTCGTCTTGCCGGCGCCGTTGAGGCCGAGGATGACGACCCGGGAGCCCTTGTCGATCGCCAGGTCGACGTCGGTGAAGATCTCCAGCGAGCCGTACGACTTCGACAGGCCCTCGGCCATCAGCGGGGTCCTGCCGCAGGGCGCGGGCTCGGGGAAGCGGAGCTTGGCGACCTTGTCGGAGGCGCGCACCGCGTCCAGGCCGGCCAGCAGCTTGTCCGCGCGGCGGGCCATGTTCTGCGCGGCGACCGTCTTGGTGGCCTTGGCGCGCATCTTGTCGGCCTGCGCGTTCAGGGCGGCGGCCTTCTTCTCGGCGTTGGCGCGCTCGCGCCTGCGCCGCTTCTCGTCGGCCTCGCGCTGCTGCTGGTACAGCCGCCAGCCCATGTTGTAGATGTCGATCTGCGACCGGTTGGCGTCCAGGTAGAACACCTTGTTGACGACCGTGTCGACCAGGTCGACGTCGTGGGAGATGACGATGAAGCCGCCGCGGTACGTCTTCAGGTAGTCCCGCAGCCAGACGATCGAGTCGGCGTCGAGGTGGTTCGTGGGCTCGTCGAGCAGCAGGGTGTCCGCGTCGGAGAACAGGATGCGCGCCAGCTCGATACGGCGGCGCTGACCGCCGGAGAGCGTGTGCAGCGGCTGGCCGAGCACCCGGTCGGGCAGGTTGAGCGCGGCGGCGATGGTGGCGGCCTCGGCCTCGGCGGCGTACCCGCCCTTGGTGAGGAACTCCGTCTCCTGGCGCTCGTACTGCCGCATCGCCTTGTCGCGGGTGGCGCCCTGGCCGGTGGCGATGCGCTGCTCGTTCTCCCGCATCTTGCGCAGCAGGACGTCGAGGCCGCGCGCGGACAGGACACGGTCGCGGGCGAGGACGTCGAGGTCGCCGGTGCGGGGGTCCTGCGGGAGGTAGCCGACCTCGCCGGAGCGGGTGACGGTGCCGGCGGCGGGCATCCCCTCGCCCGCGAGGACCTTGGTGAGGGTGGTCTTGCCGGCGCCGTTGCGGCCGACGAGGCCGATGCGGTCGCCCTTGGCGACGCGGAAGGTCGCGCTCTCGATGAGGACGCGGGCACCGGCGCGCAGCTCGATGCCGGAGGCGGAGATCACGGACAGACTCCAGAGCGGGTCGTGGTGGCGGGTGGGCGACTGCGGACGTTCCCGCCGTCTATTGCGCGAGGAGAATGGCCATGGGCCCGATTCTAACGGGGCGGGGCAAGCACTTTTTCTGGGTGCCGGTGTTCGATCTCCGCGCGGGGCGCGCCGTTTCCCAGGGGAGCGCGGCCGGGGGCGATCCGGCCGAGGTCGTCGACCGCGATGAGCTGGGCGGTCCAGGCGCCCGCGGCGCAGGGCTGGGCGACGAGCAGGGCGGCGCCGTGACGTACGGCACGTTCGGGGCGGAACGCGCAGCCGGGGCGCGCGGGCAGCACCCAGCGCAGGTCGCCGTCGGCGGTGCGGTAGCCGGTGACGCGGCGCGGGGTGACGACGGCGAGCATGCCGTGTCCGAGGGGGCGCAGGACGCCGGTGGCGCCCCGCGCGCGGAGGGTACCCGCGGCGTCGGGCAGGGCGCGGTGCCAGCGCACGGCGCGGCCGTCGGTGCCGGTGACGAGGCCGTCGTCCCAGAGGGCGATCGCGCTCCCGCGGGTGGGCAGCGCGGCGAGGGCGCGGCGGCCGTCGCGCGCGTAGCGCCAGCGGGGTCGCGGGCCGGCCGGGTCGTACGCCTCGACGGCACCGTCACGGATGCGGAGGAGCGGTGTGCCTCCGGCACCGGCGGTGTGCGGGGTGAAGCGGTCCCCGTAGGGGGCCGGTCCGGTGTGCTGGGCGGCCGTCACCAGGAGGACCACGAGGAGGGCGAAAGGGATGAAGCGGGTGAGCGGGAGGACCTGGGCGGGGTCGGGGGGTGTGGTCCGTGCGGCGGTGTCGCGGGGCCGCGAGGGGGGTGCGGGGCACTTCGGCAGTACGGCCACCGTGTCCCCTTCTCCGGTTCCCCGGTTCCCCCGGTGCTCGGCGCCCCCCCCGGAACAGGGGTCGAGCGTAGTCACGCGCGCGGACGGGGGCGGGGCGGGCGGCGGTGACACGGCGGGCGGGCGGCGGGTGTCGCCCGTTCGGCCCCGTGCCCGGTGACCGGCGGCCGGGCCCGGGGCGAGGATGACGCCGGGGGGCGCGGCGGACGGAGTGCGGTGGCCGATGCAGTGTCGAAGACGCCGCCGCGGACCTGGACGTCCTGGACGTCCGCCGCCGTGAGGCTGGTGACGTGGTTCGCGCAGGGGTTCAGGACCGGGGACCTGGCCCGGTGCGACACGTTCCGCCGAGGGTGCGGCGGGTGTTCGGCGGGGCGTTGTCAGTGGCCGGTGCCAGACTGGGCGGCAGGGTGGATCGCGGGTGTTCATGGCGGTTCGCCCGGCACGACACGGCACGGCACGGACACCGTTTCACGAGGGAGTGACGGGCATGACGGGTAAGGGCGGCGCACGGCCGGGCATCTGTCCGACGTTGTTGTACGCGGACGCGCGGGCGGCGATCAGGCAGCTGACGGAGGGCCTCGGCTTCACGGAGCTCTCGGTGTACGAGGGGACGGACGGCTCGGTGCTCCACGCCGAGCTGGCGCAGGGCAACGGCGTGGTGATGCTCGGCTCCAAGGGCCGCGGCGGCGTCTTCGACACGGCGATGAAGGACGCGGGCCCGGCGGGGGTGTACGTCGTGGTGGACGACGTGGACGCGCACCATCGGCGGGCCGTGGAGCACGGGGTGGAGATCCTGCTGCCCCCGACGGACCAGGAGTACGGCTCGCGGGACTACATGGCCCGGGACGCCGAGGGCAACATCTGGAGCTTCGGGACGTACGCCCCCGAGACGGGGGCCTGAGTCCGGCTCCGGGGCGGTCAGCCCCCGGTGTGCACCTGGAAGGCGGCGCGGCGCACGGCCTTGGCGAGGGCGGGGTCCGGGTGGGCGGCGGCGAGGGCGACGAGGACCTGCACGGTGCGGGGGTGGCCGACGGCGCGCACCTCGTCGAGCAGCTGGGGGACGGTCGCCTGCACGGCGGACTCCAGGTGCCGTACGAGCAGGGGGGCCTCGCCGTGGTCGGCGACGGCGGCGGCCGTGTCGACCCACAGCCAGGTGGCCTCCTCGCGGGTGAGGACCTCGTGGGCGTCCTCGGGGTCGACGCCGTCGTGCTCGGCGAGCCACAGCAGGGCGTAGGGGCGCAGGGTCGGCTCGTCGAGGACGGCGCGCACGTCGGGTTCGGCGGGGGCTCCGACGACGCGCAGCGCCTCGAAGGCCAGTCCGCGCAGCAGGGCGTCCTCGCCGCGGGCGGCGTCGACGAGTTCGGTGACGGCGCTGCCGACGGTGCGGGCGGCGAGCCAGGCGCGGTACTCGGCGCGGGCGGCGTTGGGCCGCAGCTGGGCGCAGCCGCGGAGCATGTCCTCGGCGGAGTGCTCGATGTTCCCGGCGGGGCTCTGCGCGGCCACGCAGATCTGCTCCAGCTTGACCCAGACGGCCCAGCTGCCCAGCGGGGTGAGGGTGGCCTGGCCGTCGCCGCAGGTGAGGGCGCCGACGGAGGCGAGGGCGTGCAGGGCCCAGTCGAGGAGGGGGGCGAGGGCGGTGTCGTCGGCGGGGGTCGCGTCCGCTGCGGGCCCGGGGTCCGTGCCGGTCGGCACGGCCGGGACGAGGGCCGGGGCGGGGACGGGCAGTTCGGCGCCCTCCGCGACCGGCGCCGGGGCGGGGACGGCGGTGGGGCCGGGTTCGTAGGGGACCTCGCAGCGCTCGGTGCGCAGTTCGGTGACGCGCTGCTGGAGGAGGTCGAGGAGCTGCTCGACGGGGACGGGTCCGGCGGAGAGCTGGAGGAAGGAGAGCACCTGGGGCATGGCCGAGACGACCTCGGCGACGGCGGCGGGCTCGTGCTCGGCGGGTTCCGGGTAGGCGAGCGACCAGGCGTCGAAGAGGGCGACCCAGCCGCGCAGGACGGCGCTGTCGTCGCGGTCCCAGGCGCGCAGGCGCCAGCCGGGGCGGGCGATGCCGCCGTGCACCTCGACGAGGCCGGCGAGCCGGGCGGTGTCCCAGTCGGCGCGGATCTGGGCGACGGTCTGGCCGAGCTCGTGCGCCGCCCGTTCGGCGGTCGCGTCGGAGAGGGTGGACTTGCCGTCGTCGGTGGCGCCGTCGCCGCCGGGGCCGAGGGCGGTGTCGGCCCAGTGGGCGAGGCGGGCGGCGTCCGCGAGGCCGGAGCGGGCCATTCTGGCGAGTTCGGCCGGTGCGGGGGTGCCCTCCGGTGGCCGGGGTGCGGGGCGGCGCGAGGGCCGCTGGTTCATCGCTCGGGGGGCGGCGGCCAGGGGTCGCGGTCGGACGAGTCGAAGCCTGGAGTCGCGCGGGATACGGGACGTCACGGGTGCAGTCTTCCGGTTGACGGACCGAAAACCCAAACGGAATGTCACGGGGGGCGACGGGGCTGGCCAACACATGGGGTCCCGAGGGGCGGGAAGGGGCCGGATCGGGTCGGCCGCACCACGCTAAACGGAATGCGTGGAACCGGTTGCCCTCTTGGCGAGTGCGCCGGTTCGGGGCGCCGGTTCGGGGCGGGCCGGGGTCACATCAGCGGGGTCAGGAAGCGGCGCAGCCGCTCCTCGTACTCCTGGGGGTCGGCGTTCCACATCGCCGCGTGCGGGGCGTCCGGCACGGTGTGCAGGGAGATCCGGTCGGGGCGCAGGGCGGCGAGGCGGCGGGAGAACCACCAGGGCGCCACGGTGTCGCCGGGGCCGTGCACGATCAGCGTCGGGACGTCGATCAGGGCGGGGTCCGCGCTCTCGCCGAGGCGGTCGGCGAGCAGCCCGGTGCGGCCCTGGGCGGCGCGGACGGCCAGCGGCAGCACGGCGTCCGGGGTGTGGCGGGCCGTGGCCAGGGCGCGCAGCGTGGTCTCCCAGCTGAGCACCGGTGAGTCCAGGACGAGCCCGGAGACCCGCTCGCGGAGCGGGGAGTGGGCGGCGGCGCGCAGGGCCATGGTGGCGCCGGTGGACCAGCCGAGCAGGACGACGCTGCGGGCGCCCTCGCGGACGGCGTGCCGGATCGCGGCGTCGAGGTCGCGCCACTCGGTCTCGCCGAGGTGGTTGAGGCCGTCCGGCGGGCGGGGCGCGCCGAGGTCGCCGCGGTAGGAGAGGGCGAGGACGGGCAGCCGGCGGTCGTGCAGGAACGCCATGACGTTCAGGGCCTGTTCGCGGGTGGCGCCGAGGCCGTGCACGGCGATCACCCAGGTGTCGCGGTGGCCGGGCACGAACCAGGCGGGCAGGGTGCCCAGTTCGCCGGGTATCCCGACGTCGGTGTGGGCGAGGCCGAGGGCGCCGGCCGGGGTGCCGACGTAGGCGTTCGGGGTGAGCCACACCTTGTCGCCCGCGGTCAGGGTGCCGTGTGTGACGCGCTCCAGGCGGCGCACGACCGTGTCGGCGGAGTGCGGGGCGGTCGTCAGGACCGGGCCGACGACCGCGTGCGAGCCGTCGCCCGCGAGGCCGTAGGTGCCGCGGCGCAGGGAGGCGAGGTCGCGGGTGAGCGTGACCTGGCCGGCGGCCGTGCCGTGCACGGTCAGCCGCGGTTCGGTGGGCAGGGGTCGGCCGGCGGGGGCCTTCAGCGCGGCGTCGCTGGCCATCCGCCCGGCGGCGACACTCGCCGCTCCGGCGGCCAGCACCGCGGTGACGGCGGCGGCGGTCGCTGTGACAGTACGCACCCGTCCAGTGTCCTTTCGGACCCCGCTGTCGGCCAGCGGGAGGAAGTGGGGCCGGCCGCCCGGGGTCGCGGCGGCGGGGATCGGCCCGGCCAGGGCCTGTCCGGCCGCTCCCGCGCGGTCCGCGACGCGAAGGGCACGCAGGGCGCGGAAGGCACGAAGGGCCGGACAGGCCCCTAGGTGTATTGACCTGAAGCGTTGTTCACACGGCTGATGGGTGGCTGGCCTGCGAGTGCGGTGTGGCAGCGGTGGTGGTTGTAGGTGTGGAGGA
>NZ_JBEZXS010000076.1:0-19487 GCF_040638185.1 Streptomyces sp. NPDC026672
ATGGTACTGCAGGGGGGACCCTGTGGGAGAGTAGGACACCGCCGAACAAATTGTGGGAAAACCCCCGTGCCTAGGGCACGGGGGTTTTCTGCGTTCAAGGGTCCTTACGCTTAAGGTCGATGGTATGCGCTATGACCTGGTGATCTTCGACAATGACGGCGTTCTCGTCGACAGCGAGCCGATTTCCAACCGGCTCCTCGCCGGCTATCTGACCGAGCTGGGCTTTCCGACGTCGTACGAGGACTCCGTCCGTGACTACATGGGGTCCGCCATGCACCGGGTCCACGATCTGATCGGGGAGCGGACGGGGCGGCTGCTCCCCGACGACTTCGACGACGTCTTCCACGCCCGTGTCTTCGCCGCGTTCGAGCGGGAGTTGAAGCCCGTGCACGGCGTCGTGGAGGTGCTGGAGAAGCTGACGGCCGACGGGGTGCCGTACTGCGTGGCGTCCTCCGGGAGCCATGAGCGGATCAGGGTGGGCCATCGGACGACCGGGCTCGACCGGTGGTTCACGGACGAGCGGATCTTCAGCTCGCAGGACGTGGGGCGGGGCAAGCCGGCTCCGGACCTCTTCCTCCACGCGGCCGAACGCATGGGCGTGACACCCGGGCGCTGCGTGGTCGTCGAGGACAGCCCGCTGGGCGTCCAGGCGGCCGTGGCGGCCGGGATGGACGTGTACGGGTTCACCGCCATGACGCCCGCCGAGAAGCTGGGCGGCGCCACCCGACTCTTCGGCGGTATGGGGGAGTTGGCCGACCTGCTGGTTTGACCCCGGGCACCGGGGCGCCGCTGACATTTGTCACGGCCGGTCGTGGACGATCGTTCCTACTGCCGCACCCCTCCCCTCGGCGAAGCTGAGGGCATGACGACGCAGACGAGCACGGCACAGAGCGGCAAGCCCCGGACCGGTAAGAAGAAGAGCACCCTCGCGTCGCTGATCGTGGACGTGGTGGTGCCCCTCGGGTCGTACTACCTCCTCAAGGACGGACTCGGGACGAGCACCTTCGCGGCGCTCGCCTGGAGCAGCGTCGTCCCCGCGGTGCGGACCTTCTGGAGCGCGGCCAGGGAGCGGAGCCTCAACGCGCTCGCCGCGCTCATCCTCGTGGTGAACGTCGCCTCGCTGCTGATGAGCTTCGTCTCCGGCGACCCCCGGCTGATGCTCGCCAAGGACAGCGGGGTCAGCAGTGTCATCGGCATCGGCATCCTGGTCTCCGTCCTGCTGGGCAAGCCGATGATGACCGTCGGCATGAAGCCCTGGGTGGTCAAGGGCATGCCCGCGCGGGAGGCCGCCTGGGACCGGCTGATGGCGACGTCCCCCGCCTTCCGGCGGACCGAGCGGCGCTTCTCCCTCGTGTGGGGCGTGGTCATGCTGCTGGAGTGCGTGGTACGGGTGGTGGGCGCCTACACCATCCCCGTCGACACGATGGTGTGGCTCGGCACGGTCATCCTGATGGTCGCCATGGCCCTGGCCGTGATCGTCAGCGGCGCGGTGGCCGCCGGACCGATGGCCTTCATGGTGACGGCCGAGACCGAGGCCGCCGCCGACACCGAGGATGCCGGTACCGAGGCCGCTGGCACGGACACCGAGACCCGTTCCGGAACCGCCGTCGCCCCCGCCGTGGCCGCCGCCGGGTGATCGCCCGGCACCCGGGGTGAAGCTGAGGGAAATTCATCTTTGGCCGGATCTACCCACGAGTACGCCGGGGCCCTACGCTCGCCGCCATGACTGATGTGCTGCGGCGCGGTAGGGCCTCGTTGGCGTTGAGCTTCTGCGCCCAGGGCGTCGCCTTCGCCCTGCTCGTCACGCGCATCCCCGCCATCCAGGACCGCTACGGCGTCTCCGACGCGTTGCTGCCGGTCTTCCTCGCGGCCGTGCCGATCCTCGCCGGCGTCGGCAGCGTCACCACCGAGCAGTTGGTCAAGCGCATACCCCCCAGCCGGCTGCTGCGCTGGTCCCAGCCCGTCGTCCTGCTCGCGCTGCTGGGCGTCGGCGCCGGCCGGAACGTCGCCGGACTGGCCGTCGCGCTCGCCGCGTTCGGCCTGGCCGTCGGCGCGCTGGACGCCTCGATGAACATGCTCGGGGTGAGCCTCCAGCGGTCGTACGGGCGCAGCATCATGCTCAGCTTCCACGCGGCGTACAGCCTGGGCGGGATCGTCGGGGCCTCGCTGGCCTGGGTGGGGGCGCACTGGCACCTCGCGCTCTGGGTGTCGTACCTGCCGGTGGTGGCCGTGGTGCTGCCGGCCGCGCTCACGGGGAGCCGCTGGTACGTCGACGACGCGAGCGGGAGCGGGGGCGCGGCGGAGCCGGGGGAGGGCGCGGGGGACGGCAGTGGGGTCGTCTTCAGGATGCTGCTGCCGCTGTGCCTGGTGATGACCTTCGCCTACATCGGGGACTCGACGGTCTCGAACTGGAGCGCGAAGTATCTGAAGGACGTGCTCGGCAGCTCGGAGCAGTTGGCGACCGTGCCGTACAACGTGTACATGGTGACCACGCTGCTCGGGCGGGCCATCGGGGACTTCGGGGTGCGGCGGTTCGGGGCCGCCGCGGTCGTACGGCTGGGCGCGCTGGTCGCGGCCGGCGGGTTCGCGGTGGTGGCGACGGCGCCCGGGGCCTGGGCCGGGATGCTCGGGTTCACTCTGCTGGGGCTGGGGCTGTGCGTCCTCGTGCCGCAGACGTTCGCGGCGGCGGGACGGCTGTTCCCCGGGGCCTCGGACGCGGCCGTCGCGCGGCTCAACATCTTCAACTACGTGGGGTTTTTGATCGGTTCGCCGCTGGTCGGGGCGCTCGGGGACGCGTGGAGCTACCGCGGGGCGATGCTCGTGCCGATGGTGTTGGTGCTGGTGACGTTGGTCTACGCCAGGTCGTTCGCCGCTCAACCGGACCGATACGGTGGCGGACATGAGCGGTCGCGCGCAGCTGATGTGGGACGAGGCGGTAACGGGCTATGACTTCGGTCCGGACCATCCGATGGATCCGGTCCGCCTGGCTCTGACCCGGGGACTGGTCGGGGCCTTCGGGCTGGACCGCGAGGTGGAGGTCGTCTCGGCGAAGCCCGCCGGGGAGTCGACGCTGCGGCTGGTCCACCGGCAGGACTACATCGACGCGGTCAAGGCCGCGTCGGCGGACCCCGGGGCGGCGGACGGGGCGTACGGGCTGGGGACGCTGGACGATCCGGCGTTCGCCGGGATGCACGAGGTGTCCGCGCTGATCGCGGGACAGTCGGTGGGGGCGGCCGAGGCGGTGTGGCACGGGGAGGCGCTGCACGCGGTGAACTTCGCGGGCGGGCTGCACCACGCCATGCCCGCGGCGGCCTCCGGGTTCTGCATCTACAACGACGCCGCGCTGGCGATCGCCCGGCTGCTGGAGCTGGGCGCCGAGCGCGTGGCGTACGTGGACGTCGACGTGCACCACGGGGACGGGGTCCAGGCGGCGTTCTGGGACGACCCGCGGGTGCTGACGATCTCGCTGCACGAGCATCCGCGGACGCTGTTCCCGCAGACCGGCTGGCCCGAGGAGACGGGCGCCGAGTCCGCGGAGGGGACGGCGGTGAACGTGGCGCTGCCGGCGGGGACCGGGGACGCGGGGTGGCTGCGGGCGTTCCACGCGGTGGTGCCTGAGCTGATCGCGGAGTTCCGGCCGCAGGCGCTGGTGACGCAGCACGGGGCGGACACGCACTTCGAGGATCCGCTGGCGCATCTCGCGGTCTCCCTCGACGCGCAGCGGGCGGTGCAGGTGGCCTGCCACGCCCTGGCGCACGAGCACGCGGACGGGAAGTGGGTCGCGCTCGGCGGGGGCGGCTACGAGGTGGTCGATGTCGTGCCCCGCTCGTGGACGCACCTGGTGGGGATCGCCGCCGGGCGGGAAGTGGCCCCGGAGACGCCGGTGCCGGAGGCGTGGCGGCAGGAGGTGTTCGCCCGGACGCGGCAGCTGGGGCCCGGGCGGATGACCGACGGGCGGTGGCCGGTGAGCTGGGCGGAGTGGGAGGCGGGGTACGACCCGGCGGACCGGCTGGACCAGGCGGTCCTGGCGACACGCCGCGCGGTCTTCCCGCTCCGGGGCCTCCTGGCATAAAGGTTTCACCGGTCCGCCCGCCACGCGGCCCCCTCCCGGCGTTCCCTTGCTCCGATCGTGCGGTGTTCCGGTGTTCTCCCCGCGGGGGAAATCCGGGTCGGCCAGCATCGGCGGTGTGTGGAGCGCCGGGCGTATGCGGGAGTATCTGGTGGCCGCACGGCTCGCGGGGGCCGTGGGGACCTCACGGGAGGAGAGCCTGCGCAGTTATCGGCTCTTCGCGGCCGGCGATCCCCGCGCGCTGATCGGAATCGATCCCGAACGGTCCTGGGGACAACGGGACGTGATCGCGTTGATGGCGGACAAGTGCGGGGTTTCGGCCGACCCGGGACGCACGGACGGGCATGATGTCATTGACCCCGGGCGGACCCTGGCGGCCCTGGACGCCTTCGCGGACCGCGTCCGGGACGTGGCCCGCCGCGGCGCCCCCGTGCTGCTCGGCACCGGCCACCCGCACCGGTTGATCGACTTCTACGCCGCGTTGGCAGACGCCTTGTCGACGGCGGGATGTGATGTCCTCAGCCCGGCGCAGGGTCGCTGTGTCGACATAACGACCCAGTTCGGTCTACGCACGCACGACCTCGATTACGTACGAGGTGTGGCGCTGGTCCGTGGGCGTGGCAACGAACGCCCCGGGCGTGAGCCGGGCGCACACACGCACTCACCCGCCCCGGTTCGAACCGCCCTCGCGGCGGCGGCCGAGGGTGGCGGTCCGCTGCCCGAGCTGGTGATCGGGGATCACGGCTGGGTCTGCGGGGCAGGTCAGCTGGGGTTCGAGGCCATCGGGCTGGCCGACACGGACGACCCGGCGCTCTTCGTGGGGGAGGCCGAGGGGGTCGTGTCCGTCGCCGTTCCACTTGATGACGGCGTGCGGTCCGATTACTACCGCCCGCTGACCCGCTACGTACTCAATCGAGCGTGTCTGTCACAGTAGGCCGCCGATGGGTGCACCTCTTCCCCACTCGCATCACCCGCCCCTACATTGGGGAGTGAGCACGCAGCGACGAAGAGTCACCGGAAGGGGAAGCCGGTGGCCGTCGAGTGCGGAAGGTTCAGGTGTGTCATGGCAGCTGGCGAGAGGCCTCTGAACGAGGTTCAGTTCCTTACCGTGGCGGAAGTCGCCTCGGTCATGCGAGTGTCGAAGATGACCGTGTACCGGCTGGTGCACAGCGGTCATCTGCCCGCGATCCGGGTGGGGCGGTCCTTCCGCGTCCCCGAGCAAGCGGTACACGAGTACCTCCGCGAGAGCTATGTGGGGGTGGAGACGGCCTGACGGCGGTCCCGGGAAGTTCACCGGGAGCACCTCGATTACAAGCTCAGCGCTCGGGCGGGTAGGCTAGCCCCTCGTAGGTCGTATGGGCCCATGGCGCCCAGCACCGAGTGATGAGAAGTGAGCGAGGGTAGTCGTGGGCTCTGTTATCAAGAAGCGGCGCAAGCGGATGGCCAAGAAGAAGCACCGCAAGCTGCTCAAGCGCACGCGCGTTCAGCGTCGCAACAAGAAGTAAGGTTCGACGCGGACGCCGCGAGAGCTTGTCGTGTGGCCCCCCACCCGGACGGTGGGGGGCCACACACGTATGCCGAAGGGGGCCGATTCCGTCGCCCGCGCCCCGGCGGTCATCACGGTGCAACGTCGATTCGCTAAGTTGGCCCGCGGCAGGGCAACCGAAGGAAGGCGCAGATCTTGGGCAGGGTCGTGCTCGTGACCGGGGTGGCCCGTCAACTGGGCGGCCGGTTCGTCCGGCGCATCCAGCGCGACCCCGACGTGGACCGGGTCGTCGCCGTCGACGCCGTGCGGCCCGAGCACCATCTGGGCGGCGCCGACTTCATCGAGGCCGACATCCGCCAGCCCACCATCGCGCGTGTCCTCGCCGAGACCGGCGCCGACACGGTCGTCCACATGGACGTCACGGGCACCCCGCTGGGCAGCGGCAGCCGGACCTCGGTCAAGGAGACCAACGTCATCGGCACGATGCAGCTGCTCGGCGCCTGCCAGAAGTCGCCGACGGTGAAGCGGCTGGTGGTGAAGTCGAGCACCAACGTGTACGGGTCCGCGCCGCGCGACCCGGCCGTGTTCACCGAGACCACCCCGGCCAAGTCGCTGCCCAGCGGCGGCTTCCCGAAGGACGCGGTCGAGGTCGAGGGGTACGTCCGCGGCTTCGCGCGGCGGCGTCCCGACGTCGCCGTGTGCGTGCTGCGGTTCGCCAACATCCTCGGCACGACCGCGGAGACGCCGCTCGCCTCGTACTTCTCGCTGCCGGTCCTGCCGACCGTGTTCGGCTACGACCCGCGGCTCCAGTTCGTGCACGAGGACGACGTCGTCGAGGTGCTGCGGATCGCCTCCCACGAGCCCGAGCGGGGCACCCTCAACAGCGGCACCTTCAACATCGCCGGCGACGGTGTCCTGCTGCTCTCGCAGTGCTCGCGGCGGCTCGGCCGGCCCACGGTGCCGCTGCTGCTGCCCGCGGTCACCTGGACGGGTTCCCTGATGCGTACGCTGGGAGTGACGGACTTCTCGCCCGAGCAGATCCGGCTGCTGACCCACGGCCGGGTGGTGGCCACGGACCAGATGCGCGAGACGCTGGGATTCCGGCCCAGGTTCACCACCGCGGAGACCTTCGCGGACTTCGTGCGCAGCCGCGGCCCGGGGCTGCTGCCGCCGGAGGCCGTCGCGGCAGCCGTCGACCGGATCGCCGTGCTGTCCCGCAGGGGCGGCGGCCACCCCCCGACGCAGAGCGCCAACTGAGGAGCGTGGCAACGATGGCGGACGCCAAGGTCATTCCGTTCGACGACGACCGGTCCCGCTCGGCCGCCGCGCAGCGGCAGGGCCGGCGACGCGGTGCGACGCGCGGGACACGGGAGTCCCGCGCGGCCCGTGAGCCACGCGGGGCACGTGAGCCCGGCGAGGCCCATGAGCCGGGTGAGGCACCCGGAGAGCGTGAGGTTCGTGGGGTGCAGCCCCTGCCGGGTGCGTTCGAGGCGCGGGACGACGACTCCGTCACCGGTGGGGAACAGCCGTCACGGCCGTCCGGGGACGGCGGCCTGGAGCAGCGGCTGGCGAGCGGCCTCGCGTTCCTGCGGCGCCGGCTGACCGGGGACTACGACGTCGACGACTTCGGTTACGACGAGGAGCTCACCGACCAGGTCCTGATGTCGCTGCTGCGGCCGGTGTACGAGAAGTACTTCCGGGTCGAGGTGAAGGGCATCGAGAACATCCCGTCCGAGGGCGGCGCGCTGATCGTCGCCAACCACTCCGGGACGCTGCCGCTGGACGGCCTGATGATGCAGGTCGCCGTGCACGACCACCATCCGGCCGGGCGGCATCTGCGGCTGCTCGCGGCGGACCTGGTGTTCGTGCTGCCCGTGGTCAACGAGCTGGCCCGCAAGCTGGGCCACACGCTGGCGTGCGCGGAGGACGCCGAGCGGCTGCTCGGGGCGGGTGAGCTGGTCGGGGTGATGCCGGAGGGCTTCAAGGGCATCGGCAAGCCGTTCGGCGAGCGCTACAAGCTCCAGCGGTTCGGGCGGGGCGGGTTCGTGTCGACCGCGCTGCGCAAGGGCACGCCGATCGTCCCGTGCTCGATCGTCGGGGCGGAGGAGATCTACCCGATGCTCGGCAACGCGAAGACGCTGGCCAGGGTGCTCGGCTTCCCGTACTTCCCGCTGACGCCGACGTTCCCCTGGCTGGGTCCGCTGGGCGCGGTCCCGCTGCCGACGAAGTGGACGATCCAGTTCGGTGAGCCGATCCCCACGGACGGCTATCCGCCGGAGGCGGCCGAGGACCCGATGCTGATGTTCAATCTGACCGACCAGGTCCGCGAGCAGATCCAGCACACGCTGTACAAGCTGCTGGTGCAGCGTCGCTCGGTGTTCTTCTGAGCGTTCTACGGCGGTGGGGTCGCCCCCACCGCCGTAAAACCTGCACTCCTACTCCGCGTCCTCGCTGTCGATGCCCAGGCCGGGCAGGAGGCCCGGGAGGAGCGGGGGAAGCGTGACGTCGGGCCGGCTCGGCAGGGTCTTCTCCGGGGACGGAGAGGCGCTGCCGCTGCTCTCGGGCGGGTCGAACAGGCCGCCCGCGCTGCCGCCGAGCAGACCGTCACCCACGCTGCCGGTGGCCGAGCCGCTGGGGCTGCCGCTGCTCGGCTCCTGGCCCGAGGCCGAACTCAGGCCGCTGCTGGGCGCGGTGGGATGCGCGCCGAAGGTGTCGCTGGGCGTGGAGCCGGAGCCCTGCCGGGCGCCGTCGCCGGTCTCGGCCGGGGTCTGCGGGAGCAGCGACTGGAGCGGCGCGACCTCTTCGTCTATGGCGTCGAAGACCGAGGAGACCTGGTCGCTCAGCTCGCCGAGCTGGACCGGCAGCCGCTGGCGCAGGTCGCCCCAGACCTCGCGGTGGGAGCGCGAGAAGGTCGACAGGGCCTGGATGGGGCCCAGGGACCCGGGATCGCGCTCATAGGCCGCGTGCAGCAGGCGGTGGCCCTCGGTGACGTCGTGCTGCATGCCGGACAGGGTGCGGCGGATCTCACCGATCGACTCGTGGTCGAGCTGTCCGCCGCGGTCCCGTTCCATCAGCCGCCTGGCCTCGCTGAGCCTGGTCGACGCCTGGTCGAGGTAGGTCTGGCCGCGCTCGTCGTCACCGTCGGACAGATAGTTGAGCCTGATGTCCTCGATGCCGCGCTTGAGGCCGTACAGCGAGTCGCCGGGCAGGGCGTCCGAACTCGCCGCGGCCACCCCGCCGAAGGCTCCGGCGGCCACGCCGACGCTGAGTCCGCCGGCGGCCAGGCCCTTGGTCAGCCGGGACTTCGGCCGCAGCTTGCCCAGGGGGCTCGCCCGGTGCGCGCCCCTGGCCCGGTGGGACCGCTGCTCGGGCACGGACGCGTCGTCCGTCGCCCCACCCGCGGTGCCCTCCTGGAGCATGGCCTCCATCGCCGCCACCAGCTGGGCGCGTTGGACGACCTTGACCTCCGGGTCGAGCGTGGGCCTGGGCAGTGCGGAGAGGCTCGAGGCCAGGGCCAGCAGCTCGCCCCGCTCGGTCCGTTCCGCGCCGGCCGGAGGGGACTCCTCCGGCTGCTCGGCCGCCGTGTCCTGGTCGGACTGCTCCTCCAGGGCCTGGGCGAAGGCGTTCGCCCGCCGGTGTGCCGATACGTTCGCGATCACTGGCGGCACCTCCTCTCGTCATGACGGTCGACTCCCCAGGGGGTCCTGAGGGTTGCACGCCCACGAGCACTTCACACGATCGAGCGATCAGGGTCGGGCAGGACGTGACCACAGGGAGCCTGTATCCCGCACAACGACTGGCGCGGCACTTGGGTTACGGATGCCCGAGGACCGGATCGGAAAGACAACAGCCTTTCACGGAGCGTGAGTTGGACGTGGCCGACCGTGGTGGTGTCAGCGGGCGTCGTCGGGCAGGAGCCGTGCCAGCGTGCGCACGGCGCGGTACTGGAGGGTCTTGATGGCGCCCTCGTTCTTCCCCATCACCCGGGCGGTCTCCGCGACGGACAGCCCCTGGAGGAAGCGGAGCGTGACGCACTCCTGCTGCTGGGGGTTGAGCCGTCGTACGGCGTCGAGCAGTGCCGCGTTGGAGAGCGATTCGAGGACGGAGTCCTCCGGGGAGCGTTCGACCTCGTTCGCGTCCAGCATCTCACCGGTGGTGACCTCCAGACGGAAGCGGCTCGACTTGAAGTGGTCGGCGACCAGGTTGCGGGCGATCGTGACCAGCCAGGCGCCGAAGTCGCGGCCCTGCCAGGTGAACGTCCCGATGCGGCGCAGGGCGCGCAGGAACGTCTCACTGGTGAGGTCCTCGGCGGTCGCCTTGCCGCCCACGCGGTAGTAGATGTAGCGGTAGACGGTGTCGCTGTACTGGTCGTAGAGGCGGCCGAACGCCTCGGCCTCGCCGGACTGGGCGCGTTCGACGAGATCCATCATCCGGGCGCTGTCGCTGTCCGCGGCCGGGCGGCGCGCGGTGGTGGTGCCCGTCGCCCGTCCCCGTCTGCCGGCCACGCTGCCGCCCACGCGGCCGTCGCCCGAGCGGCGGCCCTCGACGACGGCGCCGCGCGCCGGACTCTGCTCGATGCCGTCGGCCAGCGCGTAGCACGGGCCGACGGGGGTGGTGGCGAAGGCAGGGACGGCGTACGCGGCGGGGACGACGCCGCGCAAGAGGTCTTGGACCGTAGCGACCGTTGCGCGCAGCGTAGCCAGGCCCGAGGTGTCAACCCCGACGTGTGGGTACACGGGACTCCCAGAGGCAGAGCTTCCATCACGTGCAGTGCGGGACCGTTCACCCGTCGTGGCGACGGAGGGGTACCGGTATGCGTCTGAGGAGAATAACGCTTCGTACAGGCCCTGCTACGCCCAGTTGCTCAAATCATCGATTACGTCGCTTCCGTAACCGGTTGACGTCCGTTCAAGTGTCGGAGGGTGACCGTTTGTTGATCGAAACGGTGCGGTTTTCCTGCGGAGCTGAGGCGTGTTGACAACCGGCGACTGCCGGCGACTACCGGCGGCGGCGGTGCAGCGCGATCGCCGCCGCCGTGCCGCCGGCCACCGCGCCCACGCCCGCCGCGGCGGGGATGCCGACCTTGGCCGCCTTGCGGCCGGTGCGGTAGTCGCGCAGCCGCCAGTCCTTCTCCCGGGCGTGCCTGCGCAGCTTGGTGTCCGGGTTGATGGCGTAGGGGTGACCGACCAGCGAGAGCATCGGGATGTCGTTGTGCGAGTCGCTGTACGCGGCGCAGCGGGCCAGGTCGAGCCCCTCCGCGGCGGCCAGCGCGCGCACCGCCTCCGCCTTGGCCGGGCCGTGCAGCGGTTCGCCGACCAGCCGGCCGGTGTAGATGCCGTCCACCGACTCGGCGACCGTGCCGAGTGCGCCGGTCAGACCGAGGCGCCGGGCGATGACCTGGGCGATCTCCACGGGCGCCGCCGTGACCAGCCACACCTTCTGGCCCGCGTCCAGGTGCGCCTGGGCGAGTGCCCGGGTGCCCGGCCAGATGCGCTCGGCCATGTACTCGTCGTAGATCTCCTCGCCGATCGAGCTGAGCTCGGCGACGCGGTGGCCCTTCACGATGGACAGCGCGGAGTCGCGCGCGTCCTGCATGTGCTCCGGGTCCTCGACCCCGGCGAGCCGGAACCACGCCTGCTGCCAGGCGAACCGGGCCAGGTCGCGGGTCTCGAAGAACTTCCGTTTGTACAGGCCGCGACCGAAGTGGAACAGGGCGGCGCCCTGCATCACGGTGTTGTCCAGGTCGAAGAACGCGGCGGCCTTCTCGTCACCGAGGACCGGGAACTCGGGTTCCCCCTCCGGGGCCCCGGCGCCGTCCGTGACGTCCGCCACGTCCAGGCTGTCCTGCGAGGACTTGCGCGCGGCCTCCGCCGACGCCTCGCCTGCCAACACGCTCCGCGCCGTGGCGGAGCGCCTACGGGGAGTGAGCCATCCAAGAGCGGCCATGGCGTGAGCATAGCCAGTCCGTTCGGTGCTTCCGGAGTCGAGAGGTTGGGTGGCCGTGAACTCTCCGCGACCGTCCCGTTAAGCGGGTGGACAATGGCCGCCATGAGTCCCCTCTTCCGACGGAACGCGGCGGCCCCCCGGGACCGGCTCGTCACGCTCGTGCGCAAGCCCGGCTGTCATCTGTGCGACGACGCGCAACTCGTGGTCGAGAAGGTGTGCGGCGACCTCGGTGTGTCCTGGGAGGCGAAGGACATCACTCAGGACCGGCAACTCCACGACCAGTACTGGGAACAGATTCCGGTCGTCCTGGTCGACGGTGAACAGCACACCTTCTGGCGCGTGAACGAGCAACGGCTGCGCACGGCACTGACCGACTAGTCCAAAGCGGTCGGAAAGTCGCTTAGGATCAACGGCGGGTTGGTCTTGGGGGCGAGATTCACGAGGAGAGTGAGCGGTTTTGCCCCCGGGACTGAAGCGCGTGACCCCGGTCACTTTGGCCGGGCAAAACGGACACCATCTTTGTGCACGCGTTCACAAAGACATAGCCTGCTGTCGACGGGGCGGTCTGGGTACGTGTGACCGCCCGCAGCCCCGCTCTACCCGCAGGAGCACCGTGGCAACTGGCCGAACTCACCGACCGGCGACCCGTAGCCGAGGGATTCCCGAGGCCACCGTCGCCAGGCTTCCGCTGTACCTCCGAGCACTGACCGCACTGTCGGAGCGCTCGGTACCCACGGTCTCCTCGGAAGAGTTGGCCGCCGCCGCGGGGGTCAACTCCGCGAAGCTGCGCAAGGACTTCTCCTACCTCGGCTCCTACGGGACCCGCGGGGTGGGCTACGACGTCGAGTATCTCGTCTACCAGATCTCCCGCGAACTCGGGCTCACCCAGGACTGGCCGGTCGTCATCGTCGGCATCGGAAACCTGGGCGCCGCGCTCGCCAACTACGGCGGGTTCGCCTCCCGCGGCTTCCGGGTCGCCGCGCTCATCGACGCCGACCCCGCGATGGCGGGCAAGCCCGTCGCCGGCATCCCCGTGCAGCACACCGACGACCTCGAACGGATCATCGCCGACAACGGCGTCTCCATCGGGGTGATCGCCACCCCCGCGGGCGCCGCCCAGCAGGTCTGCGACCGGCTCGTCGCCGCCGGGGTCACCTCCATCCTGAACTTCGCGCCGACCGTGCTGACCGTCCCGGACGGCGTCGACGTGCGCAAGGTGGACCTCTCCATCGAACTGCAGATCCTCGCCTTCCACGAGCAGCGCAAGGCAGGCGAGGAGGCCGCCGCCGACGGCGCCGCCCCGGCCGCGGTCACCCGCAGGGAGTCCACCGACCAGGGACCCGACGGGGACGTGCCCGCCGTGATGCAAGCATGAGCCTCCTCGTCGTCGGACTGAGCCACCGCAGCGCCCCGGTCAGCGTCCTGGAACGGGCCTCGCTGAGCACGGACGCCCAGGCCAAGCTCCTCCAGGACACGGTCGCCGCCGAACCGGCCACCGAGGCATCGGTGCTCGCCACCTGCAACCGCATCGAGCTGTACGCGGACGTCGACAAGTTCCACGCCGGCGTCGCCGAGCTGTCCACGCTGCTCGCCCAGCACAGCGGGGTCGGCCTCGAAGAGCTCACCCCCTACCTCTACGTGCACTACGAGGACCGGGCCGTCCACCATCTGTTCTCGGTGGCCTGCGGACTCGACTCGATGGTCGTCGGCGAGGGCCAGATCCTCGGCCAGATCAAGGACTCCCTGGCCAAGGCGCAGGACCTGCACACCGCCGGACGCCTCACCAACGACCTGTTCCAGCAGGCCCTGCGGGTCGGCAAGCGCGCCCACTCCGAGACCGGCATCGACCGCGCCGGACAGTCCCTGGTCACCTTCGGCCTGGAACAGCTGGCCGCGGGAGCCGAGGTGCGCGGCTGGGCCGAGGGCAAGAAGGCCCTGGTCATCGGCGCCGGCTCGATGTCGTCACTGGCCGCGGCCACCCTGGCCCGCGCCGGGGTCGCCGAGGTCGTCGTCGCCAACCGCACCCCGGAGCGCGCGGACCGTCTCGCGCGGATCCTCACGGAGAGCGGCGAGACGGACGTGGTGGCCCGCGCGGTACCGATGGACGCGGTGCCGTTCGAGCTGACACGTGCCGACATCGCCGTTTCCTGCACCGGGGCGACGGGACTCGTCCTCACCGCGGACCGGATCGCCGAGGCCGTCGAGGGCCGCACCGGCACGCCCGTCGCCGACGGCGCCGCCACGGCCGTACGACCCGAAGCGCGCCCCGAGCCGCTGCCGCCCACCAGCGTCGGCACCGAGGACGGCTGTCCGCTCGACCTGTCCGCCGTGCAGGGCACCGCCGGGTTCTCCGTGCACGGCGAGGCCGCCGTCGCCGGGATGGGCGCCGCCGAGCTGGAGCGGCACGCGGCCTGGGTGGACAAGGGCGACGCCACCGGCCGCGCCCCGCGCACCCCCGCCACCACGACCGCGCCCGACCCGGCCGAGGAGAGCGAGGCCATCGCCGCGCTCGCCGCGACCGCCGCGCTCGTCGGCCGCATCCCCGAGCGCCGCAGGCCCGAGCCCGTGGCCGAGATACCCCGCCCTGCGCCCGCGCTCTTCCTGCTCGACCTGGCCATGCCCCGCGACATCGACGCGGCCGTGCACCGGCTGCCCGGGGTGCGCCTCGTGGACATCGAGTCGCTCGCCGAGGCGTCCGCCGACGCCCCGATGGCCTCCGACGTCGACCAGGTCAGGCGTATCGTCTCCGACGAGGTCACGGCCTTCGGGGCGGCCCAGCGGGCCGCGCACATCACCCCCACCGTGGTCGCCCTGCGCACCATGGCCGCCGACGTCGTCGCGGGCGAGATCGCCCGGCTCGACGGACGCCTGCCCGACCTGGACGAACGCCAGCGCGGCGAGATCCGCCAGGCCGTGCACCGGGTCGTCGACAAGCTGCTGCACGCCCCGACCGTACGGGTCAAGCAGCTCGCGGCCGAGCCCGGCGGCGCCGGGTACGCGGACGCGCTGCGCACCCTGTTCGACCTCGACCCCGAGACGGTGGCCTCCGTCTCCCGCGCCGAGGACAGCAACGAGAAGAACGCGAAGAACCGAGGGCCGGCATGAGTGACAAGGCACTGAGGCTCGGGACCAGGCGCAGCAGACTCGCCATGGCCCAGTCCGGGCAGGTGGCGGACGCCGTGAGCCAGGTGACCGGACGGCCGGTGGAGCTGGTCGAGATCACCACGTACGGCGACACCTCCCGCGAGCACCTCGCGCAGATCGGCGGCACCGGTGTGTTCGTCACGGCGCTGCGCGACGCGCTGCTCAAGGGCGAGGTCGACTTCGCGGTTCATTCGCTCAAGGACCTGCCGACCGCGCAGCCCGCGGACCTGGTGCTGGCCGCCGTGCCCGTGCGCGAGGACCCGCGCGACGTCCTCGTCGCCCGCGACGCGCTCAAGTTCACGGACCTGCCCCGCGGGGCCCGCATAGGCACGGGTTCGCCGCGCCGCACGGCGCAGCTGAACGCGTACGCGCGCGTCCACGGGCTGGACATAGCGACGGTTCCGGTCCGGGGCAACGTCGACACCCGCATCGGGTACGTCCACGACGGCACGCTGGACGCCGTCGTGCTGGCCGCCGCCGGGCTGAACCGGCTCGGCCGCAGCGAGGAGGTGACCGACTTCCTGTCGGTCGACACCGTTCTTCCGGCCCCCGGCCAGGGGGCCCTGGCGATCGAGTGCGCCGCGGACCACGCGGACCTCGTCGCCATGCTCGCCGAACTCGACGACCCGTTCACCCGGGTCGCCGTGACCGCCGAGCGGTCCCTGCTCGCCGCCCTGGAGGCCGGCTGCAGCGCACCCGTGGGCGCGCTCGCCGACCTTCTGGCCGACGGGCAGATTGTCAAGGAAATGCGCCTGCGGGGCGTCGTCGGTACGACCGACGGCTCCCGCATGGTGCAGCTGTCCACCACCGGTCCCGTGCCCGAGACGTACGACGGGGCAATGGCGCTCGGTCGCGAACTCGCCACCGAGATGCTCGCCCAGGGCGCGGCCGGTCTGATGGGGGAGCGAGCACAGTGAGCCCCACCACTCTTCCCGCCGGCCTCGATCACGGGCACGTCACCTTCCTGGGTGCCGGACCCGGGGATCCGGGACTGCTGACTCTGCGCGCCGTGGAGGCGCTGGCGAACGCGGACGTCCTGGTCGCCGAGCACGACGTGCTCGACGTGATCCGCGCCCATACCAGGCAGGGCGTCGCCGTCGTGCGCACGGACGCGGATCCTTCGTCGGACACGTATCCGGGCACGGGCACGCCTCAACTGACGGTTGTTGACGGCGCGTCAACAACCGCTGCTGTCCCGTCCGTGCGGGATGCGGCTCATCTTGTCATGGAGGCCGCGCGGGGCGGCAGGCGGGTCGTCCGTGCGGTGTCCGGTGACCCCGGGCTCGACACGTACGCCGCCGAGGAGATGCTGGCGTGCGTCGCCGCCGGGGTGCCCTTCGAGGTGGTCCCCGGTGTCGCGACCGCGGTCGGCGTGCCCGCGTACGCCGGTGTGCCGCTGCGGGACGCGCAGGGCGCGGACGTCCGGTTCGTGGACGCCCGTACGGCCTCCGACCGGTGCTGGACGGAGGTGGGCGCCTCGGACGGCACGGTCGTCGTCTCCACGTCCCTCGACTCCGTCGCGGCGGCGGCCGGTGAGCTGGTGGCCGCGGGCCGCAAGCCGGACACCCCGCTGACGGTCACCGTCGCCGGTACGACGACCCGGCAGCGCACCTGGACCGCGACGCTCGGCACGATCGCGCAGACGCTGAAGCAGGCGAAGGTGCTGCCGTCCCCGGACGGGGGCCGGCCGGTGATAGCCGTGGTCGGCGAGCGTTCCGCCGCCGCCCAGCGCGACCAGTTGTCCTGGTTCGAGTCCAAGCCGCTGTTCGGCTGGAAGGTGCTCGTGCCGCGGACCAAGGAGCAGGCGGCGTCCCTCTCCGACCAGTTGAGGTCGTACGGGGCCGTGCCGCACGAGGTGCCCACGATCGCCGTCGAGCCGCCGCGCACGCCCCAGCAGATGGAGCGGGCGGTCAAGGGGCTGGTGACGGGCCGCTACGAGTGGATCGCGTTCACGTCGGTCAACGCGGTGAAGGCGGTCCGGGAGAAGTTCGAGGAGTACGGGCTCGACGCGCGGGCCTTCGCGGGGATCAAGGTCGCCGCGGTGGGGGAGCAGACGGCGAGGGCGCTGGTCGCCTTCGGCGTGAAGCCGGACCTGGTGCCGAGCGGGGAGCAGTCGGCCGCGGGGCTGCTGGAGGACTGGCCGCCCTACGACCCGGTGTTCGACCCGATCGACCGGGTGTTCCTGCCGCGCGCGGACATCGCCACGGAGACGCTGGTCGCCGGGCTGATCGAGCTGGGCTGGGAGGTGGACGACGTCACGGCCTACCGGACCGTGCGTGCCTCGCCGCCGCCGGCCGAGACGCGGGAGGCCATCAAGGGCGGTGGCTTCGACGCGGTGCTCTTCACGTCGTCGTCGACCGTGCGGAACCTGGTGGGCATCGCCGGGAAGCCGCACAACGTGACGGTGATCGCGTGCATCGGTCCGGCGACGGCGAAGACCGCGGAGGAACACGGGCTCCGGGTGGACGTGATGGCTCCGGAGCCGTCGGTGCACAGGCTGGCGGAGGCGCTGGCGGACTTCGGCCTGCGGCGGCGCACTGCCGCGCTGGAGGCGGGGGACCCGGTGACCCGGCCGAGTGAACGCCGCCCGGGAGCGAGACGGCGCCGCACGACGACGTGACAACCTCCACCCACCCACCCACCCGACTCGGCAGACCGAGAGGTCCCGCACCGGGCCGAGCGGTGGGTGGTCTCGGTTCGCGCCGAGGCGGGGGTCGGAAGGTCGCGGCGGGCGCGTTGAGGTCGGCGGGCTGGGTCGGAAGGTCGCGGCGGGCGGGTTGAGGTCGGTGGGCCGGGGGCGGGCCGTTGGGCCGAGTGCGTTGAGGTTGGCGGGCCGGGGGCGGGCCGTCGGGCCGAGTGCGTCGGCGTCGGTGGGCCCGGGGCGTCGGGGTCGGCGGGTCGGGGCCGGATCGTCGGGTCCGGTGTGTTGTTGTCGGGCGGTCAGGGGTGGCTTTGCGGGGCCCCCGGGGTCGACATGGCGTCGGTAAAGGTGGGGGTGGGGCGGGCGTAGCGTAGGGGTATGACGAAGTACGGATCGTTTCCCGGTGCCCGTCCCCGGCGGCTGCGTACGACGCCCGTCATGCGGCGCATGGTCGCCGAGACCCGGCTGCATCCCGCCGACTTCATCCTCCCCGCGTTCGTCCGTGAGGGCGTCGCCGAGCCCGTGCCGATCGAGGCCATGCCCGGGGTCGTGCAGCACACCCGGGACAGTCTGAAGAAGGCCGCCGCGGAGGCCGTCGCCGCGGGGATCTCCGGGATCATGCTCTTCGGCGTGCCGGAGGAGTCGAAGAAGGACGCCGTGGGGACGCCGGGCACCGACCCGGACGGGATCCTCCAGGTCGCCATCCGGGACGTGCGCGCCGAGGTCGGGGACGACCTGCTCGTCATGTCCGACCTGTGCCTGGACGAGACGACCGACCACGGGCACTGCGGGGTGCTGGACGAGCAGGGGAGGGTCGACAACGACGCCACCCTGGAGCGTTACGCCGAGATGGCCCAGGTGCAGGCCGACGCCGGCGCCCATGTGGTCGGGCCCAGCGGCATGATGGACGGGCAGATCGGCGTCGTCCGTGACGCGTTGGACCAGATCGGCCGCGAGGACGTGGCCGTGCTCGCCTACACCGCCAAGTACTCCTCCGCGTTCTACGGCCCGTTCCGGGAGGCCGTCGGCTCCTCGCTGCGGGGCGACCGGAAGACGTACCAGCAGGATCCCGCCAACCGGCGTGAGTCGATGCGGGAGCTGGCGCTCGACCTGGAGGAGGGCGCCGACATGGTGATGGTGAAGCCCGCCGGGCCCTACCTCGACATCCTCGCCCGGGTCGCGGACACCGTGGACGTGCCGGTGGCCGCCTATCAGATCTCCGGCGAGTACTCGATGATCGAGGCCGCCGCCGAGAAGGGCTGGGTCGACAGGGACCGGGCCATCCTGGAGACGCTGACCGGAATCAAGCGGGCCGGGGCGCGCAACATCCTCACGTATTGGGCCACCGAGGCCGCGCAGCGGCTGCTCTGAGGGTGTCCGACCGGCCGGATCCGGACACGGTTCGGAGTCGTTCCGATACCGAAGCGGTGAGCGTACGGCGTCGGTGTGGAGTCATTTCGGGCACGGGAAGGACTCGGTTCCGGGAACGTCCGGATACGTCCCGGGGAATGATCGTTGATCTTGGACGGGTCTGTCCGGAAAACGACGTTTGACGGTGGACCCTTCCGGTGTGGTCCGGGCCACGGAACGGGGATGACGAGTTCTCGTCAACCTCCTTATCCTCTGCGCCTGGCCTGATCCGTTCCGGAGGGGTCCTCTAGTCACGTCGATCCCTGGGGGGACGTTATGAACTACTTCATCGAGGCGCTGAAGAAGTACGCGGTGTTCAGCGGGCGCGCGCGCCGCAAGGAGTACTGGATGTTCGCGCTCTTCTCGATCATCGTCTACGCCGTCTTCTTCGCGATCGGCTTCGCGATCAAGGCCCCGTACATCGTCGGCATCGTCGGGCTGGCGCTGCTGCTCCCGGCCTGGGGCGTGGCCGTGCGCCGGCTGCACGACTCGGGTCGCTCCGGCTGGTGGCTGCTGTTCGGGATCATCCCGCTGGTCGGCCCCATCACGCTGCTGGTCTTCTACTGCCTGGAGAGCGAGGCCGGCACCAACAAGTACGGCCCGAACCCCAAGGAAGTTCCCGCGTTCGCCTGATCCGCGGTCAGCGACAAGCGATCCGCGATCCGCGTCGCGGGGGGGGGGGGGGGGGGGCCCCCGGGGGGGGGGGCCCCCCCCCCCCCCCGCCCCCCCGGCCCCGCCGTGTCAACACGCCCCGCCCATCTGCGGGCGTACGCCTTTGCTTCACCTCTGTC
>NZ_JBEZXS010000077.1:0-18291 GCF_040638185.1 Streptomyces sp. NPDC026672
GTGCGGTGAAGATTCGACACCTCCACCACACACGGAGGCCTTCGCCATGATCAAGCCCGGCGGCGTTAACAACGCTCGTGATCAATACACCTAGGCCGGTTCGTGGACGCGGACACCGCCGATCTGCGCCGGGTCGTCGAGGTCAACCTGCTGGGCACACTGCTGTGCGCGCGCCGCGCGGCCCGGCTGATGTCGGCGCGCGGGAGCGGCGCCATCGTCAACGTCTCCTCGGCCGCCGCCACCCTGGGCAGCCCCGGCGAGTACGTCCACTACGCGGCGACCAAGGCCGCGGTCGACGCCCTGACCGTGGGCCTGGCCAAGGAACTCGGCCCGGACGGCGTCCGTGTCAACGCGGTCGCGCCGGGGGTCGTCGAGACGGAGATGCACGCGGCCATGGGCGACCCGGACCGCCCGTGGCGGGTGGCGCCCGCGGTGCCCCTGCGCCGTCCCGGGCGCACCGAGGAGATCGCCGCGGCGATCGCCTGGCTGCTGTCCCCGGACGCCTCCTACACGACGGGCACGGTGCTGCGGGTCTCCGGCGGCCGGTGACGACCACCGACACGCGGCGGTTCGCACGCGGTCGGGGTCGGGGCCGGGGGTGGTCGTACCCCCGGCCGGTGGTGGTGGAGGACGGTCGGAGTCGTGGCCCGGTCGCGATGACCGGCCTGCCCGGACGCGACGTTGGGTCCAGGGGGGCGACGGGGCCGTGAACTGCGGGGAGGTGGGGCGGGTGGTTCCTGCGGAGCGGTCAGGCCGCCTCGATGATCTCGTCGCGGATGGCCTCGGCCCACTCGACGACCAGCAGCTCGTACTCCGCGCGGTCCTGGGCCGACAGGTATCCGCCCGCACGCAGCCACAGCGCCCGGATCTGCTCGTTGACCTCGGCAGCAGACCGCACGGAACCAGGGGGTGGGGAATCGGGGGACATGTCCACAAGCCTAGGGGCAAGCACTGACACTGCGCTACCGCGCCGCTACCCGGACCGTATGGGGTTGGTCACCGCCGGGACGGGCGCGGGGGCCCCGCGGCGGGTGGCGCGAAACCGTGCGCCCCTGGTGGGACGTTCTGTGAAGGTCCAGGCCATGACGGCTGCCGCCGGGGCGCGCGCAGGAGCGCGCCGGGGCGGTGCGGGACGGGGGCGTCCGGATGACGGGAGATGTCCGAAACGGCACCCGGATCCGGCGTGCGGACCGGATGCCGTGGGGGCGGCGGGCCGGGGTGCGGTCAGTTCGCCGACTCGGCGGCGTGCGGGCTCAGCACACCCGCCGTGACCAGGCCGATGATGACGATGCCGAGCGCCACGCGGTACCAGACGAACGGCATGAAGCTCTTGTTGGAGATCCACTTCATGAACCAGGCGATGACCGCGTACCCGGACCCGAAGGCGATCACCGTGGCGAACAGCGTCGGCCCCCAGGCGATGTGGTCGCTCTCCATGGCGTCCTTCACCTCGAAGACGCCGGAGGCGAGCACGGCCGGGATGGCGAGCAGGAAGGAGTAGCGGGCGGCGGCCTCGCGCTTGTAGCCCATGAACAGGCCGCCGCTGATGGTGGCGCCGGAGCGGGAGACGCCCGGGATGAGCGCGCAGGCCTGGCAGAGGCCGAATATCAGGCCGTCCTTCACGCTCAGGTTGTCCAGGGACTTGCGCTGCTTGGGCGCGCGGTGCCGGCCGCCGGTCTCGTCGCGTGCCGCGAGCCGGTCGGCTATGCCGATGACGACACCGATGACGATGAGCATGGTCGCGGTGACCCGCAGATCGCGGAACGGCCCCTCGATCTGGTCCTTGAGGGTCACGCCCAGCAGACCGATCGGGATGGAGCCGACGATCACCAGCCAGCCCATCTGCGCGTCGTGGTCCTGGCGCATCGCCTTGTCGAACAGCGAGCGGGACCAGGCCGAGATGATCCGGCCGATGTCCTTGCGGAAGTAGATCAGCACCGCGGTCTCGGTGCCGATCTGGGTGATGGCCGTGAAGGCCGCACCCGGGTCCTTCCAGCCCGAGAAGGCCGCGGTCAGCCGCAGATGGGCGCTGGAGGAGACGGGGAGGAACTCGGTCAGCCCCTGGACGAGTCCGAGGATGAGGGATTCAAACCAAGACATGGAGGTGAGAGGTCCAAGTGCTGATCGGGGACACCGGAAATGCGGTGATCATGTGTGTGGAAGGGCAGCGTAGCGTCCCCGCGCGGTCGGCCGGACACAGGGGTTCGAACCCTACGTCGTCGGCCCGCGCACCGGTGCCCGTTCGGTAGAACGCCCGAACGGCCTTCCTGGCGCGCCCAGTTCGCGACGCGCCGCCGGTGTCACGCCGCGGTCGGCCCCTCGCGGGTCCAGCCCGGCGTCTGGGGGTGCGCGGTGAGGTCCTCGTGGTGCACCTCGTCGCCGCAGACCGCGCAGGTGACCACCGGCACCAGCTCGTTGCCGCAGACGTGCTCGATGAGCATGGGGCGTTCCTCGCCCGCGCGCAGATGGCGGTCGCCCCATGCCATCAGGGTCATCAGGACGGGCTCCAGTTCGAGCCCCGCCTGCGTGGGCCGGTACTCGAAGCGCTGCGGGCGCTCGCTGTAGGCCCGCTTGGTGAGGATGCCGGCGTCCACCAGGCGGCGCAGCCGGGTGGCCAGGATGTCGCGCGGCGCGCCGATGTTGCGGACGAGCTGGTCGAAGCGGCCGTTGCCGAGGCACGCCTCCCGCAGCACCAGCAGCGAGTACTTCTCGCCGACGAGTGCGAGGGCGTCGGCGATGGAGCAGGGGCGCGGATCCTTCGTGGCGGCCATGGCCCCCACTCTAGTGGAGGGTTTGATTTTCCAACCCTAGGAGTTATGGTGAGTCCATATTTCCTACTCACCGGTAATGGCTCCGGTCGGCGCTCCGGCCGCCAAGGAGGACCGCACCATGCGCGACGCAGTCATCGTCGAAGCCGTACGCACCCCCATCG
Source organism: Streptomyces sp. NPDC026672 (assembly GCF_040638185.1). Lineage (NCBI taxonomy): Bacteria > Bacillati > Actinomycetota > Actinomycetes > Kitasatosporales > Streptomycetaceae > Streptomyces > Streptomyces sp. NPDC026672. The sequence goes on from NZ_JBEZXS010000077.1 coordinate 2,933, forward strand.
GCAAGGGCAAGCCCAACGGCGCCCTGGCGCACGTCCACCCCGTGGAACTCCTCGCCCACACCCTGCGCGCCCTCACCGAGCGCTCCGGCGTCGACCCGGCCCTCGTCGACGACGTCATCGGCGGCGCCGTCGACCAGGTGGGCGAACAGGCCATGAACACCACCCGGTACGCCCTGCTGTCCGCGGGCTTCCCCGAGACGGTCCCCGCGACCACCGTGGACCGCCAGTGCGGCTCCTCCCAGCAGGCCGTGCACTTCGCCGCCCAGGGCGTCATGGCGGGGGCGTACGACCTCGTCGTCGCCTGCGGCGTGGAGTCGATGAGCCGGGTGCCGATGTGGTCCAACGTGCCGCCCGGCGCCGACCCCTTCGGCCCCGGCGTCGCCGCGCGCTACCCCGAGGGCCTGGTCCCGCAGGGCATCAGCGCCGAGCTGATCGCCGCCAAGTGGTCCCTCACCCGCGAGCGGATGGACGCCTTCGCGGTCTCCTCGCACCAGAAGGCCGCCGCGGCCTGGGACGCCGGCCTCTTCGACGCCGAGGTCGCGCCCCTGGAGGGCGTCACCCGCGACGAGTGCGTACGGCCCGGCAGCACCCCCGAGATCCTCGCCGGCCTCAGGCCCGCCTACCAGGACCCCGGCTTCGCCGAGCGCTTCCCGCAGATCGAGTGGAACGTCACCGCGGGCAACGCCAGCCCCGTCAACGACGGCGCCTCCGCCGTGCTGATCGCGTCCGGCGAGACCGCGGCCCGCCTCGGCCTGCGCCCCCTCGCCCGGCTGCACAGCTTCGCCGTCACCGGCTCCGACCCGCTGCTCATGCTCACCGGTGTCGTCCCCGCCACCGAGAAGGCGCTGCGCAGGGCGGGCCTCGGCATCGGCGACATCGACCTGTTCGAGGTCAACGAGGCGTTCGCCAGCGTGGTCCTCGCCTGGCAGCAGGAGACCGGCGCCGACCTCGACCGGGTCAACGTGCACGGCGGCGCCATCGCCCTCGGCCACCCGCTGGGCGCCAGCGGCACCCGGCTCACCACCACCCTCGTCCACGCGATGCGCGAACGCGGCGCCCGCTACGCCCTCCAGACCATGTGCGAGGCGGGCGGCCTCGCCAACGCGATGGTCCTGGAAGCGGTCTGACCCGCCGCCGGCACCTGCCCAGGGGGCGCGGGCGTCCGCTACCTGGGGCGCAGGTGGTGGCGCTTGCGCCAGGCCACCACCGCGCCCACCACCGTGGGCACGGCGATGCACGCCATCGCGATCAGGAACGCCGGCGACGTGGGCGACGAGGCCCGCGCGCCCGCGACCACGTACGCGGCCGTGTTCGGCACCGACCCGATCGCCGTGGCGACCAGGAACGGCATCCAGCCCATCCGGGAGACGGCGGCGCAGTAGTTCGCCGCCCAGAACGGCACGCCCGGGAAGAGCCGCGCCGCCATCATCGAGCGGAAACCGTGCCGGCTCAGCTGTCCGTCGGCCGCCTTCAGCCAGCGGCCCCGCAGCAGCGGCCGCAGCGCGTCCTGGCCGAGCATCCGGCCCAGCCCGAAGGCGAGCCCCGCCCCCAGCACCGTGCCGGCCAGCGTCGTGGCCAGACCCGTCTGGGAGCCGAACAGGGCGCCCGCCGCCAGGTTCAGCAGCGGCCGGGGCACGAACGCGACCGTGCACAGCCCGTACGCCACCGCGAACACCACCGCGGCGGCGGCCCCGCCGAGCTGGGGCGGCCAGCCGTGGGTGAGCAGGCGCTGCGGTTCGAAGAGCAGCACGGACGCGGCGGCGCCCGCGAGCAGCGCCACCAGCAGCGACAGCCGCGACCAGGGCGACAGCAACACGCGGGTGCAGCGCATCACGAGGGCCGCGCGCGGGAGGGACGGGACGGGGGCCGCCGCGGGGACGGCGGCGGTGAGCTCCGTGGCGGTGGCCGGGGGAGGGGCCGTGGCGGTGCCAGAGCGGTTGGCATCGAGCATTCGGCGACAGTAACCGACGAAGATGGCCGCGCGCTTACCCGCCGGGGAATGGGGGTGGCGCCCCACGGGGGTGACGGCGCGTCGCCGCCGCCGGGCACCGGGGACAATGGGCAGGTGAGCGAAGCCGTACCCGTCAGCCGTGTCACCGAGCACGGCGTCGTCAAGTTGATGCCCGACATCGATCGTGAGCGGGCCTGGCTGCTCACCGTCGACGGGGCCCCGCAGTCCTACGTCGACCTCGACGAACCGGAGCATCTGGAGTTCGAGTACGCCCGGCGGCTCGGGCACGTCCTGGACACCCTGGACGAGCCGGGGCGGGCGCTGGACGTGCTGCACCTCGGCGGAGGAGCGCTCACCCTGCCCCGGTACGTCGCCGCCACCCGGCCCGGCTCCCGGCAGCACGTCGTCGAGGCGGACGCCGGGCTGCTCGCCCTCGTCACCGAGCACCTGCCCCTGCCGGACGGCGCCGACGTCGTGCCGCACACCGCCGACGCCCGCGGCTGGCTGGAGACGGCGCCCGACGACTCGTTCGACGTGCTGATCGCCGACGTCTTCGGCGGCTCCCGCGTCCCCGCCCACCTCACCACGCTCGACTACGTCCGTGAGGCCGAGCGGGTGCTGCGCCCGGACGGTGTGTATCTGGCCAACCTCGCCGACGCCGCGCCCTTCGCCTTCCTCCGCTCCCAACTCGCCACGCTCGCGGCCGTGTTCGAGGAGTCGGCGCTGATCGCCGAACCTGGCGTGCTGCGCGGACGGCGGTTCGGCAACGCGGTGCTCGTCGCCGCCCACCGGCCCCTCGACACGGCGGCCCTGGCCCGCCGCACCGCCTCCGACGCCTTCCCCGCCCGGGTCCGGCACGGCGCCGGACTACGGGACTTCACCGGCGGCGCGGCACCCGTGCGGGACGGGGACGCCGTACCGTCACCCGAGCCCCCCGACGGGGCGTTCGGCATCGGCTGACGTGGCGCGCGGCTTTGGCGCGGCGGTCACGGGGCGGGTGCGCCGGGTCAGGTTCCGTACGTCGGGGACCAGCAGCACCAGGGCCGTCACCAGCACCACCAGGGCCGAGCACCCCCACAGCGCCGCGCCCCGCCCGAACGCCTGCTCCGCCGGACCCGTCAGCGCCATGGCGACCGGCAGCAGCGACACCGAGCCGAACCAGTCGTACGCCGAGACGCGCGAGAGCTTGTCCTCGGGGATCTCCTGGTGCAGCGCGGTCATCCAGGACACCCCGAACACCTCCACCGTCGCCCCGGCCACGAGCATCACCACGCACAGCGGCGCGGTCGGCACCGGCACCGCCAGCGCCGCCGACGGCAGGGCGAGCGGGAAGACGCAGAGGGTGCCGACGAGCAGCAGCCTGCGCGGTCTCCAGCGGGTCATCAGCAGGGCGCCGGCGACCGTGCCCGCCCCGAACGCGGCCAGCGCCAGCCCCCAGGGACCCGCGCCGCCCAGGCTGTCGCGGGCGACGAGCGGGCCGTACACGGCGTCCGCCGCGCCGACCACCGCGTTGGCGACGGAGAACTGCACGACGATGCCCCACAGCCAGGGCCGGCCCGTGAACTCCCGCCAGCCCTCCCGCAGATCGGAGAGCAGCCCGCCGCCGGGGCCGCGCTCCGGCACATGGCTCACGTCGAGGAACGCGCGCAGCGCCGCGCCGACCGCGAACGCGCCCGCGTCGGCGGCGAGCACCCAGCCGGGCCCGACCGCCGCGACCAGCGCGCCGCCGAGCGCGGCGCCGCCCAGGGCCGCCCCCTGCATCGCCATCCGGAACACCGCGAACGCCCGCCCGGCCTGCTCGCCGCTCACGGACGACATCAGCATGCCCTCGGACGCCGGCCCGAAGAACGCCTGGCCGGTGCCGCCGAGCGCGGTGAGCAGCATCATCTGCCAGAGCCGGGGCTCGCCGGTGAGCACCAGGAGCGCGAAGGCGCCCTGGGAGAGGCAGTTGAGGACGTTGGCGGCCACCATCACCCGGTGCCGCGGGATCCGGTCCGCGAGCGCCCCGCCGATCAGCAGGAACAGCACGAGGGGCAGGGTGCGGGCCGCCGCCACCAGCCCCACGTCCCCGCTGCCGCCGCCCGCGTCCACGACGGCGAACGCGGCGGCGATCAGCGCGCCGTTGGCACCGAGACCGGTGACGACGGCGGAGGCGGTCAGCAGCGTGTAGTTGCGGCCCGCCCAGGCGGGTCCACGCAGACGGGCGGGGGTGGTGGCGGTGGAGGTCACCGGCCGACTATCCCCGCCCGCGCTCCCGGACGCCACACCGTTTCGGTCAGGACCCCGTCGGCTCGCCGTGCAGCCGTACGGTGCTGAGGATCTTCATGACGGTCGCCGTGTCGACCTCCCCGTCCACGCCCTTGGCGCCGTAGAGGTTCCAGGACACGATGTCGCCCTTGGAGTTCTTGAAGGCGAACGTGATCGCCTTGCCGTCGCTCGCGCACTTGCCCGTCTGGGGCGTGTTCACCGAACGGGCCCAGGCGTAGGCACCCTTGACGCCGGACGCGGTCGTGAAGTCCGTCGCCTTCTTGTCGTAGGTGAGGCTCTTCTTGTCGGGCTGGGTGTAGCCGCCGTAGACCCACCACGGCACCTCGCGGACCGCGGCGTCCGCCGGGGTCTTCGCGCCGCCCTCGCCCTTGGTGCCGGCCACGGCCAGCGGGGTGTCCTCGCTGCGGCCGTCCTTGTCGTCGTCGCTCGTGCACCACTTCGACTTGAACTCGGCCGGCGCGGACATGATGATCAGCGGCTTGGCGTCGTCCGACTTGCGGTCCTCGAACCCGACGGACAGCGTGGGCGACTGGACCTCCCAGTCCGCCGGCACGTCGAAGGCGGTGCCCCACTTGGGGTTCACGACGACCTTCCAGCCGGGCACGGTCGGCTTCTCCGTCTCGTCGCCGCGCGGGTTGTCGTCCGAGCCGGACGGCGACGCGGAGCCGGCGGTGGCCGAGGGAACCCCGGTCGCCCGCTTCGGGGTGTTGCCGCCCGCCGTGTCGTCCTTCTTGTTCCCCAGGACCAGGAACCCGGTCACGCCGGCCGCGACGACGACCGCGAGGGCCGCGACGATCGCGACCACCTTCGTCCGGTTGCCGCCGCCCTGCGGTTTCCGGGGCGGGCCCGCGGGCACGGGCGCTCCCCACTGCGGCTGCTGCCCATACGGGTTGGGCTGTTGGTAGCCCGGCTGCTGGTACGGATTCGGCTGCTGGTAACCCGGCTGCTGATACGGGTTCCCCTGCGGGTTCTGCTCGCCCCCTGGCGGCTGCTGTCCTGGCCACATGGCCCACAACCCTAGTGCCGCCAGGGACACGATTCGGTCACCGGCGCTTGTCAGGGACGTACCGAAACGGCGTACGGGAGCACGGGGCGCACGACTCTGGCCACCCCCTCTTACCCGTGAGTAACATGACGTCCATGAGCGCAGACCAGATGTCGATCGGCGAGATGCTCGCCGCCACGGTGCCGATGGTGCGGACCCTGAACCTGGAGTACCTGGAGACCACTCCGGAGCGGGCCGTGCTGTCCCTGCCGGACCGGGGCGAGTACCGCAACCACGTCGGCGGACCGCACGCCGGTGCCATGTTCACCCTCGGGGAGTCGGCGAGCGGCGCGATCGTGCTCGCCGCGTTCGGCGACCAGCTCTCCCGGGCGGTGCCGCTCCCGGTCACCGCCGAGATCGCGTTCAAGAAGATCGCCCTCGGCCCGCTGCGGGCGACGGCGACCCTCGGCCGCCCGATCGCGGACGTCGTCGCCGAACTCGACGAGGGCCGGCGGCCCGAGTTCCCCGTCACCGTCGCCATCCAGCGCGAGGACGGCGCGGTGACCACGGAGATGACCGTCGTCTGGACCCTGCGCCCCCACGACTGACACCGCGCCCCCGACCCGCACGGAGCTCCGTGTTCACAGCGCCTTCGTGCGGATCAGGGCCGACAGGACCAGGGCGCCCGGCAGCAGGGGCAGCCAGTCCGTCAGGACGCGGAAGCCGATCACCGTCGCCGTGGCCCCGGCCAGCGGGGCGCCGAAGGTGACCAGCGCGACCACCAGGGCCGCGTCCACCGCGAGCCCGCCCGGCGCGGGCACGGCACCCACCGCGGTGCCCGCCGCCAGGAAGGCGAGGACCACCTCGGCCCACGACACCGGCAGGCCCAGCGCCGCACCCACCGACGCGACCGTGCACGCCTGGATCAGCGGCATCGCCGCCGCCCCGCCCCACAGCGCGAGCACCCGGGCGGGCCGGGTGTGCAGGTGCCGGGCGTCGGCCAGGGCGGTGCGCAGCAGCGACGTCACCGGGCGACGCAGCGACCGGACGACGGTCAGCAGCACACCCGCGACGGTCAGCACCGTGCCCGCGGCGGCGAGGACCAGCACCAGCGTCCGCCCGTCCGGGACGAGTTCGCCGAGGCGCCGTCCGGCCGGAGTGGTCGCCAGGAACACCACGAGCACCGCCGTCTTCGCGATTGGCTTGACCAGCGAGTACAGCGCGAGCGAGGCGGTCGCCCGCTCCAGCGTCACCCCCTGCCGGCGCATGAAGCGCAGGGTGACGGCGTGCGCCCCGAGTCCCGCGGGCAGGACGTGGTTCGCGGCGCCCGCGGCGAACTGCGAGGCCAGCAGCAGCCCCGGCGGCAGCCGGTCCGGGAGCGCCCCCTGCCGCACGCAGGAGGCCGCGACGAAGCCGACGGCGGTGAAGCCCACCCCGGCCAGCAGCCACCCCGGGTCGGCCGCGACCAGCTGGGCCGCCCCCTCGTACATGAGCGGCCGGTTGACCAGCCCCCACGCCAGGACCAGCAGGAGCGGCGCCAGACACAGCGCGAGCCGGGCGGAGCGGGTCGTCATGAAGGACGCCGGGGAGCGCGGCGTCCCCAGCGGGGACAGGGACGCGTCGCCGCAGACCGCCGCCAGCGGGGCGGCCAGCGCACCCTCGGGGCAGGCCGCCGCGAGCGGGGGCGGCAGCGGCACGTCGGCACGGGCCGTCGCGAGCGGGGACGGTGAGGTGTCCGCGCCCGGAGCCGTCAGCGGGGACGGCGGGGCATCGGGCTCGGGCGGGGACACCGGGGACAGTGAGGACACGGGGCACGTCGTCCTTCCACATCGGGCCGCACGGGACGACCTGGGGAAGCGAGGCGGGGGAATCCGCGGGGAGCTTTCCCGTTCCGTATGACCGGCGGATGTCCGAAAACCGAAGGACCGTCGGCGGAACGGTGCCGCACGGCGGACTCGGGTACGCCGTGCGCCACCGGTGACCAGGTAGCCTTCCCGTGGGCGCGCCCCTCGATGCGGCGGCCCGGGTAAAGGCACCCGACAGGGGAGGAACCGGCCTTGCACGTCCAGGAATGGCTCGACACCGTGCCGGCGGCCGCCGTCTACGCCCTGGTGGCCCTGGTCATCGGCCTGGAGAGCCTGGGCATCCCCCTGCCGGGCGAGATCGTCCTCGTCTCGGCAGCGCTGCTCTCCTCCCAGCACTCGGGCGTCAACCCGGTCGTCCTCGGCGTCTGCGCCACCGCCGGCGCGGTGATCGGCGACTCCATCGGTTACGCCATCGGGCGCAAGGGCGGACGCCCGCTGCTCGCCTGGCTCGGCAGGAAGTTCCCGCGGCACTTCAGCGAGGGGCACGTCGCCACCGCCGAGCGGTCCTTCGAGAAGTGGGGCATGTGGGCGGTCTTCTTCGGCCGCTTCGTCGCCCTGCTGCGCATCTTCGCCGGCCCGCTCGCGGGTGTGCTCCAGATGCCGTACTGGAAGTTCCTGACCGCCAACCTCCTCGGCGGCATCTGCTGGGCGGGCGGTACGACGGCGGTCGTCTACTACGTCGGCATCGTCGCCGAGGACTGGCTGAAGCGGTTCTCGTACCTGGGCCTGGCGGCCGCGGTCCTGATCGGCCTGACCTCCATGCTGCTCATCAGGCGCCGGGCGAAGAAGGCCCAGGAGGCGCACGAGGCGCAGAAGCAGGCGGAGCCCGTGGGCGCCGGCGACTGAGACACGCCCCGCCGACCCGCGAACCTCACTCGGCCCTACTCGTGCACCTGTCGGTGCGCCTGCGCCAGGTCCGCGTAGAGCGTGCCGTTCAGGGTCACTCCCTCCCGCTCCTCCGCGCTCAGCTCCCGCCGCACCTTGGCCGGCACCCCCGCCACCATCGACCCCGGCGGCACCACCATCCCCTGTGGCACCAGTGCCTGGGCGGCGACGAGCGAACCCGCCCCGATCACCGCCCCGTTGAGCACGGTCGCCCCCATGCCGATCAGGCAGTCGTCCTCCACCGTCGCCCCGTGCACCACGGCGTTGTGCCCGATCGACACCCGCTCCCCGACGGTCACCGGGAACCCTGGGTCGGCGTGCAGCGTGGCGTTGTCCTGCACGTTCGCGCTCGCCCCGACCGTGATCCGCTCCACGTCGCCGCGCACCACCGCGCCGTACCAGACGCTCGCCCGCGCGTGCAGCGTCACGTCCCCGATCACGGACGCCGTGGGCGCCACGAACGCCTCCGCGTCGATACGGGGCTCCTTGCCGCCGATGCCCACGACCAGCGCGCTGTGCGTCATCACCGTCTCCTCGTGTCCGCCGTACGACGCACCGTACGGCACCCCGTGGGGCAAAGATCACAGAGGCCCGCCCTCTCGACGCGGGGCGACCGCTGAGTAACGTGAGCCCGTGCCGAAGCCCAAGAACACGTTCTCGTCCTGGCGCGGCCGACTGGCCCAGCGCGCCGTCCACGCGGCCTGGGAGTGGGCCCGGCGGACGGGCTCCGTCACGGCCGAACGCCCCGCGGGCTTCCGCTTCGGCGCGATGGGAACAGGTACCAGACTGGCCTTCCCGCTCGGCACGGTCTTCGGCGAACCGTGGATCCGGCTCGGCGCCCACTGCATCATCGCCGAGCAGGTCACCCTGACCGCCGGACTGATGCCCGGCCTCGACCTCGGCCCCGACCCGATCCTGCGCATCGGCGACGGCGTCGTCCTCGGCCGCGGCAGCCACGTCATCGCGGACACGACCGTCACCATCGGCAGCGACTGCTACGTGGGGCCGTACGTGTACGTCACCTCCACGAACCACTCCTACGACGACCCGCACCAGCCCATCGGCCGGCAGTGGCCGCGGATGGAGCCGGTGGAGATCGGGACCGGGTGCTGGATCGGGACCGGCGCGGTGGTCCTGCCGGGCGCCCGGATCGGCCGCAACGTGGTCGTCGCGGCCGGCGCCGTGGTCCGCGGGACGGTGCCCGACCACGCGGTGGTGGCGGGCGCCCCGGCACGGGTCGTCCGGCGCTGGACCCCCGACGGGGGCTGGCAGCCGCCGCTGCGCACACCCGCGCCCGTGCCGATCCCCGACGGCGTCACCCCCGACCAGCTGCTGGCCCTGTCCGCGCTGGACGACGAGACCGCGGCCAGGCTGGCCGAACTCGACGCGGACGGATGAGGGGGAGGGGTGACGTGGAGGGCTGACACGGAGGGATGACGCGGGGGGCATGACACCCGCCGCCGGGGAGGTGCCCCGCGCAGTACAGTTCGGTGAACGATCAGGTGCAGCACACCGTAGTTCAGCCCTTCGAACCCAGACATCCATGACATTGGACGTGATGTGTCGGACCTCGACCTGCTGACCCAGTCCCTGGCGCGCAACGTCAAGCGCTGGCGCGGTGAGCGCGGCTTCACGCTGGACACCCTGGCCGCCCGCGCGGGCGTCAGCCGGGGCATGCTCATCCAGATCGAGCAGGCCCGCACCAACCCCAGCCTGGGCACGGTCGTCAAGATCGGCGACGCCCTCGGCGTCAGCATCACCACCCTGCTCGACTACGAGCAGGGCCCCAAGGTCCGGATCGTTCCGGCCGAGCGGGCCGTCCGCCTCTGGCACACCGACGCGGGCAGCTACAACCGCCTCCTCGCCGGCACCGAGGCCCCCGGGCCGCTGGAGCTGTGGGACTGGCGGCTGATGCCCGGCGAGAACAGCCCCTCCGACCCGCACCCCTCCGGCACGGTCGAGCTGGTGCACGTCACGTCCGGCGAGCTGACCCTCACCGTCGACGGGGTCCCGCACCGGGTGCCGGCCGGCGCCAGCGCCTCGTTCGAGGCGGACGCCCCGCACACCTACGGCAACGAGGGCGGGATTCCGGCGGAGCTGGTCATGGCCGTCTCGGTCCCGCCCGTGCGCTGAACGGTCCCGCGCGGGGCTGTTAGCGTGCGGTCATGCGCGCGCCCCTCGGAGACTTCGACACCGCCCTGCCCGTGACCGACTGCGTCGACGACCTCGTCGGCCCGGTCGCCGACGCCGTCCGCGCCTGGCGGGGCCCGGTGCCCGCCGAGCAGATCGTGTACGTCGACACCGACCCGCAATGGGCCGACACCGCGGTCTTCGTCGAGCACTACGGGCGGGATCTCCTCGAACGGTCCGCCAACTGCGTCGTCGTGGCCGGGAAGCGGGCGGGCGAGACCCGGCTCGCCGCGTGCCTCGCCCTGTCCACCACCCGGGTCGACGTCAACGGGGTGGTCCGCCGCCGACTCGAGGCCCGCAAGGCGTCGTTCGCGTCGATGGACACGGCGACCGGCGAGACCGGCATGGAGTACGGCGGCATCACCCCCGTCGGACTCCCCGCCGACTGGCCCCTGTTCGTGGACCCGGCCGTCGTGGACCTGCCCTACGTCCTGGTCGGCAGCGGCCGACGGCGCGGCAAACTCCTCGTCCCGGGCAAGGCGTTCGCCCAGCTGCCGGGCGCGGTGGTCGTCGAGGGACTGGGCGTCGCCTGACCCCGCGCACCGCGGACGCACGCCCGCCGCGGTCGCGCAGAGGGACGTTCACGTGCCGCCGTCGCACGGCGGGGCGTTCACGCCGCCTGGTGGTGGGCGAGGGCCAGATGAGGGTCCCGCTCGCCGGGCGCGGGCGCCGGGTCCGCGTGCACCAGGGCGGCCGTGAGCCGGGGCACGGCGTGCAGCAGGGCGTGTTCCGCGCCGACGGCGATCGCGTGGGCCTCACGGACGCTCACCTCGCCGTCCACCACCACCGCGACCTCGGCCCGCAGCCGGTGCCCGATCCAGCGCAGCCGCAGCTCGCCCACCCCGCGCACGCCCGGCACCTCCCGCACCGCGCGCTCGGCGCGGTCCACCAGCTCCGGGTCCACCGCGTCGAGCACCCGCCGGAACACCTCGCGCGCCGCGTCCCGCAGCACCAGGACGATCGCCGCGGTGATCGCAAGACCCACGAGCGGGTCGGCGAGCTCCAGGCCCAGGGCCGAACCACCGGCGCCCAGCAGCACGGCCAGCGAGGTGAAGCCGTCCGTGCGCGCGTGCAGCCCGTCGGCGACCAGCGCGGCCGAGCCGATCTCCCGCCCGACGCGGGTGCGGTGGCGGGCCACCCACTCGTTGCCCGCGAACCCGACGAGCGCCGCCACCGCGACGGCGGGCACGTGCGCGACCGGCCGCGGGTCGAGCAGCCGGTCCACGGCGGCCCACGCCGTGAACGCCGCCGAGGCCGCGACGGTCAGCACGATCACGATGCCCGCGAGGTCCTCGGCCCGGCCGTAGCCGTAGGTGAAGCGGCGGGTCGCGGCCCGGCGGCCGAGCACGAAGGCGATGCCCAGGGGGACGGCGGTCAGCGCGTCGGCCGCGTTGTGCACGGTGTCGCCGAGCAGTGCCACCGAGCCGGAGACGACGACCACGGCCGCCTGCGCCAGGGCCGTCGCCCCGAGCACGGCCAGCGACACCCACAGCGCCCGCAGACCGCGGGCCGAGGACTCCAGCGCCGGATCGAGCTTGTCGGCCGTCTCGTGGGAGTGGGGGGTGAGCAGATGGGCGAGGCGGTGCCGGAACCGGGCGACCGCCGTCCGGCGCTCACCACGCGTGGGCGCGTGCGTGTGGCCGTGCCCCTGGTCGTGCCCATGGTCATGATCGTGGCTGTGGTGGTGGCCGTGCGTGTGGTGCCCCTGCTCGTGCCGCTCGTTCACGTCGAACCCCTTCCGCCGCGGGAGTGGACGCGTGAGGCCCACGGAGCCATTATGTGCGTATGAGCGCACGCATGCACCTGTCACCTGCGATCCATGCGCACCCGCGCACCCCGGGCGAGGAACAGTTCGCGCTCGCCGCCGACCTCCTCGCGCTCCTCGGCGACCGCACCCGCCTCGCGCTGCTGCACGCCCTCGCCGAGTCGGAGGCCGACGTCAGCACGCTCACCGAGGTCTGCGGGGCGGCCCGGCCCGCCGTCAGCCAGCACCTGGCCCGACTGCGGCTGGCCGGTCTGGTGAACACCCGCAAGGAGGGCCGCCGGGTGGTCTACTCACTGCGCCACGGACATCTGCGCCGCCTCGTGGACGAGGCGCTGAAGGTCGCCGACCACCGGCTGACCGAGACGGAGTCCGAGACGCAGACCGAGAACGGAGAACCGGCCGAGCCGGAGGGCTGACCGGGGTGGGCGGCCGGCCGGGACGCAGGGCCGGCCGGGTGTCAGTACGTCTCGGCCGCGCCCAGGTACTGCTCCGCGAACGCCCGCGCGGCGGCAGGCGAGGTGAACAGCCGGCGCAGCCGGGCCACGGCGGTGCCCGCGACGAACGGATCGTCGGAGGCGGGCCCGTGGTAGATGCCGGACAGCCACTGCGAGAACTCCTGGTAGTCCCAGACCCGCCGCAGACTCGCGTCCGCGTAGCCGTCCAGGCCGCTGCCGTCGCCCTCGGTGAGATACGCGGCCAGCGCGTCACCGAGGAGGAACGCGTCGTACAGCGCCAGGTTCATGCCCTTGGCGGCGATGGGCGCGACGAGGTGGGCCGCGTCACCGGCGAGGAACAGCCGCCCGTACCCCGGGGGTTCGACCACGTAGTCGTGCATGTCGAGCACGCGCTTCTCCAGCAGCCGGCCCTCCGTGAGCGGCTGCGCCCCCTCGGCCGCGAGCCGTGCGCGCAGCTCCGCCCACACGCGCTCGTGCGGCCAGTCGTCCGGGGTGTCGCCCGGCGCGCACTGGAGGTAGTAGCGGGTGACCTCGGGGCTGCGGGCCATGTGTCCGGCGAAGCCGCGCGGATGGACGGCGAAGACCACCGAGTCGGCGGACGGCGGCGCCTCGGCGAGCAGCGCCAGCCAGCCGATGCCGTAGTCGTGCCGGGCGATCCGGACCCGGCCGGGCGGCAGCGCGTCCCGCGTCACCCCGCGCGCGCCGTCGCAGCCCGCGACGAACTCGCAGTGCAGCACCCGGCGTTCACCGGTGTCCGGGCAGAGGTACGACACCGAGGGCCGGTCCGAGTCCAGGTCGTGCAGCCGTACGTCCCGCACGCCGAAGCGGATGTCGCCGCCCCGCACGTCGGCGTACTCGTGGACCAGGTCCGTCACCAGCAACGGCTGGGGGTACACGTAGTGGTGACGGCCCGTCAGCTCGTGGTAGCCGAACCGGTAGCGCTCGCCGCCGAAGCGGAACTCGCAGGCGGTGTGCGGCTGCGCCCGCTCTGGCAGGTTCCCCGCGAGGCCGCGCTCCCGCAGCGCGTGCACCGCCCACTCCTCGATCACCCCGGCGCGCGGCCGGGTCTCGATGAACCGCCGGTCCTCGGTCTCCAGGACCACGCAGTCGACGGAGGCCGCCCGCAGGACGTTGGCGAGGGCCAGTCCGGCGGGTCCGGCGCCCACGACGACGACCGTGCGGTGCCGCGCGGAGGAGGAACCGGGGTGGGGGGTGGGGGAGTCGGACTCGGGGGTGGGGAGCGTCACGCGAGCATTATGACGATGTCCCGTCAGCCACGGCAGGGCGGCCGCTACCGCCGGGACGTCCGGTCCCCGGGGGATTCCTACCGCAGGGAGGGAATCTCGATCGCCGGGCAGCGGTCCATCACCATGTCCAGCCCGGCCGCCCGGGTCCGCTCGTACGCCGCCTCGTCGACCACCCCGAGCTGGAACCACACCGCCTTCGCGCCCTTCGCCACGGCCTCGTCCGCGACCTGACCGGCGAGCGCGCTGTTCACGAACACGTCGACCACGTCCACGTCGAAGGGCACGTCCTCCAGGGAGGCGTACCCGGGCTCGCCGAGCACCGTCTCGGCCTTGGGGTGCACCGGCACGATCCGCTTCCCGAACCGCTGGAGCACCTCCGCCACGCCGTACGCGGCCCGCGCCCGGTTCGCGGACAGGCCGACCACCGCCCAGGTGTTCCCGGTCTCCATGAGGATCTTCCGGATCGTCGCCTCGTCGCCGTACATGGGGGCCTCCTGCCGTCCGCCGAACGTGTCGTGGGGGCAACAGCCGCCGCGGGGTCCATGATTCCCGGATCCGGGACCCGGGACCCGTGATCGCCGGGCCACGGCCGCCGCGGTGACGCGAATCGGCGCCGACGTCCTGCGTACGGGCGTTCACCCGCCTACGCTCACCCCGTGCTGCGCATCGTCGACGACCGAACCGGTGAACCCGTCCACGCCGCCCCCGCCCGCCGCGGCCTGACCCGTGTGGAGGCCCACGCGCCGGACCTCACGCCCACCGCCCTGCGGGTGCTTCTCACCGCCGACCTCCTGGTCCGCGCCCTGGAACTCGGCGGCACCCCCGTCTGGTCCCTGCTCTCCGCCGGTGACCACCGCCCCGGACTCCGCGCCGCCGCCGCGACGCTGGGCGTCCGCCCCTTCGAGGACGCCCACGACCCCGCGACCGCCCTGGGCGAGTCCCAGATCGTCCACGTGGCCGGTGCGGACGCCGCCCCGCCGGAGCGGGGGCTGCTCGTCCGGGTCGCCCGGGTGGAGGACACGGCGGGAGTGCTGCGGGAGGGCGGGGTCCGGGCCGTCGTCGACCCCGGCGCCCTGCGGCTGGCCCTGCTCGCGGCCGGGCGGGATTCCCCCGTCCGGCTCGACCCGTCCACCCTCGACGACGCGGCCCGCACCCTCGCGCGCTGGCGCGGCGCCGTGGCCGCCTGGGCGCGGCAGCCGTCACGGGCCGTCCCCGAGGAGGTCAGGGGGCGGCTGCGGGCGGCCTGGGAGGACGACCTCGACGTGCCCGGGGTGCTGCGCGTCCTGGCCTCCGTGGAGACCGACGACGCCCTGCCCGACGGCGCCCGCTTCGAGACCTACGCCTACGCCGACCGACTCCTCGCCCTGGACCTGACCCGAGACCTGGGCAATCCGACATGACCCGTGCCCCGGTGAGCCCGGCGCGATCACCCACGCGGGAGCCCGCCCGCCGCGCTGGCCCACCCGAGGGCGTCGGTCTTGCACGGCCCACCCGCCTGGCCCGGCTGCGACCCGGGGGGCCTGGCGTGATTGTCCGCGTGGCAGTGGGCTTGCTGTGTTGCTGGGTGGGGTCCTTCGGTGGTCGGTCCGAGGGGGTCGGCTTCGCGGGGCGGGCCCGTGCGTGGTCCGGCTGGTCGGTCTCGGCCCGGCCCGTGTCCCCCGTTATGTTCTTGGCGGTCCTGCAAGAGGGCCGCTGGCCTCCGGGCCCGGCATGACTGGTCCCCCCTGTCGAACGGATGACCTGGGGGG